>NZ_CP011034.1:3060258-3390388 GCF_001465295.1 Pseudoalteromonas translucida KMM 520 | reverse complement strand
TATCACGGTATAAAACACTTAACACAATGATTTAATACAAGTTTAATTTTAAAGCCTGAGCATAGATCATAACAAAATTAGCTCTGGATCGCGAAACAAATCTGCGATCTAATTTAGTTTTCCCCTGCTTTTATTCACTTTTTATACAGGGGCTGTGGAAAACTTCTTATTAATGATGATCCTAATAGATCACTCTTTATGATCTACATTAAATAACTGGTATACTCCAAGGGTAGTGCGTAATTATGATTGACTTTAATACACTTCATCTATAATATCTCGCGCTCGCAATGGCACCTGTGCCAGGATCGCGACCTGCATAGGATGTTTTAACTTTAACCGATCGGAAGAGATTGTTATGAAAAGAACTTTTCAACCAAGCGTTTTAAAACGCAAACGTGCTCACGGTTTCCGTGCTCGCATGGCAACTGTAAATGGCCGTAAAGTATTAGCTCGTCGCCGCGCTAAAGGCCGTAAAGTTCTTTCTGCTTAATTTATAAGTGGAAGACTTTAACTTTGGCAGGGAGTTACGTCTGTTAACTCCCTCGCATTACTCTCGCATATTTAATGAACCCGCTCGGGCTGCAACTCCTTTCTTTACTCTTTTAGCTAAACCTAATGACCAAGATCAACCTCGGTTAGGACTTACTGTTGCTAAAAAACGAGTTAAAAAGGCATGCCAACGTAACCGTATTAAACGTTTAGCTCGCGAATGCTTTCGTTTAAATAAACACAGCATCGACAATATAGATATTGTGCTTATGGTTAAAAGTGGTATTGATGAGCAGTCTAATGAAGAATTAACCAAACAACTGACCAAGTTGTGGCGTAAAATTAATGAGCGCTGCAAACCGGGTGCGCCCAAACCACCACCTTTTAAAAAGCGCCCTAATAAATCAGTTAAATCAAATAAACAGACCTAATAGCAATAGAATTACAGGGTTAATTAAGGTATCTTTAGCTCACCTTTTAATCATGCATTTAAAATCTCATATTGAGTCTTTAAATACATGGTATCTATTTACTAAACTTACGTAGGAGCATATATATCATGAGGTTACTTAAACCACTTGTTGCTTTTCCAACGTATTGTTTAGTTTTATTTATCCGCGGTTATCAAAAGTGGATTAGCCCGCTATTAGGTCCGCATTGTCGTTTTAATCCAACGTGCTCTAGTTACGCGATTCAAGCAATTAATTTGCATGGATCAGTAAAAGGCAGTTGGTTAGCAGTTAAACGCATATTAAAATGCCATCCTTTACATTCAGGTGGGAACGACCCCGTTCCTGAAAAATTAACCCATATTAACCACCAACACGAGAAATAAGAGCTGTTATGGAATCGCAACGCACGTTTTTATTCATTGGCCTGATGCTGGTGTCGTTTTTATTATTTCAAGAATGGAATACTGATTACAACACGCCAAAAGCCGATCCGAGTGCCACCACACAAACATTAAACCCAACATCATCAGAATCAGAAGATTATGTACCAACTTCATCTGACTCTGAGTTACCTGCTTCAGCAACTTTAGCAAAACGCTCTGTAATTGAAATTACAACAGATGTTTTCAAAGTTAAAATTGATACCCGAGGCGGTGATATAGTTGAAACTTACTTACTTCAATATGAAGAAACTAAAGGCAGTGAAACACCTTATATGCTGCTTGGTGAGTTTGATGGTAAGCAATACTTTTCACAAAGTGGTTTAATTGGCTTAAATGGTCCTGATGCTTCTGCACAAGGTCGCCCAACTTACCACGTAGAGCAAAAGTCATACACTTTAACGGGTGATGAACTTAGAGTGCCGCTACAGTTTACTGATAGTAATGGTGTTAACTTTACAAAAACCTATGTATTCAAAAAAGGTCAATATGATGTTGCTTTAGAATACACAATCAACAATACCACTAGCACGCCACTTCAAGTACAGCTTTACACACAAGTTAAGCGCACTGTACAAGAAAAAGGCAGCATGGTTGATCAAAACTATTTAGGTGCAGCATACGGTACTGATGATGACCCGTACGAAAAGTACAGTTTTTCAGATATGGCTGACAAAAATCTAAATAAAATTACACTTGGTGGCTATGTTGCGTTTATTCAACATTACTTTGTAAGTGCTTGGGTTCCAATGCAGGATCAGTCAAATACACTTTATAGTTTAATTACTAAGAGTAATGCTGCCATCATTGGTGTTAAAGACGAAGCGGTTAATATTCAAGCTGGTAGTGAGCAAACACTTACTGCTACTTATTATATGGGCCCGAAAGAGTCTGATGTACTTGAAGCTATTCACCCTGATTTAGATTTAACCGTAGATTACGGTTGGTTATGGTTTATTTCACAGCCTTTATTTGTATTGTTAAAATGGTTACACAGTATTTTAGGTAACTGGGGTGTGGCGATTATTGCCATTACTATTATCGTTAAATCGTTAATGTACCCACTGACTAAAGCGCAATATACCTCAATGGCTAAAATGCGTGCCCTTCAGCCTAAAATGGCAGCGCTTAAAGAAAAATTTGGTGACGATCGTCAAAAGTTCGGCCAAGCCACAATGGAAATGTACAAAAAAGAAAAAGTGAACCCTATGGGTGGCTGTTTCCCTATTTTGCTACAAATGCCTATTTTCTTAGCCTTGTTCTACGTGTTCTTAGAATCAACAGAACTTCGCCACGCTGAATTTATTTTTTGGCTAACTGACCTTTCTGCGAAAGACCCATACTACGTGTTACCAATATTATTTGGTGCCAGTATGTTTATTACGCAAAAACTGCAACCTATGACGGTTACCGATCCAATGCAGCAAAAAATGATGACCTTTATGCCGGTTATCTTCTCTGTATTCTTCTTATGGTTCCCATCTGGTTTAGTTCTTTACTGGTTAGTGTCTAACCTTATTTCTATTGTCCAGATGTTAATCATCTACCGTGGCATGGAAAAGAAAGGAATTAAAGTAAGAGGCTAATTAAGCTCCTACTTATATAAAGGCGACTTAGGTCGCCTTTTTTATTGCCTGTTTTTCAACACAGCTATTCGCTACAAATAAATCCATAGGTTACAATACCGCCATAAAGTTACTCATTGTTGGCAAATTAATAGCATGTTCAATCAAGACACAATTGCAGCACAAGCAACAGCCCCCGGACGTGGTGGTGTTGGTATTATTCGCGTTTCAGGCAGCCTTGCTAAAAGCGTTGCTGAAAAAGTGGTAGGAAAAATACCTAAAGTTCGGTACGCCGATTATGTGCCATTTAAAAGCCTTGCTGGCGAGCAACTTGATCAAGGTATTGCCATTTACTTTGCCGGCCCTAACTCATTTACTGGTGAAGATGTACTTGAACTACAAGGCCACGGTGGCCCAGTAGTACTGGACATGTTACTTAAAGAAATTAGCAAAATTGACGGTGTTCGTTTAGCAAAGCCAGGTGAGTTTTCTGAGCGTGCATTTATGAACGACAAGCTTGATTTAACTCAAGCAGAAGCCATTGCCGATTTAATTAATGCAACCTCAGAGCAAGCAGCTAAAAGCGCCCTACAATCGCTACAGGGTGAATTTTCAAAGCACATAGAAACCCTAGTAGAAAAAGTAATTCACTTGCGTATGTACGTAGAAGCCGCAATTGATTTTCCAGATGAAGAAATTGATTTTTTATCTGACGGTAAAGTTTCTGGCGATTTAGATGCCATTATTGCCCAGCTCAATACAGTAACCGATCAAGCTAAGCAAGGCAGCATAATGCGCGAAGGTATGCGGGTTGTTATTGCCGGTCGCCCTAATGCGGGTAAATCAAGCTTATTAAATGCCCTTGCTGGGCGTGAAGCCGCTATTGTAACCGAAATTGCCGGCACTACACGTGACGTACTACGTGAACATATACATATAGACGGCATGCCACTGCATATTATTGACACAGCAGGCCTGCGTGAAAGCCCTGATTTAGTAGAACAAATAGGTATTGAGCGCGCATGGGATGAAATAAACCAAGCCGACCGAGTGCTGTTTATGCTTGATGGCACCGACACTGTTGATACTGATCCCCATAAAATTTGGCCAGAATTTATGGCTAAATTACCCGTTGGATTAGGGGTTACAGTGATCAGAAATAAAGCCGATTTATCGGGCGATATTGTTGGTATGGAGCAAAACCAGCAATACCCGGTCATCAGTTTAAGTGCTAAAAATGCCGATGGTATTGAGCTGGTTCGCGAGCATTTAAAAGCCTGTATTGGTTTTGATGGCGCAACAGAAGGTGGCTTTATGGCACGTCGTCGCCACCTCGATGCGCTTGAGCATGCAGCGCACCATTTAGATACAGGTAAAGCTCAGTTAGAAATGCATATAGCGGGCGAAATACTCGCCGAAGAATTACGTTTAACCCAGCAATATCTAAACGAAATTACCGGCGAATTTACCTCAGATGACCTACTTGGAAAAATATTTAGTTCATTCTGTATCGGCAAATAAGTTGTCAAATATATTTTAAAGAGCCCTAGAGGCTCTTTTTTATTGTCAATAATCCCCTGCTTTCACTACCTATTTCTTCTCTAAGAACAGCTGTTTTTGCACTAATATTAATGCCTAGTAAGTAGCTGGCTGGTCTTAATTCATCAAATTAATGCCGTTTTAACTAAAAATAACGCCTCTTTAATAGCTATAAAATGGCTAATTTATAGCATTAATTTAGTCTGGCTTTTACAAAATAGACTGTAATTTAGCTGCTATTTTAACTGCTGTGGATCAATTTTACGGTGGCTATTATGGCAATACTCCCTATTAAAACAGGCTTAATTAAGCTTAAGAGCAGCAATATATGTTTATAATTCATTCAATACAGCAGCCTGTTTTAGGCTTTTATTGACTCTAAATTACGCATATTAATAAAATCGAGTAGAGCAACACAACCTCAAGTAAGCGTAAATTATATTTTTGGTCGGCCAAGTTAGCTAAAATTAATGATGATCTGCGCTGAGAAAATAAATAATGTCAGATCAGTTATCCACAATTAGCCTTTATTACCTTTTATAGAGACTTAAATTCTCGCATTTAACCAAGTAAATATCCCAGATCCGCCACTAAAACTAACTATTTGCTGTTAATTAGCTAATTTAATAAAAAGATCAGCTTTATTTGATCTAATTTAAATTTATTTTATGATCTAAATAGCACTTATCAACAGGCATTCTATCCACATTATGATCAGGGTATATATTATTACTTAATAAGGTCAATTTAAGCATTTTCATATTCTTTAAATCAATAACTTAGCGATCAATCATAAATAATAAAGCGGCTTTAAACAGAGCTTTCCCCACTGTTATCAACAACTTGATCAGAAGATTACATTTAAAGATTATTTGTTAAACCCTATTTAATCAACAACTTAAAACATCACAAGTAAGTGAGGCTAAATTTACAGCTAAAATAGTTATACAAAAAAGCACTCTTAACTTTACTGTTATACAAACTCAGTTATTATAAGCGGCAATTAAAAGCCATGTGATCACAAAAATTAATGAGTGCAGTAAATATTATTATTGGCAGCCAAATGGGATCCGCTGAATATGTTGCAGAGCAATTAGGTGATCAACTTAATGCTCAAGGTATTAGTACGCAACTACATGAACAGCCTGCATTTAACGATATAGATCAGCAAAATACTATTTGGTTAATATGTACATCTACTTATGGCGCAGGAGATTACCCTGAAAACTTAATTGGCTTTATTGACGATTTAACACAAGCTGATGATTTATCTGATATAAAATACTCAGTTATTGGTTTAGGCGATACCAGCTACGATACTTATAACCTTGCTGGGCGCAATATAGATGAGCTATTAGCACAAAAAGGCGCAATTAGAGTAGCCGAACGCTTAGAGCTTAATATTCTTGATGAAGCGCTACCAGAGGATACTGCATTGGCCTGGCTTGACTCTTGGCTAGCTAAAACAGGCTTAAATTAATAGATCAAGCTAAAAAATGAAATTAAAGTTACCCACAATTTGCTAATAATTTAATAGTTTTTGTGGATAACCACTGATTAAACTGCGTTTATAGCTATGCTTATCCATTGGATAAGATCCGGTTGATATTGCCCTGTGCATAAAGTGCCTTTTTGATCAGAGCTTATTCGCTGGATGATCCGATCATGTTCACACCTTTAGATCTGATCTAATCATATGTTTTAAATAAAGATCTAAACCTTATCAACAGAAAAGTGCTTCAGTAGTAGTAATAGTAATAAAAGATCTCTTTAAAAGATCCTTTATATTATTAGAGATCACACACTTAGATCTTGACCGCTGTTAATCATTTATCTTCTGCTAAATTCTAGGTAGAATACGCTCCCTTTTGAAGTTTACTGGTTTGATTTAAGTAGGATCCCATTAATGATTTTTCACGAAAATTTTGACGTTATCGTAGTAGGTGGTGGACATGCTGGCACTGAAGCCGCATTGGCAGCCGCACGTATGGGGATGAATACCCTGCTGCTAACTCACAATATGGATACACTTGGTCAAATGTCATGTAACCCAGCAATTGGTGGCATTGGCAAAGGTCACTTAGTTAAAGAAATTGACGCACTAGGTGGGGCAATGGCACAGGCCATTGACAAAGGCGGGATCCAATTTCGCACACTTAATTCTTCAAAAGGCCCAGCCGTTCGTGCAACCCGAGCACAGGCTGATCGCGCTTTGTACAAAGCGGCAATTCAAACAACATTGCAAAACCAAGATAACTTAAAGATTTTTCAACAATCGTGTGATGATCTTATTGTTGAAAACGATCGTGTTACTGGTGTGGTTACCCAAATGGGTTTACGTTTTAGTGCTCCAAGTGTTGTGCTAACCGTAGGTACTTTTTTAGGTGGCCAAATACATATAGGTTTAGAAAACTTTAAAGGTGGTCGTGCAGGCGATCCTCCTTCAATTGCATTAGCTGATCGTTTACGTGAATTACCTTTTAGAGTGGATCGTTTAAAAACAGGTACTCCACCACGCATTGATGCACGTACTGTTGATTTTAGTAAAATGCAAGAACAAGCAGGTGATACGCCTATACCGGTATTTTCATTTATGGGTAAACCAAGTGATCACCCACAACAAATACCGTGTTACATCACCTTTACTAATGAAAAGACCCATGATGTTATTCGTAAAAACTTACATCGCTCGCCAATGTATGGTGGTGTGATTGAAGGCATAGGCCCGCGCTACTGCCCTTCTATTGAAGATAAAATTGTTCGTTTTGCTGATAAAGACAAACATCAAATTTTTGTTGAGCCAGAAGGTTTAACATCATATGAATTATACCCTAATGGTATTTCGACCAGTTTACCGTTTGATGTGCAAATTGAAATTGTGCAATCTATTACTGGCTTTGAAAACGCCCATATTTGTCGTCCTGGTTATGCTATTGAATATGACTTTTTTGATCCTCGCGATTTAAAGCAATCATTAGAAACTAAATTTATTGAAGGCTTATTTTTTGCGGGCCAAATAAATGGTACCACCGGTTATGAAGAAGCGGGTGCGCAAGGCTTAATTGCAGGTATGAATGCTGCTTTAAAAGTTCAGGGTAAAGAGTCTTGGACTCCACGTCGTGACGAAGCTTATGTGGGTGTACTTATTGACGACTTAACTACTTTAGGAACGAAAGAACCTTACCGTATGTTTACTAGCCGTGCTGAGTATCGTTTATTATTACGTGAAGATAATGCCGATATTCGTTTAACTGAAAAAGGCCGCGAATTAGGCTTAGTGAATGACGAGCGTTGGCAGGCATATAACGAAAAAATGGAAGTGATCGCAAAAGAGAAACAGCGTATTAAAGATACTTGGATCCACAAAGATCATACAATGATAGATCAAGTTAATGCATTGCTAAAAACGCCATTAACGCGTGAAGCTAGTTTAGAGGAATTATTACGTCGTCCTGAAATTCGTTATAACGATCTAATGGCAATTGACGGCTTAGGATCTGAATTTACTAATCAAGCCGCGCTTGAACAAGTTGAGATCCATACAAAGTACGCAGGTTATATTGTGCGCCAGCAAGATGAGATCAATAAACAGTTACGGCATGAGCAAACAATTTTACCAAAAGAGTTTGATTATAAAACCGTATCGGGTTTATCAAATGAGGTTGTTGCTAAGCTGATTGATGCTCGTCCAGACACTATTGGACAAGCTTCGCGTATTTCTGGTATCACCCCAGCGGCGATTTCGTTATTATTGGTGTATCTGAAGAAGCAAGGCTTGTTACGCAAATCTGCATAACGGCGAGGGTACCTAGTGTTACAGCAACAATTAACTACATTGTTAGCGCAAACTGATATTGCGCTAACCGAAAAACAACAGCAACAGCTGGTTCGTTACGTTGAGTTATTAACTAAGTGGAACAAAGCTTATAATTTAACCTCAGTACGCTTACCTGAAGAAATGATGGTTAAGCACATAATGGACAGCTTAGTTGTTGCACCTCATTTACCCGGTCATCATTATATTGATGTAGGAACTGGCCCTGGCTTACCTGGTATTGTATTAGCGATTGCATTACCTAACACCCATTTTGTGTTACTTGATAGTTTAGGTAAACGTGTACGTTTTTTAATGCATGTTAAACATGAGCTAGGACTTGATAACGTCACTCCAGTGCAGTCAAGAGTTGAAGAATATCAGCCAAGTGTTAAATTAGATGGTGTACTCAGTCGCGCATTTGCTTCATTGCAAGATATGGTTGACTGGTGTGGACACTTAATTGATCATTCAGGAAAATTTATTGCCCTTAAAGGTGTGTTTCCTAGCGAAGAGCTAGAGTCATTACCAACTGGCGTTAAGTTTGAGCAAAAAATTGCATTAGAAGTACCTAATTTAGATGCACAACGACATTTAATTATTCTTTCTAAAGACTAGGGATCAGAGACACAGTGGCAAAAGTCATCGCATTAGCAAATCAAAAAGGTGGTGTAGGTAAAACTACAACCGCTGTTAACCTCGCTGCATCTATGGCTGCAACAAAACGAAAAGTGTTGTTAATTGATCTCGATCCGCAAGGTAATGCCACTATGGGGAGTGGCGTAGATAAGTATGGCGACGTGCCAACTATTTACGATTTGCTGATAGAAAACAAGCCAATTGAAGAGGTTATAATTAAAGAAACCTCTGGTGAATATCATATGATTGCTGCAAACGGTGATGTAACCGCTGCAGAAGTAAAATTAATGGAATTATTTGCCCGTGAAGTGCGTTTGCGTAATGCGCTGGAAAAAATTAAAGATCAATATGAATTCATTTTTATTGACTGCCCCCCTTCTTTAAATATGTTAACCGTAAATGCCATGGCTGCAGCCGACTCTATTTTAGTCCCTATGCAATGTGAATATTATGCGTTAGAAGGTTTAACCGCATTAATGGACACCATTACGCAACTTGCCAAGTTAGTTAATCCTAAGCTACAAATTGAAGGCATACTTCGTACTATGTACGATCCGCGTAATCGATTAGCTAATGATGTATCAGAACAATTAAAACAACATTTTGGCGATAAAGTTTACCGCACAGTGATCCCGCGTAATGTTCGCTTAGCCGAAGCACCAAGTTTTGGTGCACCAGCGATGTATTATGACCGGGCATCAAGTGGTGCTAAAGCATATTTAGCACTGGCTGGTGAAATGTTACGCAGAAAAGAAAAAACAACGCCAGTTGTCGCCTAACTTTGAGGTAAAAAAATAATATGTCTGCTAAAAAAAGAGGTTTAGGCCGAGGACTCGATGCGCTGTTAAGTTCATCAAAACCTGCACCAACAAGTAGCAATGAGCAAAATTCGTCAAATACAACTGACATTATGCACAATGTAACGCAATCTCAACAAAGCGAATTACAAAAATTACCGATCGAATTTTTACACTCGGGTAAATATCAACCGCGTAAAGATATGTCGGAAGAAGCATTAGAAGAGTTAGCCAGTTCAATTCGCGCGCAAGGCATTATTCAGCCAATTGTAGTACGCCCTATTGCACACAATAGCTATGAAATTATTGCCGGTGAACGTCGTTGGCGTGCAGCGCAAATAGCTAAGCTTGATACCGTACCTTGTATTATTAAAGATGTACCCGATGAAGCTGCGGTTGCTATTGCTTTAATAGAAAATATTCAGCGTGAAGATTTAAATGCCATGGAAGAAGCGGTTGCTTTAAACCGTTTACTAAATGAGTTTGAATTAACGCATCAACAAGTAGCCGATGCCGTTGGTAAATCTCGTACTACAGTGACTAATTTATTGCGTCTAAATAATTTAAATAATGACGTAAAAACATTGTTAGAACACGGCGATATTGAAATGGGCCACGCTCGTTGTTTATTAGCGCTTGAGGGAGATACGCAATCTGATGCGGCGCGTTTAGCTGTGGCTAAAGCACTTACAGTGCGAGAAACCGAAAAGCTTGTACGTTCAATTTTAGAGCCTGTAGCCGCTAAAGAAGCAACAGAAAAAGATCCAGATGTTAAACAGTTAGAGCAACAACTCGCTGAAAACATAGGTGCCAAAGTTGAAATAAACTATAACAAAAAAGGCAAAGGTAAGTTGGTTATTTCTTACACTAACCTTGATGAATTAGATGGCATTTTAAACCGTATCAACCAAGACTATTCCCAGCATTAATAAATAACATGTCTAAAATGAGACAATTGTCGTTATTTTACACCACAATACAGCTACTCAAGTTGCAAAACTGGCAGGATTAAGTATAATTTCGCCAGTTTTCATACCCTGACAATTAGAACGCCATTAAGGTTAACTAAACGTGACGAATAAGTTAGCAAGGCCGTATAGGCTTGCCGCATTGAAATTAATTCTTCTGCAGGGAGTAGTAGCGTTAGTTACTACAGTAATTATTTTTTTAGGTTGGGGAATAAACGCCGGGCTATCAGCATTTGCTGGAGGCACTGTAGCAGTACTCCCCCACTTAGTATTTGCCCTCTACGCATTCAGATATATGGGTGCGAGTAAAGCAAATCAAGCGTATGCCTCGTTAAAACGCGGCAACGGACTAAAATTTATGCTAACAATCATATTGTTCGCGCTAATACTAAAGCTTTACCCGGTAGTGTTACTGCCTTTTTTTAGTGCTTATGTGTTGGTGTTGTTTACTGGATTGTTTGCACCCGTTTTTTTTAAACATTAACTTTGGGATATAACATGGCTGCAGAAGAAGTTACTCTATCTAGCCATATTCAGCACCACTTGACCAATGCGAAGATGTGTTCGACCGATGCCGGTTTAGCCTTCAATAAAGCATGTGCGGATAGTGGATTCTGGACATGGCATGTGGATACCCTCGCATGGTCTATCGGATTAGGTCTAATATTTTTATGGATCTTCCGTAGTGCCGCAAAAAAATCAACACTTGGTGTACCAGGGAAATTTCAGTGTTTTATTGAAATTATCGTTGAGTTCGTTGGCGACAACGTACGCGATACCTTCCACGGTAAAAGCAAGCTTATTGCACCATTAGCCCTAACGATATTCGTTTGGGTGTTCTTAATGAACTTAATGGACTTAATCCCGGTTGACTTTTTACCCTCATTTGCAGGTTTCGTTGGTGAAACGGCATTCGGTATGGACTCACACGACGTGTACATGAAAATTGTACCGACTACCGATATTAATATGACCTCTGCACTTGCGCTAGGCGTATTTATTTTAATGGTTGGTTTTGCAATAAAAATCAAAGGCATTGGCGGCTTTATTAAAGAACTAACGCTTCACCCGTTTAGCTCTAATAACGTGTTTGTGCAAATTTTATTGATTCCTTTCAACTTGTTACTTGAGCTTATCGCATTGGTTTCTAAGCCATTTTCGTTAGCACTACGTTTATTTGGTAACTTGTATGCAGGTGAATTGATTTTCATCTTGATTGGCGCAATTGGTTTTATGCAGTTACCACTGCACTTTGTATGGGCAGTATTCCATATCTTAGTTATTACACTGCAAGCATTCTTATTTATGATGCTGACCATTGTTTACCTAAGCATGGCAAGTTCAGATAATCACTAATTTATAATCTTTACCTTTAATATTTAACTTTAATTACAATTGAAACTTTGGAGAAAAAAATGGAACTAGTATTAGGTCTTAAGTACATCGCAGTAGCTTTACTAATTGGCTTCGGTGCAATCGGTACAGCAGTTGGTTTTGGTAACATGGGCGGTAAATTCCTTGAAGCATGTGCGCGTCAACCTGAGCTTGCACCTTCGCTACAAGTTAAAATGTTTATCCTTGCTGGTCTAATCGATGCTGTAGCAATGATTGGTGTTGGTATCGCTATGGTATTGTTGTTCGTACTTTAATTTTATTTTTTGAACAGCTTACTATTTAAGGAGGAGCGGTTGTGAATTTAAACGCCACTCTTATCGGTGAATTGATTGCGTTTACGGTGTTCGTACTTTTTTGTATGAAGTTCGTATGGCCACCACTAAACGGTGCAATTGAAGCTCGCCAGAAAAAAATCGAAGATGGTTTAGCTGCCTCTGATAGAGCCGAAAAAGACTTAGAACTAGCGCAAAAGAAAGCTGCAGAACAGCTTAAAGATGCCAAAGTTCAAGCGGCTGATATCATAGACCAAGCTAAAAAGCGTGCTGTGCTAATTGTTGACGAAGAGACAGTTCGTGGTCAACAAGAGCGTGAAAAAATCATTGCTCAAGGGCACTCTGAAATTGAATCAGAGCGTAACCGTGTGACAGAAGAGCTACGTAAGCAAGTAGCAACTCTGGCAGTGGTTGGCGCACAGAGAATTTTAGAGCGTGAAATTAATCAAGCTGCACATAGTGACATCGTTGAAAAACTTGTCGCTGAGCTGTAACTAGGAGGGTATGAGCATGTCTGAATTGACTACTATCGCTCGCCCATACGCTAAAGCGGCTTTTGAACTTGCCGTTGAAAAAGGCACTATTGAAAGTTGGAACGAGATGTTATTTTTTGCTGGCCACGTTGCTAGCGATGAAAAAGCATCTGCGCTTCTAGCGGGTATGCCTACTGCTACTACACAAGCTGAATTATTTATTCAAATTTGTGCTGAGCAGCTCAACGAACAAGGTCAGAACCTAGTTAAGGTGATGGCTGAAAATGGACGTTTGATCGCACTACCAGCAGTTGCACAGTTATTTGCTAAATTTAAAGCAGAATACGATAAAGAAATCGACGTTGATGTGATTTCGGCAACCCCTCTTGTTGCAGCGCAACAAGAGTCATTGGTAGCGGCACTTGAAAAACGTTTCGCACGCAAAGTTAAGCTGAATTGTAGTGAAGACGCAGCAGTAGTTGGAGGCCTTATTATTAAGGCGGGTGACACTGTAATCGACGGCTCTATTCGCGGTAAATTAAACCGCTTAGCCACAACACTACAATCGTAATTGGGAAAAAGAGCATGCAACTTAATTCCACTGAAATTTCAGATCTGATCAAACAACGTATTGAGCAGTTCGAAGTTGTAAGTGAAGCTCGTAACGAAGGTACTATTGTATCTGTTACAGACGGTATCATCCGCATCCACGGTCTAGCTGACTGTATGCAAGGTGAGATGATTGAGCTTCCAGGCAACCGTTATGCTATCGCACTAAACCTTGAGCGCGACTCAATTGGTGCAGTAGTAATGGGTCCGTACGCGGATCTTACTGAAGGCGTAAAAGTATATACAACTGGTCGTATTTTAGAAGTGCCTGTTGGTCCAGGTCTACTTGGTCGTGTTGTTAACACACTAGGTGCTCCGATCGATGGTAAAGGCGCGCTAGATAATGACGGGTTTGAACCTGTAGAAAAAATTGCACCAGGTGTAATCGAGCGTAAATCTGTAGATGAGCCAGTGCAAACTGGTTATAAATCTATCGATGCGATGATTCCAGTTGGTCGTGGTCAACGTGAACTTATCATCGGTGATCGCCAAACAGGTAAAACTGCACTAGCAATCGATGCAATCATCAATCAAAAAGGCACAGGCGTTAAGTGTGTGTACGTTGCGATTGGTCAAAAAGCATCTACTATTGCTAACGTAGTTCGCAAATTAGAAGAGCACGGTGCATTAGCAAATACTATCGTAGTTGTTGCATCTGCTTCTGAATCAGCGGCACTTCAGTACTTAGCACCGTTCGCGGGCTGTACTATGGGTGAATACTTCCGTGACCGCGGTGAAAACGCTTTAATCGTATATGATGATTTGTCTAAGCAAGCAGTTGCTTATCGTCAAATTTCATTACTACTTAAGCGCCCGCCAGGTCGTGAAGCATACCCAGGTGACGTATTCTATCTTCACTCTCGTCTTTTAGAACGTGCTTCGCGTGTAAACGCTGAATACGTTGAAAAGTTCACTAATGGTGAAGTGAAAGGTACAACTGGTTCATTGACGGCATTGCCAATCATTGAAACTCAAGGCGGCGACGTTTCTGCGTTCGTACCGACTAACGTTATCTCTATCACCGATGGTCAAATCTTCTTAGAAACTGACCTATTCAACTCAGGTATCCGTCCAGCAGTAAACGCTGGTATTTCGGTATCGCGTGTTGGTGGTGCTGCACAAACTAAAATCGTTAAGAAACTAGGTGGCGGTATTCGTCTAGCCCTAGCTCAGTACCGTGAATTAGCTGCGTTCTCGCAGTTCGCGTCTGACCTTGATGATGCAACTCGTGCTCAACTTGAGCATGGTGAGCGTGTAACAGAGCTAATGAAGCAGAAACAGTACGCGCCAATGTCTGTTGCTGAAATGTCTTTGTCGTTATTTGCTGCTGAAAAAGGCTACCTTCAAGATATCGAGATCGCTAAGATCATGGATTTTGAAGCGGCTTTACTTTCGTATGCAAATAGCACATACGCAGAGCTTGTGGCTCAAATCAATGAAACTGGTAACTACAACGCCGAGATCGAAGCGCAACTTAAAGAACTTCTAACGAAGTTCAAGTCTACGCAAACTTGGTAATATAGTTATTAATGGTGCGCTTTAGGAAACTAAAGCACACCTTGATTCGGAGAGAGAGTCATGGCCAGCGGAAAAGAGATTAAAAGCAAGATCGGTAGTATTAAAAATACTCAAAAGATCACTAGCGCAATGGAAATGGTTGCTGCGTCTAAAATGAAAAGGGCGCAAGAACGCGTTGCTACAAGCCGTCCATACGCTGCAAAATTACGCACAGTGATTGGTCGTGTTGCTCAAGCAAATCTTGATTTTACCCACCCTTTTTTAGAAGAGCGTGAAGTAAAACGAGTTGGTTATATTGTTATCTCTACAGACCGTGGTCTGTGTGGCGGTTTAAACTCAAATGAGTTTAAAAAAGTTGCACTAGATATTAAAGCATGGAAAGAAAAAGGTGTAAGCGCAGAGTTTGCAACTTTAGGCAGTAAAGCTGCTGGTTTCTTCCAACGCTTTGGTGGTCAAGTCCTTGCTAAAAAAGCAGGCTTAGGAGATAAACCTTCAATTCAGGATATAATTGGTCCTGTAAAAGTAATGCTTGATGCATTCTCTGAAGGTAAAATTGACCGTTTATTCTTGGTATACAACAAGTTTGTAAATACCATGAAGCAAGAGCCAACAGTAGATCAGTTACTCCCTTTGCCAAAAGCTGAAGAAGAAGTATCTGCCCACACATGGGATTACTTGTATGAGCCAAACCCAGACGCTATTTTAGAAGCGTTGTTAGTACGGTTTGTTGAGTCTCAAGTATACCAAGGTGTAGTTGAAAATGCTGCATCTGAGCAGGCTGCCCGCATGGTTGCAATGAAAGCTGCAACAGATAATGCCGGCGACCTTATGGATGAGTTACAGCTTATTTATAACAAAGCTCGCCAAGCAGCAATCACACAAGAAATTAGTGAGATTTGTTCTGGTTCAGCAGCAGTTTAATGCTTCAGGCAAAGATTAACGAGAGGAATAGACATGAGTTTAGGTAAGGTCGTCCAAATTATCGGTGCCGTTGTGGATATTGAATTTCCACAAAACAACGTGCCAGCCGTATATGACGCGCTAAGAGTAACAGATGGCGATTTAACTGGGTTGACTCTAGAAGTTCAACAACAGTTAGGTGGCGGTGTGGTACGTACTATCGCTATGGGTACTACAGACGGTTTACGTCGTGGTGCTTCGGTAATGAATACAGGTGAGTCGATTCAAGTTCCAGTTGGTAAAGCAACACTTGGTCGTATCATGAACGTACTTGGTGAGCCAATCGATGAAGCTGGCCCAATCGGCGAAGAAGACCGTATGTCTATTCACCGTGCAGCGCCTACTTACGAAGAGCAATCAAGTTCAGTTGAGCTTTTAGAAACGGGTATCAAGGTTATCGACCTTGTATGTCCATTCGCTAAAGGTGGTAAAGTTGGTTTATTCGGTGGTGCCGGTGTTGGTAAAACCGTAAACATGATGGAACTTATCCGTAACATCGCAATCGAGCACAGCGGCTACTCAGTATTCGCCGGTGTTGGTGAGCGTACACGTGAAGGTAACGATTTCTACCATGAGATGAACGATTCAAACGTACTTGATAAAGTATCGCTTGTATACGGTCAGATGAACGAGCCTCCAGGTAACCGTTTACGCGTAGCGTTAACAGGTCTTACTATGGCTGAAAAGTTCCGTGATGAAGGTCGCGATGTACTTTTCTTCGTAGATAACATCTACCGTTACACACTTGCTGGTACAGAAGTATCTGCACTTCTTGGTCGTATGCCATCAGCGGTAGGTTACCAGCCTACACTTGCTGAAGAAATGGGTGTATTACAAGAGCGTATCGCTTCTACTAAGACAGGTTCAATCACTTCAATCCAAGCGGTATACGTACCTGCGGATGATTTAACGGATCCATCTCCAGCAACTACCTTTGCTCACTTAGACGCAACAGTAGTACTTTCGCGTGATATCGCGTCACTTGGTATCTACCCAGCGGTAGACCCACTTGATTCATCTTCACGTCAACTTGACCCACAAGTAATTGGTCAAGAGCACTACGATACAGCACGTGGCGTTCAAACAGTTCTTCAGCGTTATAAAGAACTTAAAGACATCATTGCAATCCTAGGTATGGACGAGCTTTCTGACGAAGATAAGCAACTTGTATCTCGTGCACGTAAAATCCAACGTTTCCTATCTCAGCCATTCTTCGTGGCAGAGGTGTTTACAGGCGCGTCTGGTAAATACGTATCACTAAAAGATACAATTTCTGGCTTTAAAGGCATCTTAAACGGTGAATTTGATGATATGCCAGAGCAAGCGTTCTACATGGTTGGCTCTATCGAAGAAGCTCAAGAAAAAGCCAAAAGCATGTAACTTAGGAGGGGAGTATGGCAGCTATGACTGTACATCTTGATGTAGTAAGCGCAGAGCAGAGTTTGTTCTCTGGCCGTGTTGAATCGATTCAAGTTACTGGTAGTGAAGGTGAGTTAGGCGTTAATGCTGGTCACGCTCCACTACTTACTGCCCTTAAACCTGGTATGGTACGTTTAGTTAAGCAATTTGGTGAAGAAGAGTTCATCTACATTGCTGGCGGTACATTAGAAGTGCAACCTAATCTAGTGACTGTTCTTGCTGATACAGCTGTTCGTGGTGAAGACCTTGACGAGCAAGCTGCAGAAGCCGCTAAGCGTGACGCTGAAGCTCAAATGGCGAAAGGTGCATCTGCTGAACTTGATTATAATCAAGCCGCAGTGCAACTAGCTGAAGCAATTGCTCAGCTACGCATTATTCAGCAATTACGTAAAAAGTAAGCCTATCTGGTTTTTAAAAGCCCACATAACGTGGGCTTTTTTGTGCCTGTAATATAAATCAGCAATGCTATAAAAATTATAAATTTACTTTTTGTGCTCACTATTTATCCCTTGTTACTTATATCCATCACTAATCCCCGTTACAATAACGCCATTGAAGTGTCTGAGTGTTTCAGCCAAGATTCAGTAGTCAGTAATTAAGCTACTGAGTATTTGCACATGATGTGATTTACATAATCTACTGTGCACCAGTACGCGCTTATTTAGCTAAAACAACGAAAAAAGGAAATTGTTTTAATGTCTCTAACAACGGTTATTCTTGCAGCGGGTAAAGGTACTCGCATGCGCTCAGCGCTACCTAAAGTTCTTCATAAAGTGGCTGGCAAACCTATGGTGCAGCACGTTATTGATAACGCAAAAGCACTAGGTGCAACTACCACTAACTTAGTTTACGGTCACGGTGGCGAATTATTACAACAACAACTGGCCAACAACAACGTAAATTGGGTACTCCAAGCTGAGCAGTTAGGTACGGGTCATGCAGTAGCGCAAGCCAACTCACATGTTAATGACGATGATACAGTGCTGATTTTATACGGTGACGTGCCTTTAACTAAGCAATCAACACTTGAACGTTTATTAGCTGCGACACCTAAACATGGTTTAGCGGTATTAACCGTAAATTTAGCTGATCCAAATGGTTACGGACGTATGCTGCGTGTTGATGGCAAGTTAGTGGGTATTGTTGAGCAAAAAGATGCCAGCCCAGAGCAATTACTTATTAGCGAAGTAAATACCGGTATTATGGCCGTTAATGGTCGATTGCTAAAAAGCTGGTTAGGCAACTTATCTAACAATAATGCGCAAGGCGAATATTACCTAACCGACATAGTGGCAATGGCACATAGCGAAGGTGTTGAAATTACATCAGCTCAGCCAGATCACCCAATGGAAGTAGAGGGCGCTAATAACCGCGTACAACTAGCTGGCCTTGAACGTGCGTACCAAGCATGGCAAGCACAAGAATTAATGCTTAATGGTGCAACACTTGCCGATCCTGCCCGTATAGATGTTCGCGGAACAGTTACCACCGGTGAAGATGTACTAATAGATATAAACGTGATTTTTGAAGGCAAAGTGACTATAGGTCATAACGTTGAAATTGGACCAAACTGTGTGCTTAAAAACTGCAGCATTGGCGATAACGTTATAATCAAAGCTAATACACTTATAGAAGATGCAACAGTTGCAGCTAAATGTACGCTTGGTCCCTATGCCCGCCTTCGCCCAGGTGCCATTATGGAAGAAGACTCACATGTTGGTAACTTCGTCGAAATGAAAAAAACCCGTTTAGGTAAAGGCTCTAAAGCTAATCACTTAAGTTATCTAGGTGATGCGGAAATTGGCGAAAAGGTTAATATTGGCGCGGGTACTATTACCTGTAACTATGATGGCGTTAATAAAGCAAAAACCATTATTGGCAACAATGCCTTTATTGGTTCTAACTCATCGCTTGTTGCACCCGTAAATATTGGTGCAATGGCAACAATTGGTGCAGGCTCTGTTATTACGAATACAGTCGCAGATGAGCAACTAGCTATTGCTCGAGGCAAGCAGCGTAATTTAGATGGCTGGAAACGCCCAGTTAAAAAATAACGACTTATATTTAGTTAAAAAGTATAAGTAGATAGAAGCGAGTTATTAACTCGCTTTTTTATTGTCTGAATAATATGAGCTCCCTACTCTACATCAGATATTTAACTGAGTATTTTGCTAAACCTTGAGAGGCATAAAGTTTTATTTAAAGTTACCCAGTAAAGCACTACAACTAAGCCGCATTTAATTATTTAAACATAACATTTAAACTAAATAACCTACCTTCTACCTAGCGTAACTATAACTTCCCTATTACTGCCATTTATTTGGTGCTTTTTTAAGCTTAAACTTCATTGCAAGCCTTTGTTTGTATGCCTTTTATACAATATTAATTTAATTGTCATAAAGCGGAAATAAAGTGTTGACCCTCACTCGTTTATCCCTATAATGCGACCCCACTGAGAAGGGAAACGCCGAAGCATAGCAAGGCACGAACTACTTAGAGAGTTAAATAAAACTTCGGTTTTAAATCTTCCAAAAAGAAAGTTTAAAACAAAGTGTTGACTCGAAAAATAAAGGATGTATTATACGCATCCCTTGAGGAGCTAAAGCGACTCAAAACGTTCTTTAACAATATAAAGCAATCATCTGTGTGGGCACTCGTACAGATTGAGTTCTAACAGCCAAACTGCTTACTCTTTATGGGTAATTAGCGAGGCAAACAAATTAGAGTCTCAATTGAAAACTGAGTGACCAACAGAAGTAACTTATTTATAAGTTGCTTCGGCACAGTCAATTCAATATCGAAAGATATTAAAATAAATTCAGAATTCATTGAGCTGTCGAAAGACATAAAACTTTTTAATTGAAGAGTTTGATCATGGCTCAGATTGAACGCTGGCGGCAGGCCTAACACATGCAAGTCGAGCGGTAACAGAGAGAAGCTTGCTTCTTTGCTGACGAGCGGCGGACGGGTGAGTAATGCTTGGGAACATGCCTTGAGGTGGGGGACAACAGTTGGAAACGACTGCTAATACCGCATAATGTCTACGGACCAAAGGGGGCTTCGGCTCTCGCCTTTAGATTGGCCCAAGTGGGATTAGCTAGTTGGTGAGGTAATGGCTCACCAAGGCGACGATCCCTAGCTGGTTTGAGAGGATGATCAGCCACACTGGGACTGAGACACGGCCCAGACTCCTACGGGAGGCAGCAGTGGGGAATATTGCACAATGGGCGCAAGCCTGATGCAGCCATGCCGCGTGTGTGAAGAAGGCCTTCGGGTTGTAAAGCACTTTCAGTCAGGAGGAAAGCGTGGTGGTTAATACCCATCATGTGTGACGTTACTGACAGAAGAAGCACCGGCTAACTCCGTGCCAGCAGCCGCGGTAATACGGAGGGTGCGAGCGTTAATCGGAATTACTGGGCGTAAAGCGTACGCAGGCGGTTTGTTAAGCGAGATGTGAAAGCCCCGGGCTCAACCTGGGAACTGCATTTCGAACTGGCAAACTAGAGTGTGATAGAGGGTGGTAGAATTTCAGGTGTAGCGGTGAAATGCGTAGAGATCTGAAGGAATACCGATGGCGAAGGCAGCCACCTGGGTCAACACTGACGCTCATGTACGAAAGCGTGGGGAGCAAACGGGATTAGATACCCCGGTAGTCCACGCCGTAAACGATGTCTACTAGAAGCTCGGAGCCTCGGTTCTGTTTTTCAAAGCTAACGCATTAAGTAGACCGCCTGGGGAGTACGGCCGCAAGGTTAAAACTCAAATGAATTGACGGGGGCCCGCACAAGCGGTGGAGCATGTGGTTTAATTCGATGCAACGCGAAGAACCTTACCTACACTTGACATACAGAGAACTTACCAGAGATGGTTTGGTGCCTTCGGGAACTCTGATACAGGTGCTGCATGGCTGTCGTCAGCTCGTGTTGTGAGATGTTGGGTTAAGTCCCGCAACGAGCGCAACCCCTATCCTTAGTTGCTAGCAGGTAATGCTGAGAACTCTAAGGAGACTGCCGGTGATAAACCGGAGGAAGGTGGGGACGACGTCAAGTCATCATGGCCCTTACGTGTAGGGCTACACACGTGCTACAATGGCGCATACAGAGTGCTGCGAACCTGCGAAGGTAAGCGAATCACTTAAAGTGCGTCGTAGTCCGGATTGGAGTCTGCAACTCGACTCCATGAAGTCGGAATCGCTAGTAATCGCGTATCAGAATGACGCGGTGAATACGTTCCCGGGCCTTGTACACACCGCCCGTCACACCATGGGAGTGGGTTGCTCCAGAAGTAGATAGTCTAACCCTCGGGAGGACGTTTACCACGGAGTGATTCATGACTGGGGTGAAGTCGTAACAAGGTAGCCCTAGGGGAACCTGGGGCTGGATCACCTCCTTATACGATTTAGAACTTATTTGTTCGTAGTGTCCACACAGATGATTGTTAATTAGTGCTTGTTCTTCGGAATAACTAATTAATATGCTCTTTAAAAATTTGGAAAAGCTGATAATAAAATTCTGATAGATACATTGTATTTATCAAGAGTTTTCAAAAGTAAAAAAAGAATGGTAGCAGTACCATTCAGTGCCATTTAGTTAACTCTTATGAGTTGATTGATTGGTATCTACTTTAGTATTCAATATTGACTTCTGGCGAAGTTAAACTGTCACACAACAAAGACCCGTTTGGGTTGTATGGTTAAGTGACTAAGCGTACACGGTGGATGCCTTGGCAGTTGGAGGCGATGAAGGACGTATTAACTTGCGATAAGCCTAGTCAAGCTAGTAAAAAGCACTTGAGACTAGGATTTCCGAATGGGGAAACCCACCTGCTTGCAGGTATCGTTAACTGAATACATAGGTTAACGAAGCGAACGCGGAGAACTGAAACATCTAAGTACCCGTAGGAAAAGAAATCAACCGAGATTCCGAAAGTAGCGGCGAGCGAAATCGGAACAGCCCTTAAGCTTATTATGTGTTAATGGAAGGCTGCTGGAAAGCGCCACGATACAGGGTGATAGTCCCGTACATGAAAAGACATTTTAAGTGAAATCGAGTAGGTCGGAGCACGTGAAACTTTGACTGAATATAGGTGGACCATCATCTAAGGCTAAATACTCCCAACTGACCGATAGTGAACCAGTACCGTGAGGGAAAGGCGAAAAGAACCCCTGTGAGGGGAGTGAAATAGAACCTGAAACCGTGTACGTACAAGCAGTAGGAGCCCACGTGTTGGGTGACTGCGTACCTTTTGTATAATGGGTCAGCGACTTATATTTTGTAGCGAGGTTAACCGATTAGGGTAGCCGTAGGGAAACCGAGTCTTAACTGGGCGAATAGTTGCAAGGTATAGACCCGAAACCCGGTGATCTAGCCATGAGCAGGTTGAAGGTTGAGTAACATCAACTGGAGGACCGAACCCACTAACGTTGAAAAGTTAGGGGATGACTTGTGGTTAGGAGTGAAAGGCTAATCAAACCGGGAGATAGCTGGTTCTCCCCGAAATCTATTTAGGTAGAGCCTCGGACGAATACTTACGGGGGTAGAGCACTGTTAAGGCTAGGGGGTCATCCCGACTTACCAACCCTTTGCAAACTCCGAATACCGTAAAGTAATATCCGGGAGACACACGGCGGGTGCTAACGTCCGTCGTGAAGAGGGAAACAACCCAGACCGCCAGCTAAGGTCCCAAAGTCATAGTTAAGTGGGAAACGATGTGGAAAGGCCCAGACAGCCAGGAGGTTGGCTTAGAAGCAGCCATCCTTTAAAGAAAGCGTAATAGCTCACTGGTCGAGTCGGTCTGCGCGGAAGATGTAACGGGGCTAAACTATGCACCGAAGCTGCGGATTCATCTTAGGATGAGTGGTAGGGGAGCGTTCTGTAAGCCGTTGAAGGTGTACCGGGAGGTATGCTGGAGGTATCAGAAGTGCGAATGCTGACATGAGTAACGATAATGGGAGTGAAAAACTCCCACGCCGGAAGACCAAGGGTTCCTATCCCATGTTAATCAGGGTAGGGTAAGTCGACCCCTAAGGCGAGGCCGAAAGGCGTAGTCGATGGGAAACAGATTAATATTTCTGTACTCGATATAATTGCGATGGGGGGACGGAGCAGGCTAAGCAAGCATGGCGTTGGTAGTCCATGTGAAAGTGAGTAGGGCGTTTGTTTAGGTAAATCCGGACGAACATTAAACCTGAGACACGAGACGAGTCACTAAGGTGATGAAGTTGCTGATGCCATACTTCCAGGAAAAGCCTCTAAGCTTCAGATTATATGGAATCGTACCCCAAACCGACACAGGTGGTCAGGTAGAGAATACTAAGGCGCTTGAGAGAACTCGGGTGAAGGAACTAGGCAAAATCGTACCGTAACTTCGGGAGAAGGTACGCTCCTATCTGTGATGAGACTTGCTCTCTAAGCGGACGGGAGCCGCAGTGACCAGGTGGCTGGGACTGTTTATTAAAAACACAGCACTGTGCAAAATCGCAAGATGACGTATACGGTGTGACACCTGCCCGGTGCCGGAAGGTTAATTGATGGGGTTATCCTTAGGGAGAAGCTCTTGATCGAAGCCCCGGTAAACGGCGGCCGTAACTATAACGGTCCTAAGGTAGCGAAATTCCTTGTCGGGTAAGTTCCGACCTGCACGAATGGTGTAACCATGGCCACGCTGTCTCCACCCGAGACTCAGTGAAATTGAAATCGCAGTGAAGATGCTGTGTACCCGCGGCTAGACGGAAAGACCCCGTGAACCTTTACTACAGCTTGGCACTGAACATTGAACCTACATGTGTAGGATAGGTGGGAGACTTTGAAGATGAGACGCTAGTTTTGTTGGAGTCAACCTTGAAATACCACCCTTGTAGTTTTGATGTTCTAACGTTGGCCCCTGAATCGGGGTTACGGACAGTGCCTGGTGGGTAGTTTGACTGGGGCGGTCTCCTCCTAAAGAGTAACGGAGGAGCACGAAGGTTGGCTAAGTACGGTCGGACATCGTACGGTTAGTGTAATGGTAGAAGCCAGCTTAACTGCGAGACAGACACGTCGAGCAGGTACGAAAGTAGGTCATAGTGATCCGGTGGTTCTGAATGGAAGGGCCATCGCTCAACGGATAAAAGGTACTCCGGGGATAACAGGCTGATACCGCCCAAGAGTTCATATCGACGGCGGTGTTTGGCACCTCGATGTCGGCTCATCACATCCTGGGGCTGAAGTCGGTCCCAAGGGTATGGCTGTTCGCCATTTAAAGTGGTACGCGAGCTGGGTTTAGAACGTCGTGAGACAGTTCGGTCCCTATCTGCCGTGGGCGTTTGAGAATTGAGAGGGGTTGCTCCTAGTACGAGAGGACCGGAGTGAACGAACCGCTGGTGTTCGGGTTGTCATGCCAATGGCATTGCCCGGTAGCTACGTTCGGAACTGATAAGCGCTGAAAGCATCTAAGCGCGAAGCAGGCCTCGAGATGATTTCTCACTAGAGCTATAAGCTCTCTGAAGGGCCGTTGGAGACTACAACGTTGATAGGCAAGATGTGGAAGTGCTGTGAGGCATTAAGCTAACTTGTACTAATTACCCGTGAGGCTTAACCATACAACGCCAAACGCGTTTTATGCGACAGTTCAAGCAAGAAGTTAATATTGCTAAAGTAGATATTACTGAAGAACGACTTAAAAAATATTATCAGATATTTTCCAAATTCAGTTAATTTGTAGTGATACGAATTAACGCCCTAATTTGCTTGGTAACAATAGCGTTTTGGACCCACCTGACCCCATGCCGAACTCAGTAGTGAAACGAAACAGCGCCGATGATAGTGTAGCATTTGCTATGTGAAAGTAGGACATTGCCAGGCTCCAAATTGTAGAAAGCCCGAATCTAACGATTCGGGCTTTTTTACGTCTGGGATTTAATAAATAGCCAAAAGCCCATGCGAACTCAGTAGTGGCTGCTCCTGCACATCCTGTGCTCTACGGCATTTGTATTCCTCTATATCAAACAAAACAGCTCGAAGGCGAGCCCCGACCGATGATAGTGTAGCATTTGCTATGTGACTTTCTACCGCTGTGGGCACTACGACATTACCAAACTCCAAATTGTAGAAAGCCCGACTAGAAATAGTCGGGCTTTTTTACGTCTGCAGAAAAGTGAAATTCGTATGATTAATGTACACTCATCTAACACCTAACACCTAACACGTAGGTCGGGCGAGCGCAGTGACTCCCGACGCTCAAATTATAAAAATATCACCACTGGCCAATGAGTGTGTCGGTTTTTTTACGTCTTCAGCAAAGTAAAATTCAAATCATTAATAAGTAAAACTCAAAGATAAAAAAATACTATGCTGATAAACTCAAAGTACATTTATTTTAGACTTGTATGAGCATGACAGCATTTTCTAGCCGAGTTTATTTACTGCGTCACGGTGAGCTTACGACTAAAGATGTTTTAGCGGGGCATACTGATTTTATATTGAGTGAAAAAGGGGTTGAGCAGTTAAATATCGCCTGTGGCAGCTTAGCAAATATTGATTTAGTTACCTCGTCGCCTTTAAAGCGCTGTAGTGAGTTTGCTCGGCAATTTTGTGATTTTAATAAAATACCACTGAATATAACCGACGATATTAAAGAGTTTAACTTTGGTGATTGGGATGGCCAAAGCTATGATGAACTGTGGCAGCATACGAATACACCGACAATTGGTGACTTTTGGCAAAGCCCTTGGCTCGTAACGCCACCTAACGGTGAAAGCATGGCTCATTTTTATCAGCGCATAACAACATGGTGGCAGCAATTATTTGCTAATACTATTTGCCAAGGTACTCGCTCACAACTTGTAATTACGCATGCAGGAGTAATAAAGCAATTACTCGCTATTATTTGTCAGATGCCAAAACAGTTAAATTATCAAAATATATTTACTGTGGGTTATGGCAAGGTTATTTGTATCGATATATTTTTTGATGAAAATGGCCAAGCTTGGCCTAAAATTATCTTTTAAAAACGCCCAATCCTCTTTTATCAACAACGATATCAGTTGTGGGATTTAGCCGTTATCTTTTTACTTTTTTTTAAAACGTGAGCTGTTACACAATGTTTAAAATAGCCCCTTTGAATAATCAATTTGATCACCTTATCCACAATAAAATAAATAATAAAACTAAACCCATAGGGGCATTAGGTCAGCTTGAACTGATTGCATTACAGTTAGTAAAAATACTATCTCAAACGATAGAGAGTGACGTTGAATTTACTGCATTTAAAGCTGAGATTTGTAACCCTACTTTAGTTGTTTTTGCCGGAGATCATGGGATTGCAGCGCAAGGAGTATCAATTGCACCAAGTGAAGTAACAGCACAAATGGTCGCTAACTTTGTCGCTGGCGGCGCTGCTATAAATATATTTTGTCAGCAACTTGGCTGGCAACTTGAGGTTGTTGATTGCGGCATATTAGAAAAAAGCCCTGCCAGTAAGGTACATGATTGCCGACTTGGTAATATAACCGCCCCGCTTAACTTACACATGGCCATGAGCACTGCGCAAGTAGAGCAAGGGTTTAGTAATGCTAAGTCACTTGTTTTACAGCTTAAACAACAAGGCTGTAATACATTGGCTATGGGGGAGATGGGAATTGGCAATACCACGAGTGCAGCAGCTATTATGGCAGCAATATTAAACTTACCAGCGACTCAATGTGTGGGTAAAGGCACTGGCGTGAGCGAAGAATTAATTGCGCGTAAAGTCAATGTTGTTGAGCAAGCATTACAACTGCATAAAGCACAATTAGCTGATCCAATATCGCTGCTTGCTGCAGTGGGCGGCTTTGAAATTGTGCATATTACCGGTGCAATGCTAGCGGCGGCAGAGCAAGGTATGGCCATTATTGTTGATGGCTTTATTTGTAGTGCTGCGGCTATGGTTGCGATAAAAATTAATCCTATAGTAAAAGAGTATTTAATTTTTGCTCATTGTTCTAATGAGCAAGGCCATCAACAAATGTTAAGCAAGCTTGAAGTTAAGCCATTGCTTCAATTAGATTTACGTTTAGGCGAAGGCACTGGCGCAGCATTGAGCTTACCTTTGCTACAAGCCGCTCTTGGCTTTTATAACCACATGGCAAGCTTTGCAGATGCCGGTGTTGAGCAGGTTGTATAATATGAGTGACAGCTCACTTTTAGATACCCCAAATAATAAATTACAAACCAAGGTCACGCAGTGGCAGTTAGTATTATTAGCGATTAGCTTTTTAACCCGCATTCCGGTTGCTTTGCGTTTTAATGTTACTAACACCCACCTTAATCAAGCCAGTCGCTATTTTGCATTAGTAGGTTTGTTACTTGGTGGGTTATTGGCACTTAGTTACTGTGTTTTTCAGCTGTTGTTACCGCCGTCTTTAAGTGTGTTATTAATGATGGCCTTTGGCTTGCTATTAACTGGCGCGTTTCATGAAGATGGCTGGGCTGATGTATGGGATGGCTTTGGCGGCGGTTGGCAGGTAGAGCAAAAGCTAACTATCATGAAAGACAGCCGTTTGGGTACTTATGGAGCTGCGGCATTATTTATAATATTACTGATTAAGTTTCAGAGCCTGGTTTTACTTAGTACTTCGCTCACAGCCATTATAACTGCGATATTGCTGGGTCAGTGTTTAAGTCGGGTAATAGCAAGCAGTTTAATTGTAAGTATGGATTACGTGAGTGAGGATGCCACCTCAAAAGTTAAGCCTATCGCTATGCATTTGTCGTTTAACAGCTTAGCTATTTTAACGCTCACTGCAGTAATTTTATTACTGAGTTTAATTTGTTTAAATATTATTGTATGGCAAACAGCGGTGATTATTATTGCCGTGTTGCTCATTTTACGCAGTGTATTAGTACGCTGGTTTAAGCGCCAACTAGGTGGTTATACTGGAGATTGTTTAGGCGCGGCGCAGCAGTTATCTGAGGTGGTTATTTATTTAACCTTAGTGGGCTTATTATGAGCAACAGCCATGTACTAGTTTTAGGTGGAGCCCGCAGTGGTAAAAGTCGTTTTGCTGAACAGTTAGCAATGAAGAGTAATAAATCAGTGATTTATCTGGCCACTGCACAGCCTAATGACGATGAAATGCAAGCACGTATAACGCGCCATCAAAAAGACCGCCCAGCAAACTGGCAATTAGTTGAAGAGCCCATAGCGCTTGCCAAACTACTTAAAGCCCATAGTAAAGCTGATAACTGCATATTGGTAGATTGTTTAACGCTATGGCTTACAAACTGTTTATGCCATAGCGACAAGCATTGCTGGCAAACGCAAAAAGCTGAGTTATTAGCTCAACTTAAGAGCTTACCTGGGCAAGTTATTTTTGTAAGTAACGAAGTGGGGCACGGTATAGTTCCGCTTGGTGAATTAAGTCGTACATTTGTAGACGAATCTGGCTGGTTACATCAAGCATTAGCTGCGCAGGTTTCCCAAGTTGAGTTTATTATGGCGGGTTTAGCGCTTACATTAAAAAATAAACAATAAACCCTTCCCTTAGAAATACACTGCTTAGTTATATATTGTACGACCTACAGAGTAGGCTTTGTAGGTTGTGTTTAACGCACTACTGCTTCAAATATCTTTAACTTTAACAGCAGGATTTCCAATCACCACGGTGTTGGCTGCCACATTTTTTGTTACTATCGAGCCCGCTCCAATAACGGCATTATCGCCAATAGTTATTCCAGCTAAAATAATTACGCCTGCACCAACCCATACATTATTACCTATACTAATTGGCTGGCTAAAGTTTTCTTTACTTAATCTTTGCTGCGGATCTAGCGCGTGAGATACAGCTAGCAATTGTACATTAGGGCCTATTAAACAGTCGTTCCCAATACTTATGGCCGACTCAGGTAGCGGAGAATCTAAAATGGTGCAGTTAATATTTATAAAGGTACGATCACCAATAATAAGTGTACTACCATAATCGCAGTGAAACCCTGCTTCAATAATTACCTCTTCACCACAATCAAAAAATAAGCTTTTAATACGCTTTAAATTGCCCTTACTGGGGCTTTTATTAAATAAACGGCAGGTATCGCCGGCGAGCTTACGCTGAGTTAAATATTCTTTACTGATACTATTAAATAATTGCATATACTTTACTTTATTCGGCTATTACCCCTAGCTTACCGTATTTTAAGTTTTATTATAATTTGATTAAATTGCTTTATTTTTGCTCGTTCACTTGCCATTTAACTAGTTTCGTTTAAAATTGCGCATCTTTCGAAACGAAACTTAATTGTATATCACTTATGACCAAACGAAACACCCAGCAACGACGTCACAATATATTGGCTCAGGTTAATGAGCTTGGTGAAGTGGTCGTGGAAAAATTAGCTGAGCAGTTTCAAACCTCAGAAGTGACCATTCGAAAAGATTTAACTGCGCTTGAAAAGAGTGGCTTATTACTGCGCCGTTATGGCGGTGCTATTGCATTACCAAAAGAAATCGTTAGTGACGAAATAGATTCAAAACGTAAAGTGGCAATAGCCAAAGCGGCAGCCGCACTGATCAAAGATCATAACCGTATTATTATTGATAGCGGGCGAACTACAGCAGCAATGATCCCAGAGCTTGCAAGTAAACAAGGCTTAGTTGTAATGACGAATGCTATTAAAGTTGCTAATCGCTTGCTAGCGCTCGAAAACGAGCCAACATTATTGATGACCGGTGGGACATGGGATCCGCATTCAGAATCATTTCAGGGGCAAGTGGCTGAAAGCGTACTATGCTCTTACGACTTTGATCAGCTATTTATTGGTGCCGACGGCATAGACGTAAAGCGCGGTACTACTACCTTTAACGAACTAGTTGGCTTAAGCCAAGTAATGGCAAAAGCAGCACGTGAAGTTATAGTGATGGTTGAATCAGATAAAGTTGGCCGAAAAATCCCGAATTTAGAATTACCGTGGCAAATAGTAACCACCTTAATAACCGACAATGGCTTAGCAGACGATAAACGCAAAGCAATTGAGGAATGTGGTGTAAAACTAATTTGTGCAGAGATTATGGAATAGCCCGTTAACTTGAATTCAGGTTATAAGCGGGCAAATATTAAAAAATCAATGGAGACACTATGTGTGGAATAGTTGGGGCAGTTGCAGAACGTCCAGTAAATAAAATTTTAGTTGAAGGCCTTAAACGCCTAGAATACCGTGGTTACGATTCAGCAGGCGTAGCACTGCTTGATGGCAACACCCTTAAAACTGTAAAAGCAGTTGGTAAAGTAGTAAACCTAGAGTCGGCACTTGAGCAATCAGGTGTTAGCGGCCATACAGGTATTGCACACACTCGCTGGGCTACTCACGGTAGTGTAACTGAAGCCAATGCACACCCACATGTGTCAAGCGGCCAACTAGCACTAGTACACAATGGTATTATTGAAAATCACGTAAGCTTGCGCGCCGCATTAAAAGGCGACGGTTACGAATTTTTATCAGACACCGACACAGAAGTTATGGTGCACTTAATTCACCAGCTTCGTCAGCAGCACAAAACCTTGCTCGCATCAGTACAAGCTGCCGTTAAGCAATTTGAAGGCGCATTTGGTACCGTTGTATTTGATAAAGACAACAGCAACGAAATTATTGTAGCGCGCTCAGGCAGCCCACTTGTTATAGGTTTAGGGCTTGGCGAAAACTTTATTGCCTCTGATCAATTGGCACTACTACCGGTTACTCGCAGCTTTATATTTTTAGAAGAAGGCGACGTAGCACGTATTACACGTGACACAGTAGAAATTTTTGATGCCGATGGCAACGCTGTAGAGCGTGAAGTGGTTGAATCAAACATTACGCAAGATGCATCAGGTAAAGGCGACTACCGTCACTACATGCTAAAAGAAATTTACGAGCAGCCACTTGCTGTACGTAATACCCTTGAAGGGCGTTTAAACAACGATCGCGTAGCAATTGACGCTTTTGGCGACAGTGCACAACAAATATTTAAAGATGTAAAACACGTACAAATTATTGCCTGTGGTACGTCTTACCATTCGGGTATGGTTGCACGTTACTGGCTTGAGCAATTTGCAGGCGTAAGCTGTAATGTAGAAATTGCCTCAGAATTTCGCTACCGCCAGTCGTTTGTACACGAAAAAAGCCTCCTAGTAACTATTTCACAATCAGGTGAAACTGCCGATACACTTGCTGCACTGCGTTTAGCAAAGCAACAAGGTTACATGGCTTCAATGACCATTTGTAACGTACCTGGCTCATCGCTTGTACGCGAATCAGACCTTGCCTTTATGACCAAAGCCGGCGCCGAAATTGGCGTAGCATCTACTAAAGCGTTTACTACGCAATTAGTTGGTTTGTTAATGCTTACTGCGTCTATAGCACAAGAAAAAGGCCTTGATCAAAGCGCAATTGTTAATGCAATTAAAGTACTTCCTGCAAAATTAGAAGAAACTTTACAGCTTGCAGATAGCATTGCCGAGTTAGCAGAAGAGTTTGCCGATAAGCAACATTCACTATTTTTAGGCCGTGGTTCGCAATACCCAATTGCAATGGAAGGCGCGCTTAAGCTTAAAGAAATTTCGTACATTCACGCAGAAGCCTACGCTGCAGGCGAGCTTAAACATGGTCCACTGGCACTAATTGACGCCGACATGCCAATTATTGTGGTTGCCCCCAATAACGAATTGCTCGAAAAGCTTAAATCGAACGTAGAAGAAGTACGGGCGCGTGGCGGTATTATTTACGTATTCGCAGATAAAGATTCTCACTTTGAATCAGACACCACCATGCGTGTTATCAACGTAAATCACACTGACGATATTATTGCGCCAATTGTTTATACTTTACCATTACAGCTACTGTCGTACTACGTAGCGGTAATTAAAGGCACAGACGTTGACCAACCACGTAACTTAGCAAAATCGGTTACTGTTGAATAATTAGCTTTTAATTTTAAAGTAGAAAGCAAAAAACGGCTACAGCAACATGTAGCCGTTTTTTTATGTGTAATTAGAAATATATGTATAATAAAATAGAAAATCTATACATAACTAAGGCTTCATGTATAATTTTTGCAATTATTTATACATATAAAAAATTTATACCTACAAAAAGGCGTTATTTATACATGTCAGCAAGTGTTAAACAGCTTCCACTAAATAATATTGAAAAGTGGGAAACCCGCGCAGTACTAAAAAAAACAGCTGAAGCTCACCGTTATCTTGCCGAACTAAAAGGCGTTGCGGCCAGTATTCCAAATGAAGCCATTTTAATAAATACCCTGTCGCTACAAGAGGCAAAAGACAGCTCAGAGGTAGAGAATATTGTCACCACACATGACGAGCTTTACAAAGCGAGCTTATTTGAAGAAGCTATTACCAATCCAGCCACGAAGGAAGTGCAAGACTATGCCTTTGCTTTAAAGCAAGGCTTTAATACGGCACGCAAAAATAAGTTACTGCGCTTAAGTGACATCTTGTTAATACAAAAAAACCTAGAGCATAATAATGCAGGACTGCGAAAACTCCCAGGTACAGATTTAAAAAATGCCAGTACAGGCGAGATCGTTTATACACCACCACAACACGCTGAAGAAATAGCAAAATTAATGGCTAACCTCATCACCTACATCAATGACGATTCACTGTGTGACGCTGATCCACTGGTTAAAATGGCTATTATTCACCACCAGTTTGAAAGTATTCATCCATTTTATGATGGCAATGGACGGACTGGGCGTATAATAAATATTTTGTATTTAGTGACCAAAGAGCTACTTAACTTGCCTGTATTATATTTAAGTCGCTTTATTATTCACCATAAAGCCGACTACTACAGTAATTTGCAAGCAGTAAGAGAAACAGGAAACTGGGAAGCTTGGCTATTATTTATGCTCGACGGTATCATTGATACCGCACAAAATACCATCTCACTCATTACTCAAATGAAAAGTACTATGGCTGAAGTGAAACACGGTATACGTGAAAAACTACCTAAAATATATAGCCAAGATTTGCTCAATAATTTATTTAATCACCCTTACACCAAAATAGAATTTATAGTGGAAGAGCTAGGCGTATCCCGTATTACTGCTACTAAGTATTTAGAGCAGTTGGTTGAGCATGGTTTTTTAACTAAACAAAAAATTGGTCGTGCTAACTATTATATTAACGATCCGTTGTATAAATTACTTATAGCCCATAGCTAGTACATGTACGTAGCGGTAATTAAAGGCACAGACGTTGACCAACCACGTAACCTGGCTAAATCGGTTACTGTTGAATAACAATAAGTTAGTGTTATAAGATAAAAAAGACGCGAAAGCGTCTTTTTTTGCCAGTAACTAAATGCGATTTAAACTACTAACCCCTACTTAATAAGCGTTAAATACGCTAAAATTGTATGCTAATTTTTAGCAATGAGCCCACACTTTTATGACCTCAGCCACAAGCCCTAGCACTTTTAACGAACTTGGCCTTATTCCAGAGCTATTAGCTCGTTTAACCGATTTGGAATATACCCAGCCTACGCCAATTCAAGCTAAGGCTATACCTAGTGTGCTTGCGGGCAGTGATTTAATTGCTGGGGCAAATACGGGCTCTGGTAAAACAGCAACGTTTGCGCTGCCAATGCTACAAAAAATGTTCCTTGAGCAAGGTAGTAAAAGCACAGCGAGCAAAGGTAACTTTGTTACAGGGCTTATTTTAGTACCTACTCGTGAGCTTGCTACGCAAGTAGCCGATAGCGTTAAATCGTATTCTGCTAACTTTAATGGTGCAATTAAAACGGTTGCTGTGTTTGGTGGTGTATCGGTTAATACACAAATGCAGGCTCTTCGTGGTGGCACTGATATTATAGTAGCAACACCAGGTCGCTTACTCGATTTAATCTCAAGCAATGCTATTAAGCTAGATAAACTAAGTACACTCGTGCTTGATGAAGCCGACCGTATGCTAAGCCTTGGCTTTACCGAAGAGCTTGCTGAGTTATTAGCGTTAATGCCTGCTAAAAAACAAACTATGTTATTTTCAGCCACTTTCCCAGAGCAAGTTAAGCTATTAACACAAGATTTATTAAACGACCCTGTTGAAATACAAGTTCAAAGCAAAGACGAAAGCACGTTAGTACAGCGTGTGTTTAGCGTTAATAAAGGCGAGAAAACTACTGTTTTAGCGCATTTAATTAAAACCCATAAATGGCGCCAAGCACTTATTTTTGTTAATGCTAAAAAAGATTGTGAACACTTAGCGCAAAAGCTTGAAAAACGTGGTGTTAACGCGCAAGTGTTTCATGGCGATAAAGGCCAAAGTGAACGTACCCGGGTAATCGAAAAGTTTAAAGCAGGCGAAATTGAAGTGCTAATAGCAACTGATATTGCAGCACGTGGTTTAGATATTGAAAAGCTGCCAGTGGTAATAAACTTTAACCTGCCACGCAGCCCTGCTGATTATATGCACCGTATTGGCCGCAGCGGCCGTGCAGGTGAAGTGGGTTTAGCGCTTTCATTAGTTGATTATGAAGATTTGCATCACTTTAAAATAATTGAGAAGAAAAATAAACTACGTCTTGAGCGCGAGCAAGTGGCAGGCTTTGCAGTGAACCAAGCGAATATTGATGCTGCACAGGCGCTTAAAAACGAAAAGCCAATGGCAAAACCCGAAGGCACAGGCAAGAAAAAGAACAAAAAAGCAGATCTTGAAGACGATGTTTGGGCTGGTTGGCGAGGTAAATCTAAGTAACCGGAGTTCAAGTTAAGTAATTAGAGTAAACATTGATCTAAAAAGCCGACGTTACGTCGGCTTCTTTGTACTGCATCAGTGTTTTATTTATAAAATACGTCTACAGTACCTTTTACTTTTATAAGTAATGGTTGGCCACGACGATCTAGCGCTTTAGGTGCGGCAACTTTGATCCAGCTTTCGCTGATGCAGTATTCTTCAACGTCAAAACGCTCTTTGCCGTTCAGAGTTACACCAATTTCATGTTCGAATACTTCTTCTACATAAAACTTGCTGCGTGGATTAATCGAAAGTTGGTCTGGTAACTCTGGTTTATTTGTATCAGTCATAATTGTGATCTGCATTGAATAGATAGTGCGCTATTGTAGGCAATACAGGTGTTATGCTCAAGCACGACAACAATAAATGCTAATAAAGTTAGCTATTAAACTTCACAGTTAAGCGCGGCGGTTTAAATTAATAACTAACAGTGCAGCTTGTCTGCAATTAATGAAACGTTAAACTAGCCAGTGAAAAGCTCATTTTGCGTTGGCGTAAGTCAATACTTTTTAAGGTCACGTTCACACGCTCACCAATAGTAAATTTTTGCTTGCTGTTGCTCCACTGTTGTTTGGCAGCATTAAATACAAATTCACCTTGGCTGAAGCTACTCACCGCTACTAAACCCTCAACGCCTGTGCAGTCGAGCTCAACAAAAAAGCCAGCGCTTGATACACCACTAATAGTGGCGGTAAATGTATCGCCAAGGTATTTTTCCATGTAGCTACATTTTAAGGCGCTTTCTACTTCACGGCCAATATCGTTGGCTTTGCGCGATTGCGCTGAGCAATGTAAGCTTAATGTTTCTATACTTTCAAGGTTATAAGGGTATGCCTTTTTAGCTAATTTGCTAACGTTAGACGTTTTATTAGCAAACACATTTAAGAAGCTTATCGCCCGCTGTAAACCATTTTGCTGCTTAGCCTGAATTTTGGCGCGAATTGCACGATGGGTTACTAAATCTGCATAACGACGAATTGGCGAGGTAAAATGTGCATAGGCTTCGTATGCTAAACCAAAGTGACCTTGGTTATTAGCCGAGTATTCGGCTTGCGATTGTGAGCGCAGTAATAAAGTACGGATCACGCTGGCATCGCTGCGCTGACTAATGTTATTTAGTAGTTTATTATAATCGGCTGGCGTTGGCTTATCACCGCCGCCAAGCTGCAGTCCTTTTTCGGCTAGGAGTGCCCGTAGCGTTTGTAGCTTTTTCTGTTGTGGCCCTGCATGTACTCTAAATAATCCGGGGATTTGGTGTTTATCTAAAAATTGTGCGGTACACACGTTAGCACACAGCATGAATTCTTCAATCATGCGGTGTGCGTCATTGCGCTCTATTGGCTCAATGCTGGTAATTTTTTGATTTTTATTCAGATTAAGCTTGAGCTCTTGCGTATCAAAATCAATAGCGCCGCGAAGTTTGCGCGCTGCGCTTAAATCTAAATAAAGATAATGCAAATTTTTAATCAGTGGTGACACATCAGCATTCAACTCGGCTAATTGTTTAGCTGGGCTAGAATGGGGTTTAGCAATTACAGCATGTGCTTGTGTGTAGGTTAGCCTTGCATGTGAGTGGATCAGCCCCTCTGTAAAATTAGCTTGAGTCACTTGGCCATCTTGGTTAATGGTCATATCACACACTAATACCAGGCGATCTTCATTTGGGTTTAACGAACATAGGCCATTTGATAATGCTTCTGGCAGCATAGGAACAACTTGCCCCGGGCAATAAATAGAGGTGGCACGTTGCTGCGCTTCTATATCTAACACATCATTGGGTTTTACATAATGCGATACATCGGCAATAGCGACCAGTAAACGCCAGTTTCCTTGCTCTGTTCTTTCGCAGTATACGGCGTCGTCAAAATCTTTTGCGTCTTCGCCATCAATAGTAACAAATGGAAACAAGCGGTAATCTACACGCGCTAATTTATCTTGCTCGGTTACTTTATTACCAAGTGAACTTGCTTGTACTAGTAAATCCTTGCTCCAGCTATCTGCAACACCATGGCGACGCAGCGCAAGCTTTGTTTCCATACCTGCAGAGTGAGGAAGACCAAGTACCTCGGTTATTTGCACTTGAGTTGCATGGCGAAAAGTAGGGTACTGGGTAATTTTAGTATTTACATACTGGCCCACACTGGTGTTTGCTAATTGGCACTGCGCTACTTGCACTTTTTGTGGGCATTTTGTGTTATCGGCTACGAGTACGTAGTCTTTGCCTTGGCGTTTTAATATACCGGCTAAATGGGTGGTTTTACGCTCAATAATTTTTATTAATTTATTGTTTGAACGTTTATGACTAGCAGCCTCTTGTAGTATTTGTACTATATCGCCTTCAAATACGTGGGCTAACTGGTTTTTAGCGATAAATAAATCTTTTTCGCTGGCGCTATAATTAACGAAACCAAAGCCATCTGCATGCAGGGTAATTACACCGCTCACAAGTAAGGTTTGATCAATAACTTGGTAACCTTTGTGTTGGCTAAACATAAGTTGGCCGTCGCGTTCCATGGCGCGTAAACGTCTTCTGAGCGCTTCTTTTTGCTCAGCGTTTTTTAGCTCTAAGGCATGCGCGATTTGTTCACGGTTAAGGTTTTTTTTCATTTTGCCAAAAAGGCTTAAAATAAATTCACGACCCGGGATCGGGTTGTCATAAATTGGTGATGATAATTGTGCGGTTGGGTTCAAATTCATAAAACTCTCTTAAATTCGCCCAGCGCTTTTACTGTGTATCTACAAACTAGGAATATAAAAGACTTAAGATTGATAAAGATAAGGTGGAATAAAGCATAAGGCGAGACTGACTCGGACAGTGAGTCGAAAATAAATTAAGCTGCATAGTACATACTCAATTTTAAATATTTAGTAATACCAATTACTTAATATAAGTGGTAAAAAATTAGCTCACAGACAAATTAATTATATGTGAGCTGTTAATACACTAAAGCGTATTATTTAACAGTGTTTATATACAAACAATGTTTTCGGCTTGTGGGCCTTTTTGACCTTGAGTAACAGTAAACTGTACACGTTGGCCTTCAGCTAAAGTTTTGAAACCGTCGCTAACAATAGCACTAAAATGTGCAAAAACGTCTGCGCCAGATTCTTGCTCGATAAAGCCAAAACCTTTTGCTTCGTTAAACCATTTTACTGAACCAGTAGTTGTATTAGACATAATATGTATCCTAAAAAATTAATATAAGTGTGCCTGAAAAGAGGCGATTGAGCCGGAAAAAATAGTTAACTTGAGGATAACGCGTAGGATTATTACTAAAACAACGGGGTACTAACAAATAAAACAGAACTTCTTTCAAACTAGTATTCTAAATGGGTTATTGCTAACCCATTAAATTGTTATGCAATTAGATGCAAACAATGTTTTCGGCTTGTGGGCCTTTTTGACCTTGAGTAACAGTAAACTGTACACGTTGGCCTTCAGCTAAAGTTTTGAAACCGTCGCCTGAAATTGCACTGAAATGTGCAAAAACGTCTGCGCCAGATTCTTGCTCGATAAAGCCAAAACCTTTTGCTTCGTTAAAAAATTTTACTGTACCAGTTGTAGTATTAGACATAATAGTATCCTAAGAATTAATAAAAGTGTGCCTTAAAATAGGCAATTTAACAGGGAGAAAACAAGCATATAACTGAGGATAACGCGCAGGATTATTACTAATAACAACGTGGTACTTACAAATAAGCTGGGTTTTCAATCAACCCGATGCAGGCATGTTAGAGTAAGTTAAAACATGTAGCAAGCCTTATATAATTAAAAGTTATATAAAATGGTATAATTATTTCATATCCTTTTGTAAATTAAGGGTTTTATTTTTTCACTTTGTTTTGTGTTTTTAATGCGTTTTGATTTTATAGTAATTACATTCATAAATTTAGTCATTTAACTTTCATAAAAATTACCTTTATTAGTCATATCTGTTTTTTATAGTGCAGCGGTTGATCTTTTTGTGGTCACACATTTTTTAAAAAATAATCACTAAATAATGGGAATTATGGATGAAAATTAAAAAAGTTGCTGCGGCAATAGCGCTAACATTTGCGTTTAACGCAGCGAGTTATGCCGATGTACTACCGCAAAGCCAAAAAGACAGCAGTTGGTATAGCGCTGCGCAAACAAAACTAACAACAAAAACCACCCAAGCGCAGAGTGTTAAAGCCACCAAAGCAAAAAATATAATTTTATTTGTTGGTGATGGTATGGGGGTATCAACACTAACCGCCGCACGTATTTTACAAGGACAACGTAATAACCAATCGGGGGAGGAGGGTTATTTAAGCTTTGAGACATTTCCGTATTCTGCACAAGTTAAAACCTATAACGTAGATGCACAAACTCCCGACTCTGCGGGCACTATGACCGCGATGATCTCGGGTGTGAAAACCGATGTTGGTGTAATTGGTGTTAACGAAAATATAGAGCGTGGGGTGTGTTCAACAGTTGCGGGCAACGAGTTACTAACAGCAACAGAGCTAGCAGAAATTAAAGGCCTAGCAACTGGGGTTATTTCAACAGCGCGAATTACCCATGCAACGCCTGCAGCAACGTATGCTAAATCGGCCGATCGTAACTGGGAAGATATTTCTGATATGCCAGAGGATGCAATTGCAGCTGGTTGTGAAGATATTGCCTCACAACTAATTAACTTTGAAAAAAATCTTGAAGCGCGTTTTGTTGGTACTGATATAGATGGCCTTGATGTTGTTATGGGCGGCGGGCGTAGACATTTTTTACCCAAAGATGCAGCAGCTAATTCAACAGACGCAGTAAGCGCAATAGAAGGGGATCGTACCGATAATCGTAATTTAATTAGTGAATGGCAAGCGCAATACCCTACTGCAACTTATGTTATGGACCAAACCGGCTTTGATAATATTGCCGATGACGCTACTAAAGTATTTGGCTTATTTAACGAATCTCACATGCAATACGAAGCAGACCGCGCAAACGATATTGCCGGCGAGCCTTCACTTACCGATATGACCACTAAAGCAATTGAAGTGCTGGGCAAAAACGACAAAGGCTTTTTCTTAACCGTTGAATCGGGTCGTATTGATCACGCGCACCATGCGGGCAATGCTTATAATGCACTTAACGACACAATAGAGTTAGCCAAAGCGGTACAAGCTGCGGTTGATAACACCAATCCAGAAGAAACCCTCATTTTAGTCACAGCCGATCACAGCCATGTATTTACTATTGCGGGCTACCCCAAACGTGGCAATCCAATTTTAGGTCAAGTTGTGGCCGTGGGCGAAAGAGCCCCCAGTCTAGCTGCCGATAACAAGCCTTACACCACAGTTGGTTACGCAAATGGTTTAGGGTTTAGAAACTTAGGCGATGAAACAGATGCCGATGCAAGCTATGCAAGTGCTGCTGTGGCAGGGCGCGTTGAATTACAAGGGATTGATACAACAACCCCTGGTTTTCATCAAGAAACAACAGTGCCATTGGCTTCGGAAACACACGCAGGTGAAGACATTTCATTGCATGCAAAAGGCCCCGGTGCTCAGCTTGCACAGGGCGTAATTGAGCAAAATGTAGTGTTTCATATAATTAATCAAGCTCTTGAACTAACTCAGCAATAATGGCGGCTAACATGAAAAAATTAACGGTACTTTCTTTAGCAGTAACTCTTGCACTAACGGGTTGCTCAAGTGACAGCGATAAAAACCAAAATAGTATATTAACTGTTAATAACGTAATTGCTGTCGGGTCCGAGCAATGTGTTAACGGTGGAGTAGCAACACAAACAGGCGAAGATACCAATGGTAATGGAATATTAGAAAGCAGTGAGGCTACATCAAATAACTTAGTATGCAATGCACCAGCTACGTCGCTTAGCAGCGAGCAGTTAGCATCGCTTACTAGTAATACTTGGTTTAGCGATGCACAAACTAAGTTAGCAACAACAAAAACAGCAAATGCCAGCATAGTGACTGAATCGGGTAAGGCTAAAAATGTTATTTTATTTGTTGGCGATGGTATGGGAATTTCGACAATAACTGCAGCGCGTATTTTAGCCGGGCAGCTAGAGGACAAAATGGGTGAGGAGCATCAATTAAGCTTTGAAACTATGCCGTATTCAGGTTTTGTAAAAACCTATAACGTAGATGCACAAACGCCCGACTCGGCAGGTACTATGACGGCAATGGCCTCTGGGGTTAAAACCGATGTGGGGGTTATTGGTATTGATGAAGCGGTTGAGCGTGGTAATTGTGTATCAGGCAAAGGGCATGAGCTAGTTACCTCACTAGGGCTTGCTGAAATTGCGGGTAAAGCGACCGGTATTATTTCAACTGCCCGCATTACTCATGCAACCCCTGCAGCTATGTACGCTAAATCGGCCGATCGTAACTGGGAAGATATTTCTGATATGCCTGCGAGCGAGTCAGCTAATTGTGAAGATATTGCATCGCAACTGGTTAACTTTGAAGCCAACCTCAAAGCGCGCTTTAATGGTGTTGATGTAGATGGTATTGATGTTGTTATGGGAGGCGGTCGTCGTCACTTTTTACCAAAAGACGCTGCGTTTAATTCAGCCGATGCAGTAAGTGCAGTTGAAGGGGATCGAACAGATAATCGTAATTTAATTAGTGAATGGAAAACGCAATATCCAAATGGTACTTACGTAATGGATCAAACCGGTTTTGATGCAATTAGCGATGATGCTACTAAAGTATTTGGGCTGTTTAACGAATCCCACATGCAATACGAAGCTGACCGTAAAAATGATATTGCTGGCGAGCCTTCGCTTTCGCAAATGACCGAAAAAGCCATAAATGTACTGGGCAAAAACGATAAAGGTTTTTTCTTAACCGTTGAGTCGGGTCGTATTGATCACGCGCACCATGCGGGTAATGCATATAACGCTTTAAACGACACCATTGAATTGGCAAAAGCAGTACAAGCTGCGGTTGATAACACCAATCCAGAGGAAACGCTTATTGTTGTAACAGCCGATCACAGCCATGTATTTACCATTGCGGGTTACCCTAAACGCGGTAATCCTATTTTAGGTAAAGTGGTGGGCGTAGGTGAAACAACGCCAAGCCTAGCGGCCGATGATATGCCATATACAACGCTTGGTTACACCAATGGTGGTGGTTTTAAAAACCTTGGCAGTGAAACTAATGCCGATGCAAATAATGGCTCTGGCCCAGTAACAGGGCGGGTTGATTTAACCAATATTGATACAACAACCCCTGGTTTTCATCAAGAAGCGCTAGTACCAATGAGCTCAGAAACACACGCTGGTGAAGATGTTGGCGTATATGCTATGGGCCCTGGCGCGCACTTAGTTACAGGCACTAATGAGCAAAGCTTTTTATTTCATGTAATGGACTTTGCCGCAGATTTAGTTAAAACAGCAAACGATAAAGTAGCGCAGTAATGAGTTTATAAATTGTGTACAAAACAACTCGTACTCTGTGCGGGTTGTTTTTATATTATATTTGTCATAAAACAGCCATTATTTTTAGCTATGTTAAAAGCATAAGTTAGAGCCATTAAAAAAGAGTACCCAATGAAAAAAGCATTATTAATGATGACCGTACTATTCAGTAGCAGCGCTTTTTCCCTGCAATGCAATGTTAACCCAGCGCTATTAAAAGCAACTTACACAGTAACCAACAATAAAAATAACGAGCCAACAACTCAAGCACTAACCCTGTGGCGAAACCAGCAACAAGTAGCACATCAAAACGAAATAACGACCGAACTGTGGCAGCATTTAACTAATAAGCAAATACGGCCAATTCGCTATTTTAATGCTCAGCAGCGAGGTATTGAATACCAACCGTCAGAAGTGCGCGGGGTACAAAGTTGGAGTGCTAAAAACCAGCTGGTGGATGCGCATTTAATAGAAAAAATGACGTTAGTAAACACCCAAGGCACAGGTTGTGAAGAAGTAAAAAACTATGTGTTAAACGAAGCCGAAACTGAGTATAAACTGGCTTTATTTACACAGTTAAAGTTAGTTAAAACGCTTAGAGTTAGCAATAAAAAAAGCCAAGTAAGCACCTTACTTAGCCTTAATAATGTAAGCAGTAATGAGCAAGTGATAGTTGCTCAGTTTGCTAAATGGGATAACTTTCAAACTACCGACTATGCCGATATAGGCGACAACGAAAACGATCCCTTTTTAGCTAAAATGATTAACCTTGGTTTTATTGAGCATAGCGCCACTGGCTTTTATAACCAGCAGGGACAAGCTATCCAAGGTGAGCATCATCATTAGATTTTTTGGGCTTGGCAGCGTCTTCTGTTAAGCCCGCTATATAGTCGTTGTTGTCGCAGGTATTTAAATCTTCTTGTGCTTGTTTGTCTTGTTGTAGTACTTGTTTTAAATCTTCCATGCGCTGGCGTACCGCTACACCGTAGCTAATATCGTCGCCCCATAATTTTGCTAACTGTAATACACTGGCGCGGTCGTGATCTCTAAATAGCCTACCAGCTCGCTCGGCATCGGGTTTATTGTTACCTAATAACTCGAGCGCTTTAACCGCAAGGCTAATGGCAGAATCAACCGTTTCACGATTAAAGGCATCTACTTTTAAACTAAGTAATTGATAAGCATGGCGACGGTCGATAGCACGTGCAACAATTTTTAACTGCGGGTAGTTTTTTTGCGCAAGCTTAATAATTTCTAATGTTTTATCGGGGTTATCTATAGCCACTACCAGCATTTGCGCTGTTTTTGCGCCTGCGGCTTCAAGTAGCTCCTGACGCCCAGCATCACCATAAAATACCGTTTTACCAAAGCGGCGTAATAATTCAATTTGTGTAGGGCTATGATCAAGTACTGTTATTTCGTAGCCCTGGGCATGCAGTAAACGCCCCATTACTTGGCCAAAGCGACCGTAGCCGGCAATAATGACATGCTTAGCGCTACTAATGTGCTCGGGTTTATCAAATTCAGGTTTTACGCTGCTATCGCGTTTTTGCAGTTGTTCGTAAAACATTAATAATAAAGGGGCTATTAACATAGAAATAGCCACCACTAAGGTTGTTAACGCGGTTTGTTCGGGCGTTAAAATGCTTAGCGTACTGGTTACACTTAACAATACAAAAGCAAATTCGCCTCCTTGTGCCAAAGCCAGTGTAAATAATAGTTGCTGTTTTTTATTTATTTTAAAGGTAAAAGCCAGCGCAAATAAAATACAGGCCTTAATTACTATTAATAAAACAACTAAGCTAATTACAGTACTAAATTGATTAAAAAACAGTTCAAAGTTAATCGACGCGCCCACGGTAATAAAAAACAGCCCTAATAGCAGGCCTTTAAAGGGCTCTATGTCGGCCTCTAACTCGTGCCTAAATTCGCTTTCGGCAAGTACTACGCCAGCTAAAAAGGTACCCAGCGCAGGTGATAAGTCAATACTTTGCATAACCAATGCAATGGCAACCACTAAAAAAAGCGCAAAAATGGTAAATATTTCACGTATATGTGTTTGGGCTATGTATCTAAAAATAGGGGCCGATATATATTTACCGCAAACAATAATGGCGGCAATAACAGCAACCGATGCACCTACTTGTTGCCAAACCGGCCAGTTGGCAATAATTGAATCACTAATCTCGGCGCTGCCGCTCAGTGGTGCAAATGCGAGTAAGGGTAATAACGCTAAAATAGGAATAATGGCGATATCTTGAAATAGCAATACAGAAAAAGCATTTTGCCCAGCTTCTTGTTTTAGCCAGCCTTTTTCTTCTAGGCTTTGCAGCACAATAGCGGTAGAGGAAAGCGCCAACATTAAACCAATGGCAAGGGCTGTTTGCCAATGCATGGCAAACAGCCAATAACAAGATGCAAAAATAACGGCTGCGGTTAACACTACCTGCAAACCACCTAACCCCAAAATAGAGTGGCGTAATGTCCATAAACGTGACGGTTGCAGCTCTAAACCAACTAAAAATAGCATCATTACTACGCCAAATTCGGCAAAGTGCATTACATCGGTTTGATCGCCAACCATAGCTAAGGCGTAAGGGCCAATAAGTATGCCAGCGATTAAATAACCTAGCACCGATCCGAGCCCTACTCGTTTGGCAATAGGCACAGCTACAATTGCTGCCGCTAAGTAAATTAAAGCTATTTTTAACACGTGTTTTTCCTAGGTGAGTTTTTAAACCCAAGTGGTTTGCGTATAAATAGAATGACTGACACGCTTATAAAATACAATAATTTAAGTGGCTAAAAATGCTGTTTTTTAAAGTTTTACAGCCTTCAAAGTATTATTAACGTTGGCATATCCTAGCTCTGCTTTAGTTAAAAAAAGGATGCGTAATGCATCCTTTATCACTTTCAACTTTTAGCTAGCACTTTTATTAAAAGCGGTAAGTAATATTACCGTATAAAAAGCGGCCATCTAAACTGTATGGCACGTAGGGGGTGTACGGGAATATTTGTCCAAAGTTAGAGTGACCAATGTTATCTACAGTTGCTTGTGGGTACTGATCAAACAGGTTGTTAGCGCCTACGGCAAATTTCCATTCGTCGTTAGGGCTATAAGCCACTTCAAGATCGGTTATCCATTTTGCATCTAGGTATTCATCTCGGTCGCTGCTTGTAGAAATATCAGCAACTTCGCCATAGCGCGTAGCACGCAGTGTTGTTTGCCATTGGTTAAAGTTCCAAACGGCCGATAAGTTTAGTTTGCTATCTGGTGTGCCTTCTTCAAAACGGCCCACTTCACGCCGAGCAAATACAACATAGTCATCACCTAACGAATTGAGTTCTTCAGGGTTGTCGTCTATATGGGTGACTTCAGTGTCGTTAAAGTTAACCGCTGCGTTTAAGCGCACATCGCCTAGATTATCTAGCTCAAGCAAATACGTTGCAACTATGTCTACACCTTGCGTGCGTGAGTCTATTGCATTGGTAAAGTAGCGTACGCTTTCGGTGTTTAGCTCACCAGCGTTTGCTAAAATTTGCGCTACTGCTGCACCCGCTAAATTTTCAGAGAGTACAATCCGGTCATCAATATCAATACGATATGCATCAACCGTTAGGCTAAAGTTGCCCTGTGTATAGACAAAGCCAGCGGTTAAGTTTACAGAGTCTTCAGCGTCTAATTTTTTAGCGCCTAATGCTTGTGCTGCTGGTGAGTCACTTGGAAATAAACCTACTTCAAACGCTTGGTTGTTTTCAAGTATGGTTGATATTTGACGATACGAGCTTTGGGCTAGCGATGGCGCGCGAAAGCCGGTACTTGCTGCACCACGTAACGATAAGTTATCAGTAATACTGTAACGCGTTGCTATTTTTGAGGTAAATGTGTTGCCAAAGTCGCTGTAATCTTCATAACGGCTGGCTAAAACTACATTCCACTTTTCTGTTAGGTAGGTATCAAACTCAACAAAAAGCGCTACGTTGTGGCGGCTTTCATCGGTAACGCTTTGCGGACCAAAACCAGATAGTACCTGTGCACCACCTGCTGCAATTGGCTTGCCGTTACTATCAAGCGCGGTAATATAAGAAGCCTCTTCGCCTTGTTCTATTTTGTAGCTTTCGTGGCGGTATTCAGCACCTATAGTAAAAAACACGTCATCTGGTAAACCTAAATCAAATGCTGTGCTGGCATCTCCATTAACAATAAATTGGTCATAAACCAATGCGCCGTTATCAAATTCGGTTTGGCTGGTGGCACCTAAAGATGTATTTAAGCTATTTACTACGCCTAATGCAAAGTCGTTACGACCGTAGTTGGTACTTACATCCCATGTCCAGTCGCCTGTTTCACCTTGCAAGCCCAGAGCGAGAGAGTAATCTTCTACGTCGGTTTCAATTTGTGGTAAAAAGCCATTAGGGTAAACGTCTAAAATGTTATTTTTATCTACAGCTCGGCGATAAAATCCGCCTGAGTTGCCTTCACGCTTAGAGTAGCTACCAAAAGAGTATAAGTTTAAGCCGTTATCAAAGTCGTAGCCCATATTGTAAAACAGTGCATAGTCTTCAAGCTCTGCTTTACCAAAGCGGTGATTGTAACGATCGATAGTAAATTCACGTGGATCTAGGCTACCATCACCAAGGCGGCTATATTGCTCGCGAGGGTCAAAACCAGAGCGTTGGGTAGAGTCGTTATCACGATATTCAATAGATACGTTTACAAAACCGTTATCGGCTAACGAAAAACCAGAGTTAGCGCTAATAGTACGCGTTGCACCATCGCTCATTTTACGGTCGTCGCCAGTATTAAATGCTAAGTTACCGTTTGCATCTGCGTACGCGCTTTCAAGCTGAGGTACTCCGGCCATTTGAGTATCATATTGTCCGTAAGTTACGCTTACACTGCCGCCCTGCGCTGCATCTTTAAGAATTATATTAATAACCCCTGCAATGGCATCTGAGCCGTATTGCGCTGCAGCACCGTCGCGTAATACTTCTACGCGCTTAATTGCCGAGGTTGGGATCATATTTAAATCAACAGCAGTTGAACCACGTCCAACTACGCCAGCTAAGTTTAATAGCGCACCTGAATGACGACGCTTACCATTAATAAGCACTAGGGTGTGATCGGGAGCTAAACCACGCAAAACTGCAGGTTTAGCATGGTCTGTACCATCACCCATTGTTGCGCTTGGGTAGTTAAAGCTCGGCACTTGGTTTGCAAGTACTTGGCTGATTTCAAGCTGGCCTGTGCTGGCCATATCGCTACTGGTAATAATATCAACAGGTACTGAACTTTCAGCAATACTGCGTAAACTGCGACGAGTACCCGTTACTGAAATTACTTCGATATTTTCTTGTGCTTGATTACCTTGCTCTGCGGCTACAGCTACTGAATAAGGCGTGCTCAATGCAGTAGTAACGGCCAAGCTAAGTGCTAATTTTTTCGCTGAAAAGCGCTGTATGGTCATGTTGCTCCCCCAAGGGCTGCTATTGTTGAGTCTAAAAGCGCCGCATCTTAAAGAAGCTGATAGGATAGTGCAAAGATCAAAAAAAACTAAGTTATGCTAAAGTTGAGGCTGGTGTTTACTTTGCGCTGAACGTACTGATTTAAATAGGTATGCTTGTGTTGAGTAGTTGCAGCTTCAGGATGTATTGAGGTGTTTTTTAATAAAATTAATGTAGCTGATATAAGTAAAGAGGCCAAGTAAATTACTTGGCCTCTTTATTGTTTTTTAATGCTTGAATTCAATTATTAAATATCACTCTGGCGCAACGTCTAATGTAGTAAATAACGAGTAACGCCGTTATCTATGCCTTTTCAGTCGACTCTTCGCTCACGCTTGCTTCAATTAAGTATAAACCCGGGTGCTGCCACATTGTGCTAAAAAAGCCGTTTTTATCATCTTTATAGAAGGTCATTAAACGTGGTTCACGTTTCATTGCAATATGGTAAGTCCCTTCGCTGGTTAATTTAACTGCCGCAGAGTTTTTACGCTGTAAAAAGTAAGCGCGAATATTATCACTAATAGGTTTGCCATCAGGGCCGATAGCCATTAGTAAATTATCGTCGTATTGTGCGTCTTCCTCAGCTGGGCGGTATGCTTTGTTGGGAGCAAAAATTTCATTAGAAATACTCGCGTCAATCATTACATAATGTGCTTTATCGCCAGATAACGAAGTATGCGAAGGCACTAACTATTATCCAAAGTTCAGGTTATTCAACTTTTTGGTACGGACGAGGGCCTTAAAATTAAATAAATCATTACGGCTACTTCAATTATAGCAACTAAAAGAATAACCCAAACAGCAGGAGATGAAGCCAGTAAAAATATAAAACCCACCAGCATGCCAAGGGCAGCGCAATATTTGGCTTTAACAGGCATTACTTTATGTGCTTGCCACTGTTGCAGCGTAGTGCCGTATCGTGGGTGATTTAAAAGCCAATGCTCAAGTGCAGGAGATGAGCGGGTAAAGCAGGCCAGAGCTAAAATAAAAAAGATGGTGGTGGGCATAACCGGCAGTACTATACCTATAATTCCAAGCACCACTAGCATTAAGCCAAGCACTTTAAACCATACCTTTTTGTAATATATATAGGTTGTTTTTATATCCACTTAGGTGAGTTTTATTAAATTATAGTTAGTTTGATTATAGAGTAATTAATGCCGCAATTTAAGCGCAATTGCAGTTACTTAATACGTGGGCAATAAAAGGGGTAAATAAAATTAGCGCAGCAAAAAGGGCAAACAATGTTGCCCTTTATAAGTAACTAATTAACTAGCTAATTAACTTACTTGGCTTAAAAGTAATAACCAAGGTTAATATTAAAGCGGCTTTCTGTTTCGCCGTTACCCGCGATAGAACCGCCTACAAATGGCTGATTACGCGCATGTACATAATCGATGTAAGTAAATAGTCCTCCGGCGGCAACCGATACACCCGTTACGTTCATCCAGGTATTTGCGCTGTTGTCTGATTTATTGTAAATAATACCGTAGTCGTTATAAAACTGTAGGTTGCTTACCGGTCCCCATTGTACTGGTACGCTATATGCTACGTTAAAGGTACTGGTAGTAGCATCGGCGGCAATTGAATCATAAAACCCGTATGCGCCTACAGCCATGCGATCTATATTATCAACATTGTAGTTATACTCACCGTGTTGTAGTTGAATATTCCAGTTATTAATATGGCTATTTAAGTGCAGTGCCCAAGCATTGTAATCACCCGCACGATCGGTCCCATCATGTAAGCCACCCGCAAGTGCTGAAATACCTACTTCAGTGGTTATGCCTTCGCCGTGTTCAAAATGATAGGCAAAACGACCGGTAAAGGTGTTGTATTCGCCAAGCTGTTTTGCAGGCTCTGCGTAAATACCTTCACCGACAGGGCGGCTTCCAACAATATCGTACGAATAACGATGGCTACGATCTTCTACATAACCGTCAACACCACCAAGTTCATCATTTTTGAAAAAGCCAAGGTCTAGCTGCCAGTTATCGCTAACTTTACGTTTAAACATAATACCTAGATCGTGATCATCCTCTAGGCCAATATAATAGTTAGTACTAAAAAAGTAATTATGTGAGTTATACGGGTCGTTACCAAATGGTACTTTAGTAATACCTGCTTGCACTTGCCACTCATCATTAAGTTGATAACCAGCCCACGCTGATTTTATAACGGTCATGTAATCAAAAAAGCGAATTTCACCGCCTAAAAGTACACCACCAACTTCACCTGAGAGGTTTAAACGAAAAATATCAAAATCAAAGTCACCAAGGCGGTCTTCATTACCTTCACTATACGAGGTAACACTGTAGTTAGTACGAATAGCACCACCTACGGTTATACCAGCAGATTCTTTTTCTTCAGCTTTAGTGGCAGCAACCACAGTTGTTTGTTCCGCTTTTTTACTTATTTGAGCAACTTGTTGTTCGTGTTGCTCATTAATTTTCTGTTGTTTGGTTTTTTCAGCAGCTAATTGCTGCTCTAGCATCTGCATTTGCTGTTTAAGTTGCTTAAGCTGAGTTTGAAGCGTGTCTAGATCTGCGGCGAATACATTGCTCGACGCACCAGCTAGCATGAGGGCAAGTGTTAATTTCGAAAGTTTAGTCATAAATTGCTGCTCAGATTTTGATTGAAAATTTAAGATGTAAAGCACATCCCGTGTAAATTTATTATTTAGGAGCTTGAGTAAGCGCCCCCACTTCTAACAGAGGCGATGCATCAAGTTTATCTGCATCCATCATTGCGGCAATGCGCTGCATTGACGACAGTAATAGGCTCTGCTCCCACTCGGCAAGTGCCGAAAACTTAGCAATAAAATGCTCTTGTAGTGGTTGCGGTGCTTTATCAAGTAACTCCTTTCCTTTATCGGTGAGGTATAAACTCACTCGACGCTTATCCATTTGGCTACGTACCCGAGTTACTAAGTCTCTACCTTCTATCCTATCAAGAATATTAGTAACGGTTGCCGGGCTTAAATTTACATTTTGAGCTATACGGCTTGCTGTTATCCCATCTGTCTGGGAAACCTCTTGCATTATAAGTAGTTGTGGCCCAGTTAAGCCTGAAGTTTTATTCAGTTGCTTAGAGTGTAAATCGATCGCACGAATCACTTTACGTAAAGAAACCAATAACTCGTTATGTTTTTGCATTTAGCTAATCTCGTTAAAAGGGCGCAATGGTTTGCCATAATCGCGAAATGTTACACATCAAGTAAATTGAATTCAAATGATATATTGCATTTTAGCCTGCTTTTTGTGGTTTTTATTAGTTTGAGCAGTAATTAAAATTTGTGTTTTTTAATTTTTAATCTATGTCTGTAGTGTTTTATTCGCTAATGGCTGTAGTATACCTTTAAGCCTATAGAGTATAGATAATGAGTTTTTTTTATCAATTTATAAGTATTGCTAATTTGCTGAAGATGGCATTTATAAATAAGTATTAGTACAAAGTAATTATTTATAAATATCTCGCAGGTATTATCGAGTGAAAATAAAGCGATCGATATTTAAATTATTTCGCTTATTATGTAGATGATTTATAAGCTTACTTGACTATTTAGGTGCACATTTAACACTAAGTGCCAGCATTATAGGAAATAATATGAAGTTATCACCTTCCGTTAGTATTTGTCATACTGACACCGGTTTAGAATTTATTAATATAAATAGCAGCCATTGCGATGCAAAAATATTTTTGCAAGGCGGGCAAATTACCGAATTTACCCCAAAAGGTAAGCAGCCACTGTTATGGGTATCTCAAGAAGAAACATTTCAAGAAAATGCCAGTATTCGCGGCGGTATTCCAATTTGTTGGCCTTGGTTTGGAGCACACGATAACAATGGTTTTCCGGCGCATGGCTTTGCTCGAACGAGTTTGTGGCAGGCCGATGAAGTGCATGAAACCGAATACGAAGTTATTGTTAGCCTTAAATTACCCATGAAACTAGTTAATCTTGATTATTGGCCGCATCAGTCAAGCTTACGAGTTGAGTTTGTACTAAACGAGCAGTTACAAGTGCGCTTAACAACCACTAATTTAAGCAATACACCGTTTAGCTTTTCGCAAGCGCTGCATACTTATTTTCCAACATCAGATATTAACAATACCAGCGTTGATGGTTTGCAAGGTGCGCAATATACTGAATTTGGCGAAGCCCCAGTAATGCAAAGTGGTGTAGTTAGTTTTGCCCGCGAAACCGACATGGTTTATACCCAAGCAGCGCCAGTGCAAACCATTAATACCCCAGAGGGCATTATTAGTGTGGGCCGAGAAAATTCCAGCTCTTGCGTATTGTGGAATCCATGGATAGAAAAATCAAAGCGTTTATCTAACTTCGCTAATACAGAATATAACAGCATGCTTTGCCTTGAAGCAGCCAACGTATTAAATGATGCCGTTACGCTCGCGCCAAAACAAAGCCATACCTTGATTACCATCATTAAATGGCTGAGTTGAGCCTTGTATTTATAAGTAAGAGTGAGTTTAAGCAATAATATGGTGTTTAATAATCAACAAATAACCAACTTACCACAACATAGTAATATTGAGTTTAAGCCGTTGGGGGCTAACGCTTTGCTGCATGTGCAACTTAATTGGCTGGCGTTTTATATTCCTTTAATTATCGGCTTAGTGGTGGCGTGTTACTTAAATGCCGCTTTTGCTAATCTAGCGCAAACGTATTTGTTGATTGGCATGCCAATAATTATCATATTATCAATACTTTATAATGTAGTGAGTATAAAGCTGCAAGGGGTAGCAATGCGTACCCACGATATCGCGTTTAAAAAGGGAATTATTTGGCAGCAAATTGTTATTTTACCGCTGGCGCGAGTACAGCATATTGAAGTGCACCGCGGGCCAATTGAGCGCAAACTCGGCTTAGCGAGTTTAAAGCTATATAGCGCTGGTGGCATGAGCGCCGACCTGCAAATTAGCGGCTTAACTCACGACGATTGTAAAAATATGCGCCAGTTTGTACAAAACTACCGCAACGACGACAACATCGCACAAGCAACCCCTGCAGATGAGTAACGCTGGTAGCGCAAGTAATTTACATTGGCAAGCTGTATCGCCTTGGGCGTTAGTGTATTTTGTTGTCCATTTTACGGTGCGAATTATAAGAGATGGCATCTTTAATTTGCTACCTATTACTATTGTGTTTGTAACTCAAGTTGAAAACAAACTATTTTGGGGGCAAATTGCCGGAGCAGTCGCGCTTGTTGCTTTGCTTATTTACTCTTTTTTATATTATAAAAGCTTTCGTTTTTGTATTTCTGAAGAGCACGAAATATTACTTAAAAAAGGCGTATTTAAAAAAGAGCGTTTAACCCTTAAATTTGCTCGCGTACAAAACGTAAATATTGCTGAGCCGTTTTATTTTACCCCTATTAACTTAGTAAATTGTATTTTTGATGCCGCTGGTAGCGTAGCGCAAGAAGTGGTACTGCCGGGAATAACCAAAGAACACGCACAACAAATGCGTAAACAAATTTTTGCATACAAAGCCCAGCAGCAAGATACAGTAACTGACAATGTAGATCACCAATTAGCGGCACAAAGCAGTCTATTTATTAGCAACAAAGAAATTGCTAAGTTTGGTTTAATATCAAACATGGCTATTTTAGCCTTTGCAGCTATTGCGCCATTTATAAATGTTGTTATCGACTTTTTAGAACAAAAGCTGATTGCTAAAATGGAGGGCTTTTACCAGCAAGAGCTAGGTATAATGGCCAATGCTGCCATGTTTGCGGTGATCACCTTAATTGTTTTGTTGGTTATTATTGCGGTGTTGTTGTCGGTTGGCATGTCGTTGATTCGGTTTTATAACTACGAGCTGTATTTTAAAGGACAAAAATTTAAACGCATTGCCGGTTTATTAGAGCGCCATCAGTTATCTATGAGCTTAGATAAGGTGCAATCAATTGTTATAAAACAAAACTTAGTTGCCCGACTATTAAAACGCTTTACCGTTGAATGTTTGCAAGCGAGTAGTGGCGGTATGGTAGCAGGCGTTGCTGCTAAAAATAATAAACAAACCTTGCTCTTACCGGTATTAAACGCGGCACAAGTAAACAGTGTTTGCCAATGGATTTATCCTTGGTTTAATAGCAAAAACCTCGCATTTACAGGCGCAGAGCGCGCACTACTATATAAAAACTTGGTGTTTTATGCGCTTTTACCGAGCATATTAGTATTCATTTTTTGCTTAGTAGCTGAATTTAATATGTGGCTTAGTTTAGGTGTGTTTGTTGCGTTTGCAGGTTTAGTTACCTTGTCATATCAGCGTTATGGCTATTACTTACATGAAGATAATGGCCGGTATTATATGGTGGTGCGCAAAGGCTTGATTGGCGTACATTATCGGGTGTTTGAGCTGTATAAAACACAAAGTGCCCGTAGTATAAGTACCTACTTAATGCGTCGCTCAGGGTTAAAAAGTGTGTGTATACAACTCGCCTCAGGTTACGCTTTTATGCCCTATATAAAGCAGCAAGATGCTGACTTTATAATTGATTTTATACTTATGCAGGTTGAATCTGATCCCCGTAGTTGGATGTAGCTTCACTAAAAGCATGTGTAATTTATAGTTGCACATGTTTTATTACACTTTATTACTGCCAACTAAAAGCAATTAGTAATAACCTAGATGCAGTTAAGGAATCATCTAAGGGATTATAATGAAAAAAACACTTATGGCTGCGGCTTTATTACTTACCGCGCCGAGTTATGGTAACGACTGGCAAACCATTCATACCGAGCACTTTAATGTGCATTACAGTATTGAGCATACCGACTTTGCTAAATCGACTGCTGTAGAGCTTGAAATAGTACGTACTAAAGTGCTTGAGCAACAAAACCGCGCCCTTGATAAAATTGTAGATGTAGTGGTGTTTGATCCCTTAAATGCAGCCAATGGTTTTGCGCTACCTACTTCAAATAACCCCATAATGGCACTTTTTACCACGCCGCCACAATCAGATACTGTTATATCAAATACCTCAGGCTGGCAGCAGTTATTGGTATTGCACGAGTACATTCACTTAGTGCATTTAGCGCAGCCAACGCGTAATAACTGGCAGCAAAAAATACGCAGTCTATGGGATCTATACGATTTAACTTACAGCGATACCCCTCGTTGGGTTGCCGAAGGTTATGCCACGTTAATTGAATCTAAAATGACCGGTCGTGGGCGCTTATTTGATAACTACTCAGAAGCAATATTAGTAGAGTTTGCCCAGCAAGGAGCGTTGCCCAGCTACTCACAGCTAAATAGTACCGAAGGTGGCTTTATGGCCAGCTCTATGGCGTATTTAATTGGTAGCCGTTTTTTAAATTGGTTAGAGAAAAACTATACAGAGCAAACGCTCGATAGCGTTTGGACGCGCATGCAAGCGGTTAAAACACGTAATTTTGATCAAGCATTTAGTGGTGTGTTTGGGCAAAGTGCCGCTAAACTGTACCGCCGCTTTGTAGCTGAATACACTTATAAAGCTATGGCCAAAGAGCAATTAGAACCTAAGCTTAATAGTGAGCTGTGGCTACAGCTTGGTTTGTATGCAAGTAACCCCGCGCTTGCAAAAGATGGCAGTAAGCTGGCAATTGTAGAGCGTGATAAAAACGATAACACTAAGCTTATTGTGTACAGCACAGAGCAAAACACTAAAGCCGAAAACAGCTTTAATAAAGCACAAAAAGAGTTATTAGAAAATGATTCCCTAGATATTGCTGACACTGCACCTGCTGTTTTTAAGCGTGAACAAAAACAAGTGCTTAACCAAATTAATCGAGCAGGCATAGCTAACCCACAATGGATTAACAATACCACGCTTTACTTTAGTGCTTTTAGTACTGAGGACTCGGGTAGTTATAATCGTGTTTCTGATGTTTTTAACTACAACACTGAAACTGGCAATACAGAGCAGCTTACCGAGCTTGCAGGTATTCGCCGTTTTAGCGTAACCAGCGATGGTGAAACCTTATATGCTGAGCAAGTAAGAGGTGGTTACTCAGAATTAGTGAAAGTAGATTTAACCACTAAAATCGTCACTGAGTTATTTAATAAAAGTTTAAAAACGGCGTATGACTATCCAATATTAAACCCTGATGAAACTAAATTAGCTTACTTATCAGCGTCTTTAAACGAAAACTGGCAATTATATATACAAAATATTGATGGTGAGCACCGTCAATCAGTGGCTATGCCAAACGGGTATCAATATTTAAGCCAACCAAGTTTTAGTCAAAATGGAGAGTCGCTTTACTTCATTGCTGGCTTAAATAGCGCTACCGATATTTATAGTTATCATATTGCAAGTAAAACACTCACTAAACTAACTCAGGGGCAAGAAGCGGTTGCACATCCTATTGAAATAGCTGATGGCTCATTACTTTATTTCTCGATTAGCGCAGATGGACCCAATGTAAAACAGCTACCTAAAGCACACCAAGGGAATGTGGTTAGTGATATTGCAACCACTAAACATGCGCCACTGCTTATGGTTAATCAACACACACTTCCAAAAGCTAACATTTACACTAACCAAGTAGGCACCCAAAGTAGCTACAATGCACTTGAGCAACAAGCCACTTTTGCACTAGGCGCGCAGTATTATTCGGCTGCAACCAGTTTGTTGAATTTAGGGATTAAAAGTAGCGATTTATTAAAACAGCTCGACTTACAGGCAGGGTATAGCGCCGACTTGCACAATGGCGCTTTGCATGGTGGTTTTGTGCAGGCAAAATACAGTGCATTACCAGTAAAGTTTAAACTCAGCGTGTTTGATTATAATTTAAATACAGCACGCCAATATCAATCCTTAAATCAAACAGGCTTAAGCGCCGATATTGCTGCGCGCGGTGGTTTTGCTGCAATAAGTTACCCCCTTAAATTTGGCCAGTTAAACTTAACGCCAGAGCTTGCTTATAATTACACTGACTACAAGCAAAATCATAAAAACTGGACGCGCTTAGGCGTTACTCAAAGCTGGCAATATGACCGCCAAGATTTTGTAATAGGCCAAAGTATTTATGCGAGCTGGTACGATGGCAGCAACAAAAGTAATAATTGGCAAGGTTACGATTTAGCCGCCAAAATTTTTGGTAAAGCGTTTGGTATTCCTCTTTATGCAAGCCTTGAGCAAAAGCAACGTGATGATGGCAGCCTTGCATTAGGTGGCTTTAGTTCAAACCTGATTAATCAGCAACAAAGTAGCGAATTTGTACTTTCATCCGAGCTGCCTTTTTACAGTGCAACTGCAAAGCGCTATCAAGGTTATGGCGCTGGTTTTAGCTTTAAAGAGGGGTTACCTTGGCTTTATTACAAGCAACACCAACTCGATAGCATGGTATATGCACAAAGTTACGGCTTAAAATATCAAGGTGATTTTAACTTTGGGGTGGGGCCTGCTGGTGTAAACGATTTAACGTTTAATTTGGGCTTATCGCGCGTAGAAGGCGATAGCTTTGCAGATGAAATGCGCGCGTGGTTAAGTTTTTATTATTCGCTTTAACATTTTATAAAAGCAAAGGTAAAAATAATTAATAACGGGGTTTGAGCGGCGACTTAGGTGCCGCAAAACCCACACTTACTTTGTCATACTTAACGACAGTAACTTAGCTTGATACACATTAAGCTTTTGTTTGTCGCGTTCAAGTTCGATGGCTTTTTCAAGCAAGCTTTGTGTTTGTTGAGTTTTACCTTGCTGAAAGCGTATTTTAGCCAACTCTAAATAAAGATCGGCTATATACGGTGCTTTTACTATTGCTTGCTCAACATGCTTGTTAGCGCTATAAATATTTCCTGTTTGTAACTCGTTTTTAGCCAGTACTAATAACTCATAAGGATCTTTTTCTATATTTATTAGTTGTAAAGATAACTGCTGCGCAAGCTGAGTATCACCAAGCTTTTGAGCTAATAATTGATAGTTACTAATTAAATTAATGCTCGCATAATTGTTATTTAATGCTGCTTGATAAATATTCTTCGCACTTTGTAAGTCGCCAGCATGGCGGTGTAAGATGCCTGCTAAGTTAAATAGCTCAGGATCTTTAGGGGTGTAGTTATTAGCTTGCAAAATAAGAGAATATGCCATGTTTAATTGTTTTTTTGCTAATGCGCTAGCGGCTAAATTGCTATAAAACTTAGCGAGTAAGTCATTATGGTTAGCGCTACCAGAGTAAACACTGTCTCGAGTTGGGAAGTAGTCTATTAACGTACCTGCGCGGGTTGTTATTGCGCTTATTGAATTTATGTTTTTAGCGGTATCTACTTCTTTAGGGGCATAAACCATAGTTCTAAAATGGTTAGCTACATACACTAAGTTACTTTCTTTTGCATAAACAGGCTCGCTGGTCATTTCCTGAAAGCTCGTATCTAAACCAAGAATGCGAGCATAGCTTTGGGTAAGCACCGCTAGGCTAATACAGTTTCCTTGCGCTCGATTAACCGCTTGTGTGGAAGTGAGTGTATCGCCGTGATATGTAAAGTTAGTTAGTTGGTTTTCAAGGTAATTATAAACAACTCTATCGGTACGAACCCCAGATAATAACTGTTTTTTGGCATACGCTAAAAACTGCTCTGTCTCGACTTCAGACAGCTCAAAAATAGCTTGTTCAGATAAAGTGGGTTGTTGGCTAAATAAAGCATGATTAATTACTTGTGTAAGCGGTATAGTTTGCAGTATTTGCTTTTGATTGTTAGTACCGGTGCAGCCAGCTACTAATGAAAAAACAGTAATTACCACTAGCGGATAAAGTTTCATAAACTCACTCCATTGATACGAAAGTAAGCAGCTTAAATTGAGCTAATTACTATTATACCTAACATTATAATGAGTTTGTTTTTTAATCAAGAGTTTGCTGCGCGACGTTTATTTAAACGGTTTTGTCGTGATTGCTTTTTACGTACACGGCGGGTAAACCATAAATAAAAGCCAGTAGCTGCAAGCCATACAGGGCTTAAGCCAATAATAGCCCACAGCACCTTACTTACAAACCCTGCAAAGTAGCCAAAGTGGAGTTTTCTAAAGCTATCAATTACTTGCCAGCCAATTCCTACTTCCCGAATATCCCAGTTAGCCATGTGTTCGCCAGTTAGTTTACTGTAAGTAATAGTATTGGCGTATTCACTAGCCAGCGGATTGGTTGTGCTTACTTCACCAAATAAGGTAATGTTTTCGTCTGGCTCTAATGGCAAAACTAAAAAAGTACCGTTAAAAGTAGAGATTTGTTTTTTGCTGTCATCAAGTATTTGCTGCAACGAAATGTCGTGACTGTATAAGGGGTTGGTTAGTACATAATGCGCTTCTTGTGCGTGCTCTATCGCTTCGTGATACCACACTGCCCAGTTAAAGTAGCCGCCAGTAATGGCTAAAATAATAATAATGGGTGAGCCTATTACGCCGGCCATTTTATGAATGTCGCTAAGTACTATTTGTAATGTTGCACGCCAGCGCACGCTAAATAAGCGTCGCCAAAATTTGCGATAAATAATCAGGCCGCTAATACCCAATACGAGTAAAAACACCGCAAAAAAGAACCCTAATACAGTGCCTGTTTGCCCTGGTAAGTTTTTAAAGTCGTTAAGTAAAAAAGTGTAATGCAGCTCTAAAAACCAATCGGTGAAATAATGGCTGGTGCCCACAGGCTCGGACAAAATATCACCAGTGTATTGGTTTAAATGTAACTTAGCCCATTGCTCTGTACCGCGCTTTATTAAGTAAACCCGATCAGCAGTATCATCGTTAAATATTTCCCAGCTAGCTACTATATAATTAGGATAAGTACGCTCTGCTTTTGCAATTAACTTATCAATAGGCAGTCGTTCAGGGAGTGCCTTTACCACAAAGTGGCTATTTGGCATTAGCAGGCCATCTATTTCGCTCTTAAATACTAAAACACTCCCTGTAATACTAATAACAATAAGCGGGATGATAGCAATAAGGGCAACCCAGCTATGAATTTTAAACAGTGTTTTTCGCATATATAAAGCAATAGAAATAAATTGTATTGCGCATGATAACAATTATCAATTTCAATTCAAGTTTTGCAGGTGGTTATGCTAAAAACAACAAAATCGTGAACTTAAGCTAACGATTTTTGTATAGCTAAGTTGCCAGTTGCTAAATAAATATTTTCAATTTAGTTGAGTAAAATCTAGTCGCCACTACAATGCAGCCATAAGATAAAGTCCTTCTAAAACATATGTTTATTATATGTTTCTATTTTAATTCCTATTAACACTTACGTAACGAGCGAGGTTGCTTTGGCACATTTTCTGCCTGTATTGTCTTCATTTATTTTAGTCATTAGTTTTTTACCACTGCTAAATAAAATTCGTAAAAATCGCAGCGTGTCGGGTTTATCGCTGTTGATGATGACCTTTGGTGTTGCACAAAGTACGTACTTTATTGCCTTTAATCTGTATTTTGAGCGTTTTTATATGGCGCTGCCATTTGTAGTAACAGGCATATTAAGTGGTTCTATTTTATACTATTTTGCGCGTTATAATGCTGAGCGAAAAGAGCGTATTCAGTTACTGTGTATGTTGGCTTTTTCGCTTATGCCATTTACGTTATTAGCTAACCCAGCACTCGATACAGCTAGGGTACTAACGTGGTTAACCTTTGTTGGTTTGGTAATGAGCTCGGTGCGTGTAATGCCACAAACGTATAAAACTATTCGCAGTGGTGATATTAGTAATTTAAGTGCACGTTATTTTAGCTTGCAGTTTATAGCGGGTATTTGTGGTTTATTTGCCGAGTTTGCTATGGCTACGCAAAGTATTGCGCATATTTTAACGTTTGTAATGATTTTACTCACCAACGCTGCGCAGCTTGGTTGCATTCAATATTATAAAATGCGCCCTAATACGGTATAACGTTTAAAATAGTAGTGATAATTTAATTTAACTGTGGCAGGTTTAAGCTATTCGTAATTATAAAGTTTAAACCATGCAATTAACTATTCATCAAATAGATGCGTTTACTAATGAGTTATTTAAAGGCAATTATGCCGCAGTGATCCCCCTAGATACGTGGTTAAGCGACGATTTAATGCTAAAAATTGGCGCAGAAAACAACGTGTCCGAAACCGCTTTTACTTGCCAGCAAAGCGATGGCAGCTTTGCTATTCGCTGGTTCTCACCTTTGATGGAAATTGACTTTTGTGGCCATGCCACACTGGCAGCTGCTTATGTGCTTTGTGAGCAGCATAATTTATCGCAAGTGCGTTTTTATGCTGCTGCCGTGGGCGAGTTAGTCGTTAATAAAAATAGCGATGGTAGCTTTGCCATGACCTTTCCAAAACAAGCACCGGTTGTTGTATTAAATGCCCCTTCAGCACTGCTAAATGGTTTATCAAAAGCGCCCACAAAAGTGCTAAAAAACCGCCAAGCTTATTTTGCTATTTACGATAATGAGCAAGATGTAACTCAGCTTAAAACCGATTCGCAGTTACTGGAAACATTATTTCCGCTCGATGTTGTTGCCAGCGCGCCTGGAGATAAATACGATTTTGTGTCTCGCTACTTTTGGCCCGCCAGTGGTGGCGATGAAGACTTTGTTACGGGTTCTATTCATACCGGCCTTGCCCCTTATTGGGCGCAGCAATTAACTAAAACAAGGTTACGTGCTTATCAGGCTTCGAGCCGCGGAGGGCAGTTACTATGCGATGTTGGTGATACATATGTAACGATCACAGGGCATGCGGTAAGGTATTTAACCGGCACTATTTTTATTTAGCAAAGCGCTACATACTTTCTAAATTGTGTATAAATCAATTATGCTATTACTCTTGCGCTGCGAATAAAACGCTTTTATTTAAAAAATATAATTTTTGAAAGTTAGCACAGGCGACGCAGCCGCCACTACATACTTATTACTCCAAACCGCATCTCTACTATTTGTTTTTGTTTAAAGTTGTTGATTTATAAACTTAAAAATTACAGCTTTAATTTCTCTGTAGTATTACTTGTTGTTCTTTTTATCAATTGAAAGCTATTTTAGAAATAGTTACTTACAAATGCATCGTTAATATTTGGTTAAGCTCTGTTATTATGTTGTTAGTGAGTTTTTGAGGTAATTAAGTTATGCAAACAAGAATACTTAAATGGGTTTTTCCTTTTGTTGCACTTGCCATTGGCATAGTGAGCTTTATGGGAATTAACGCTATTGCAGAAGAATCAGCAGAAAAAAAACCAGTAGATACACGTCCTACCGTTACAGTAGAAAGTGCTTTGGCAAATAATCATCAGGTTATTATTAATAGTTACGGTGAAGTAAAGCCGCTTGAAAATACCCAATTGTCGGCGCAGGTGTCGGGTGAGGTATTAAGTTGGCACCCTAACTTTATTGCCGGTGGTGTAGTTGGCCGTGGCGAAACCCTATTTACTATTGAAAAAGATAATTACCAAGCAGCCGTTTTAATGGCTGAGGCTGAGCTTGCACGCGCACAAGCAGGCTTAATTGAAGAGCAAGCACAAGCACAAGTAGCAGCAGACGAAGCAACCCGCTTTCCTGGTAAGGCCCGTACAGATTTATTTTTACGTAAACCACAAGTGTTGAGTGCACAAGCGGCGGTTAAATCGGCGCAAGCTGCTTTAAAACGTGCGCAACGTGACTTAGACAATTGCGAAATTACTGCGCCATACGATGCGCTCGTTATTAGTCGTAATATTGGTGTTGGTCAGTTTGTATCTATGGGTTCGCAAGTGGCCGAAATTAATAATATAGAAACCGCAGAGGTGATCATTCCTATTGCCGGTTTTGATAGCATTTTTTTACCAGAGCGTATTAAAGGTATTACTGCAACAGTGATTCAAAAAGGACTAAATAGCTTTACTCGTGAAGCAGTAATAGACCGCGATTTAGGTATTGTAGATAGTGCTACCCGCATGAGTAGTTTAGTGGTGCGAATTGACGACCCTTACGGTTTAAAAAGCAAACAACCAGCAATTAAATTTGGCAGCTACGTACAGGTAAGTTTTGCAGGCGCTATGCTTAGTAACATTTACCGTTTACCGCAAGCATTAGTGAATAATCAAACGGTATGGATAGTAAATGATCAGCAACAACTTGAGCCGCGCAAAGTAACGGTTATTAGAGAAGAAGGTGAGTTTTTTTATATTAACAGCGGTTTAAATGCAGACGATAAACTCGTTGTTACCTTGCCAGAGTATCCGCAAAAGGGCATGGAAGTAAAAGTGGCTGGTACTAATACTAACAGCGCAACTGAAAGCTCAGAGACAAGCAACTCTAATACTCAGCAGTTGTAAGGCAGCAAAATATGAATGAACCAATAGAGCAAAAACAAACGGGTATTATTTCCTACTTTGCAAAAAATTCGGTAGCTGCCAATTTAATGATGTTTTTTATCATTGTAATGGGGATTATTAGTTACTTTACTATTCAACGCCAAATGTTTCCTAATGTAGAAATTAACTACATTAATATTGAAGCTAACTATCCTGGTGCGTCGCCACAAGAAATAGAAGAAAGCATTCTCATAAAAATTGAGGAGTCGCTTAAGGATGTAACCGAAATTAAAAAAGGCGTGTACCGTGCGTTTCGTAATGGTGGCCGTGCTAGCTTAGAAATAAATACCGATGTTAAACTTACCGACGTGCTCGATAAAGTAAAACTTCGCGTAGATGGTATAGCAACGTTCCCTGGCGGTATGGAGCCGGTAACAATTAGCCAAGTAGAGTTTAGGCAAGACGTAATAGGCATGACCTTAGTAGCCGACCTGCCGCTAAGCGAGCTTAAGCCAATTGCTAACCAAATAGAGAGTGAGTTATTACAGCTTTCTAATGTGTCGTTAGTTGTTAACGATGTGCCACTTGATGAAATAGCCATTGAAATTGAACCCGATACACTGCGCCAATATAACTTAACCTTAAGCGATGTAATGAATGCAGTACGCAGATATTCAGCTAACTTTTCGGCAGGGCAGCTAAAAACTGACTCGGGAGTTATTTCGGTACGCGTAGAAAATCAATTTTATAGCGGCGAAGAGTTTCGCAAAATACCGGTAAAAATTGGCGAGTATGGCGCAAAAGTGTTGTTGCAAGATATTGCCATAATTAAAGATCAATTTACCGAAGGTGAGCGCTACTTTAAGTTTAATGGGCAAAATGCGGTGTATCTTTCGGTTAAAGCAACCCAAGAGCAAAACATGATCCCGGTTGCCGAGTCGGTTAAAGCATTTATAGAGCAAAAAAATAATCAGCTGCCACCCAGTATACGGTTAGAGCCATTAATGGATATGACTTATTATCTAAATGCTCGCCTCGATATGATGAAAGCCAACTTGTTTCAGGGCGCTATTTTAGTGGCAATTATGTTGTCGTTATTTTTGCGTTTTAAACTGGCGCTGTGGGTAATGCTAGGGCTGCCAGTGTGCTTTTTAGGTGCAATGATGATGATGCCGGTATTTGGTATTAGCATTAATATTATTTCGTTATTTGCGTTTATTATGGTGCTAGGAATAGTGGTGGACGACGCCATAGTCATAGGAGAGAGCGCCTACACCGAAATAGAAAAAAGTGGCGGTGGTGTTGAAAGCGTGGTGCGCGGTGCTAAGCGTGTTGCAACGCCCGCGACCTTTGGCGTATTAACCACAATTGCTGTGTTTGCACCATTTACCTTATCGAGCGGCCCAGAAAGCGCGTTTTTTTACGGTATAGCGGTAGTGGTAATGCTGTGCTTAGTATTTAGTTTGGTTGAATCAAAACTAATTTTACCGGCGCATATTGCTCATACGCACTTTGCACCTATTAAAAAAGGCAGTTGGCGCGATCGCTTTAATACCCGCTTTTTTGGCTTTGTAAATGGCCCGTATAAACGCTTTATTGTGCGCTGCGTAGAATGGCGCTGGACGGTGATGTTTGCATTTATAGCAATGCTTATTCTTAGCGTTGGGTTAATTACCTCAAACAAAGTACGTACTGTACCCACCCCTAAAGTACCGCACGACTTTCCACAAATACGTGTAGAAATGAATGATAATGTCTCTGACATACAAACCATTGCAGCTATTCGCGATATTGAAGCTATGGTGCTGCAAGTTGATGAAGCAACCGAGCGTGAATTTGGTAAAAAAATGATACGCGATATCTTGGTATTTAACCAAGGTAGAACAGAGTCGCAGTTATTAGCGCCATTAGTTGATGAAGACTTACGTCCGTATAACGCCTTTGAGTTATCGCGTCGTTGGCGTGAAGCTATGCCAACCATAGCTGGCGTTAAGTCGTTAACTATTCAAGACGATGCTGGCGGCGGTGGTGCCAATGGTAATGGTGAGTTTGGCTATTTATTGTATGGCTCAGACATAGACACGCTAAATAATGCAGGGCGTCGTTTTATTCAATTACTACAGCAACAAAAAGGCTTGTTCGATATTAGCTCGACCATTGACCCTGCTAGTAAAGAAGTGCAAATGAGCTTAAAACCGGTTGCCTACGACTTAGGGTTAGATCTTTCGAGTGTTGCCAACCAAGTAGGTGCTAGCTTTTATGGTGGTGAAGCGCAGCGCGTGATCAGAAACGGCGAAGAAGTACGTGTAATGGTTCGTTACCCTAAGCTTACCCGCGAAGCATTTTCATCACTTAAGCATGCAGTGATCACCACACCAAAAGGGCGTGAGGTATTACTCGGTGATGTAGTTGAGCTAACCGAAACACCAGGCATTAGTTATATTCGCCGTGAAGGAGGCTATCGTACAGTTTATGTATATGGCAACATTGACGAAGAACAAATAGAGCCAGGTGAAGTAGTTAAACAAGTTAAAGAAAACTTATTGCCGCAGCTTAAAGATGAGTTCCCTACAGTTAAATCTGAGCTAGGTGGTGCAATAGAGGAGCAACAAGCGCAAGCAAGTGAGCAAATGATGTTTTTTATTGGCGGCATGATCCTCGTTTATATTTTACTGGCTGTGCCATTAAAAAGTTACTCGCAACCGCTTATTGTTATGTCGGTTATTCCGTTTAGCTTAACGGGTGCTATTTGGGGGCATTATTGGTTTGGTTTAGATATTAGTTTAATGTCGGGCTTTGGTTTAATAGCCGCTGCAGGGGTAGTAATAAACGACTCCCTAGTTATGACCGATTATGTAAACCAAGTACGCCGTAACGGCGTAAGTATTAAAGATGCCGTTATTGAGGCAGGCTGTGCACGCTTTAGAGCTATATTGCTCACCTCAATTACTACCTTTGCAGGGGTATTACCCATTATGTTTGAAACCAGCCTACAAGCTAAATTTGTTACCCCAATGGCAGTAGCGCTGGGCTTTGCTGTCATGTTTGCTACTTTAATAACACTGATATTAGTACCGTGTTTATATATTATTTTAACGGATATAGGCGCGTTATTTAAACGCCCGTTTAGTAAAAAAACCACTAAAGCTACAATTTAAAATAGCATTGTAAGTAAGCAGCAAAGCAAAAAGCCAACCGTAATCAGGTTGGCTTTTTGTTTTGTATAGAGCTTAAGTATTAGATTTAAATCTTGGTTACATTCTTTTGTTTGATTGTTGCAAGCTTGCGAATTATAATCTGCACCTTATTAATAAACTGAGCTAATCTTTAGTTTACATTTGTTTGTTTATTGCTCTAACCATCTTGGCTGTGTATTTGTATATTACCAATGCAAGGTTTGGATTTTAAGGTGTTGCTGTGTTTATGCATACGTCATTGGTCTGTGGAAAATGGACACCAATAGGTTGCTTAAATCAGGATGTCCAATTATCTATTGGCGATTCTGTGGTAGTAACCTTTTATGACATGCAAGGAGAGCTAGTCGATTTATCATTTAGTTATGAAGTGACGGTATCTGAGCAGGGAGAGCCTAATACGTGGCCGCGGCTAATAGCAGAATATATTAATGTGCATATTCCCTTAGTTAGCGCAGGGCGTATGACTGATACAGGGCTAGTAGTTGCTTATCGTTATAATCAAATATTTGCACTAGAATCAAGCGGTATTTGTAAAGCGGATGTTAGTGTTAATTGTTTGGCTAAACGCAATGTGTCGGTGATAGAAAATAGCGAAGAATACGATTGTGTTTATCCCGCTGGTGGCGATAATTATAATGCAGGCATAAAAGTATTGCAGCCCAAAACAGGGCATATTTATCAGTGTAAAGCATGGCCATTTAGTGAGTATTGCCGTGTTAATGGTGAGCAAAGTGCCATGTTTGAACCCGGAGTGGGTAAAAGCTGGGCTATGGCTTGGCAGCAAATAAAGTAAACAGTCAGTATATAGTTTTGAATTGGAATTATTTCCCCAAGGTGCTCTCTTCCCAAGGTATAAAGACAACAATAAAAATTGCAGAAATTTTAGTAATTGTACTTATACCGTTTAGCCCGCTCAGCAATGAGTGGGCTTTTTTATTTTTATGGTAAACTGGCAAATATTGTTATTTTTTAATCGGTTTATTTGTGTCTACTTCTGATTTTTCTTTGGCCTTGCTGCCAAGCTCCCCTATTGCTGAAAAGCAAGCCTATACCCTTAACACACACGATAAAACACGTATCGACAATTACTATTGGATGCGTGATGACGAACGTCAAAATAAAGATGTATTAGCGCATTTACATGCTGAAAACAGCTATTGTGAAGCACAATTAGCGCCAATGAAGCCATTACAAAACATCCTTTTTGAAGAGCTAAAAGGCCGTATTGTAAAAGACGACAACACAGTGCCGGTTAAAGATGGCAAATACTGGTATCACTCTGAAGTGCGTGGCGATGACGAATATTCTCGTCATTATCGCAGTAGTGATATGAGTACTAGCGATAAGCAAATTTTATTAGATGTAAATAAGCTAGCCGCCGGATTTGAGTTTTTTGAGCTAGGCGAAGTAGCACTGAGCCCGTGTGAGCAATTAATGGCGTACTCAGAAGATACTGAAGGGCGTCGTATTTATACCGTGCACTTTAAAAATATAACCACTGACGAAATGCTCACCGATAAGTTAGAAAATACCGAAGGCCAAGTGGTTTGGGCTAACGACAGTAAAACGGTTTTTTACGTTAAAAAAGATCTAAAAACATTATTAGGTTACCAAGTATATAGGCACGTGCTGGGTACAGAGCAAAGCCAAGATGTAATGGTGTACGAAGAGCAAGACAGCAGCTTTTTTATGGGGCTGGGCAAAAGTCGCGACGAAAGCCTTATTATTATTGATTTAGCCAGCACCGAAACTAACGACACTTGGGTGCTTGATGCTGACCAGCCAAACGGCGAGTTCAACGCATTAATGCCACGCGAAGAAGGCCATGAATTTGACGTTGATAAGCTTGGCGATACTTTTTACATAGTGACTAATTGGCAAGCCAAAAACTTTCGCTTAATGACCGCAACCAGTAAAACCATTGCCGACAAAACCCAGTGGCAGCAGCACACCGCTCATCGCGATGATGTACTGCTTGAAGGTGTTGAGTTATTTAACGACTTTTTAGTATTAAGTGAGCGCGAGCAAGGGCAAGCCCGTTTTGTGGTTGTTAATAAACAAGGTGAGCGCATGACATTAGCGTTTGAAGATCCTTGCTACTACGCCGCCATAGCAATGAATCCAGAGCCAGAATCACGCAGTGCCCGCATTTACTACTCAAGCTTAACTACGCCCGGCTCGTTATACGATGTTGATTTAACTACAGGTGAAAAAACCTTACTAAAACAACAGCAAATATTAGGGGACTTTAACGCCGACAATTATCAGTCAGAGCGCCTAATGGTAACTGCGCGCGATGGCGTGAAAGTACCTGTATCTGTTGTTTACCGTAAAGAGAGCTTTAAAAAGGACGGTACTAATCCGTTGTTTCAATATGGCTATGGTGCTTATGGCTACACTATTGATCCTAGTTTTTCGAGTACATCATTAAGCTTACTCGATCGCGGCTTTGTGTATGTTATTGCGCATGTGCGCGGCTCAGAAATGTTAGGCAGGCAGTGGTACGAGCAAGGAAAAAAACAACATAAACAAAACAGCTTTAACGACTTTATAGACGTTACTAAAGCGCTGGTTGAGCAAGGTTACGGCGATAAAAATAAAGTATTTGCATCGGGTGGCAGTGCAGGTGGTTTATTAATGGGAGCCGTGGTAAACCAAGCACCTGAGCTTTATTGTGGCGTTGGTTGTCATGTGCCATTTTTAGATGTGCTAACCACTATGTTAGATGAAAGTATTCCGCTTACCACCAACGAATACGACGAGTGGGGTAATCCCAACGATGCGCAATTTTACGATGTAATTGCTGCCTACTCGCCGTACGATAATATTTGCGCGCAAGAGTATCCGCATATGCTAATAACCACAGGGCTGCACGACTCACAGGTACAATATTGGGAACCGATGAAGTGGGTAGCTAAAATGCGCGAGCTAAAAACCGATAATAATATTTTAGTATTTAAAACCGATATGGATGCCGGACACGGTGGCGCATCTGGGCGTTTTAAAAGCTTAGAAGAAAGAGCGCTCGAAATGGCCTTTTTTATCGCCTTATTAAATAATTAGGCAATAATTAAAAAGTGCATAAATAAAAACATCGCCACTGTAAAGTAGGCGATGTTTTTTATTTTAGAGCTGCTTAAATACAGCGGTTAATGCATTTAAATTTTATTAATCTAAATAAGCTTTTAACATCCAAACAAGTTTTTCTTGCTCTGAAATATAATCACTCATTAGTGACGCAGTACCTTCGTCGTCTGCATCGGCTGCTTGGCTTAAAATTTCGCGCTGCATTTTAATTAATACGCTGTAACCTGCAAGTAAGTTCTCTACTGCAGCTACACCGTCGCTAATACCTTTAGCTTCTTTAATTTTACTTACTTCTAGGTAATCTGAAAACGCATGCAGTGGTGCGCCATCTAGCGTTAAAATACGCTCAGCAACTTCATCTACTTTTAAAAGCAATAAGTTATAGATTTCTTCAAACTTAATGTGTAGTTCAAAAAAATTACGGCCTTTAATATTCCAATGAAACCCACGTGCGTTCATGTACTGAATTTGATAGCTGCTCAGTAGCGAGTTTAATGACTCAATAATGTCTTCACTTTTTGCGCTGTTTAAACCAATAGCATTTACCTGTGACATAGCTTGTTCCTTAAATAACCGTTAATAACGTTAACTGCTAATGAGTATTACCCATCACCAGCAGTTAGTAAAATAATTTAAATAGATGGGATTAATAGCTTAAATAAATCGTGTATTTACATTACTTATAAAAATAATAAATAGATCATTAATAGTAATGGGTCGGATTAATTAAAATACCACCCCTGGAGGGAAAATATATCTTCAACACTACAAATCATGATCCAAAACAAGCTTTAAACAGGTTAAATGCGCCGCTGTAGCATTAGTTGATTTAGGTCAAAAATCACTCTACTTGGTAATGCATAATAAAGAGGTAGCAATTATTAGGAGAAATAAAGTGAGCACAAAAACAGTTAAACAACATAAAGCTGAATTAATCGTAACGGGTATCGCCGTGGTAGTGTTTTTAATTGGCGTAATCGCGCATTTAGCCAGTGCCAGCTTTGCTAACTTTGATACTTTTGGTTATATAGCCGCACCTATACCACTAGTATTAGGCATTATATTTTTGATTAGTTATAAAATTGCAGCAGCGGCAGAAGATTAATCGTCTTTGTTTAAGCGCTCTAAAATATAATCGAGTACTTGGCGAGAGTAAATCATACTGGTATGGCTTAAATGAAACACTTTATGTTCGGCCATACCTTTGAGCTTGGTTTCATCAAGTAATACAGTGCCATCAGAGCAACTGCCTTTAACAATAAGCGGCATAAGCCCTATGGGTAAATCACCAGCAATACTGTAAAGTTTGGCTTTAAAAGGCCAATTACCGTTTTTAGAAAGTAAAAACTCTACGCTATTTTTTAAAAAAGATTCAAACCCTTTTTGCTGCATTTTTTGCGCAATATGGCTGCCTTTATGTGGGGTGCCTAAAGTAATTACTTTTTCAACATGTTGGCTTGCAGGCGAGTTCGCCTCAAGATACGCACGAGCAACAAGCCCGCCCATAGAATGGCAAACAAAAGCCGAAGGCTGATCGCCTATAAATTCATCTATTTGCGCAAAAATAGCATCGCGATTAGGAGTAAGCGTATTGTAAGTGAGGTTTAACACTTTTACGCCAGAACTTTTTAAGCGAGAGCACAACGGGCGCATCACAAAGCCAGACATATATAAGCCGTGTAAAACAATAACCTGCTTAACCTTCATACGCCCCTCACCTTGGTGTTATCACATTAACTGCTGTGGTTTTATTTCAATATTGGTCGTGTCGGTATTAACCCACATTTCGCCATCTTGAATAGTAATAGCAAGCTTTATATTACGATCAACCAAATTGGCCAAAGCTTGAGTAACACCATAATCTAAACTAAATATACTAAGGTTTTTAAAATCACGTAATTTAGGCTGCTGTTTTTGCCACCAAATAGCTTGGTTGTTTTCGCCATAAGTGTAAAGCACCACTTTTTTAGCTTTATTACAGGCTTTTTTAAGGCGCTTTTCGTCAGGTAAGCCCAGCTCTATCCACAGCTCTATTTCTTCACTGTAGTTTTTATGCCACAGCTCGGGCTCATCGTCAGAACTTAACCCTTTGGTAAATTCTAAACCATCACAGCTATTGAGTGCAAAAGCGAGTAAGCGGATCATCAAACGTTGTTCGGTTTCTGAAGGATGCTGAGCCAAGGTTAAATTAAAATCTTGGTAAACGTGACGGTCCATATCGCTAAGCGACAACTGCACTTTCATAATGGTGGATTTAAGAGCCATAACTACTTATTTGAAAAATTTTCGCCAGTATAGCGCAATTAAATGAATTGCCTGTGAAAATAGCAAGAAATTTACAATAGTGTTTAACCGCTGCCATATCAATTTACTGAGTAAGATTAATAATTGTTAGTTATGTTTTATAGAGGTTAATTGGGCTTTATTCATGGGATTGAATTTTTTGTTTTTAGTTTGTATTGGGCATGAGGTTATTTTATTAGTTGTATGCCTTATAGCCTGAAAAATAAAGAGAATTTATTTAATGTAACCACATACTTTTTATCCGAGCGTAAACAAGATACTTTTCTATCAAAGCTTTAGCGCGATAACGTGATTAAAGTTTCAACGGCTAGTTTATTTTAAGAAGAATTAAATCCTCTTTGTGTAGTAAACTGACACTATTAGCCAAGTACAAAAAGTGTAATTGTACTCTTTAGTACCCCACACAGTACCCATGGCGTTATGGGTTAGAATAAAAGGTTTGCAAATCAAATGAGTAGAGCAGGAATACAGTGGTTCCCTGGGCACATGAATAAAGCCCGTAACGAAATTAAAGAAATAATGCCGCAAATGGATGTGATTATTGAGGTGCTTGATGCGCGCATTCCTTATAGTAGCGAAAACCCGATGGTGGCGACGCTGCGTGAAGGTAAACCGGTAATTAAAATTTTGAATAAAGCCGATTTAGCTGATCCCAAAATGACTCAAATATGGAAAGATTACTTTGAGCAAGAAAACGGCGTAAAGGCAATTGCTTTTGGTAACGATAAAGCGGCTGAAGTACACCGTATTAATGAGCTGTGTAAAAAGTTAGTGCCACACAAGGTGGGTGCGGATAAGCAAATTAAAGCCATGATTATGGGTATTCCTAACGTGGGTAAATCTACGTTAATTAATGTGTTAGCAGGGCGTATAGTTGCTAAAACAGGTAACGAGCCTGCGGTAACTAAAGCGCAGCAACGTATTAAGCTTGAAGACGGCATTATGCTTTACGATACGCCGGGTATGCTATGGCCAAAAGTTGAAAATGAAAACTCGGGTTACCGCTTAGGCGCAACTGGCGCAATACGCGATACAGCACTTGAGTATGAAGAAGTGGCGAGCTACACAGCTGAGTATTTAATAAAGGCGTACCCTGAGCTATTAAAAACACGCTACAAAATAGATGAACTACCAGAGAGTGACTGGGAGTTTGTTGAATTAGCGGGTAAAAAGCGTGGTTGTATTCGTGGTGGTAACCAAATAGACACTTACAAAATGTCGGAAATTTTAATTAACGAACTACGCGATGGCATTATTGGCCGCATTACTATGGAAACCCCACAAATGCGTGAGGAAGAAGAGATTATGGTTGCTGGTTTACGTGCGGCTGCGGCGGCTAAAAAGCAAGCCAAAGAAGACGAAAAGTTACAACGCCGAGCGCGAGCGCGTAAAAATCGTCGTTAATATTTAACCTGAACTCAGGATAATAAATCTATCTCTGGCTAGAGAAAATAAATTTAAATATCACCATGATTCAATACGTTCGTAAATCTCTTAACCAGAGTTCAGGTTATTTAGCGTTATAAGTAATCGAAGTTTGTTAAATTACAGACATAAAAAAAGCCCGTAAGGGCTTTTTTAGTTTCATATCTACCGTCACCGATATGAGCAATGTAGCAAGTAAAATAGTAGGGCGGTTACTCGTTATCAACATCAAGGGGCGTTGTGTTGAATTTACAAGTAACCATAGCAGTTAACGTGCGCTACACGAGGGTCGAGAAACAAATCAGTTTATTTCGTAACAAGTTAGGATGTACCCCCTTCTTGTTGATAGTGATTATCAGTTAGATTTGAGCGTGTGTCAACACCCAAATGCAAATAGTTCTTATTTATTTTGTCGTGCATGTTTTGAATTGTTAGCACTAAAGTGGGTGCTGCTTTTTTCTGCAAAAACACATATGCTAGTTAAATAATTATAAAAATAATTAAAAGAATAAAACTATGTTTTCTATTTGGTCGATTAGCTTAATTGCCGTGGTGTATTTAGGCATATTGTTTGCTGTTGCAGGGTGGGCCGATAAGCGTAAGGTTTTACCTTTTAAAGGCTTAACTTATGGTTTGTCGTTAGGGGTTTATTGTACCTCGTGGGCTTTTTTTGGCACTACCGCACAGGCTGCAAGTAATGGCTGGTGGCTCGCCCCTACTTATGCGGGCACTATTATATTATTTATTTTTGGTTGGCAGCTATATTGCCGCATTGCGCATATTTGTCGGCAACAAAAACTTACCTCAATGGCCGACTTTATAGCCACTCGGTATGGACAATCATCGAGTTTGTCGGGTTTGGTGTCGCTTATTTCGGTGATTGCAATTGTGCCGTATATTTCTTTGCAGCTTAGTGCGACGGCGCAAAGTATTAACCTGCTTACCGACCGAGCACCCACGCAAAGTAATGCGGTGTGGGCCGACAGTACTTTTTATATCACCTTACTTTTAGCTTTATTTGCTATTTTATTTGGTGCTAGGCGGTTACGGCCAAGCGAGCATAACCCAGGGCTTATCGCCAGTATTGCGTTTGAGTCGGTGGTAAAGTTACTGGCATTTATTACAGTGGGTTTATATGTTTGCTTTGCATTATTTGATAACCCAGTCGCCTTATACGAAAAAGCCTATGAGCTTAAACTACCCACCCAAGTTACCGCTACGCAAAGCCCTGTTTATGTATATGTTGCGCACACCTTACTAGGGCTATTAGCCACGTTATGTTTGCCGCGTCAGTTTCATATGAGCTTTATTGAAAATAATAACGACAATGAACTGGCTAAAGCGCGGTGGATATTTCCACTTTATTTGCTACTAATTAATTTATTTATTTTGCCTATAGCTTACGCCGGCTTGGTTTATTTTAATGGCAACGATATTGGCCACGATTCTTTTGTATTAGCATTGCCTATGGCGGCAAATAATACGCTGGTAACGTTATTGGCATTTTTAGGTGGGTTTTCGGCAGCAACCAGTATGGTGATTGTATCGTCGATTGTATTATCGGTAATGATCACTAATGATTTTATTAATCAGTTTATTTTACGTCGCTCGCAGCTTACCTCAAGTAGCCGTGGTTTAGATAAAAACAATTTATTACATGCGCGTAAAATTGTTATTGTGCTCATTTTACTACTTAGTTACTTTACTCACCGAGTACTTGGAGAAACCAGCACTTTAGCCACAGTGGGCTTAATGTCGTTTACTTTAGTGGCGCAGTTTGCACCTGCCATGATAATTGGTTTGTGGTGGCGACATGCCTCTTGCAGAGGCGCGCAACTGGGTATTTTAACCGGCTTTGTTATTTGGGGTTATACCTTACTATTACCAAACTTGGCCAGTGGCCTGGGTAGCCAAAGTAGCTGGCTAACAGAAGGACCATGGCAAATAGCTTGGCTGGCACCTACCGATTTATTGTCGCTTGGTTTGGAGAGTATTAGCCAAGCGTTATTGCTATCTTTAGGTGCAAATTGCTTAGTGTATTTATTAATGCCCTTTTTTAGTCAAGCTACTCTTGCTGAGCGATTACAAAGTAATAAATTTATTGCACAACCCCATGATTCACGCCTAGACACTACATTGCATCCGTTGAGTTACCATGACCTAGGGGCTTTATTGCAGCGTTTTGCTGAAAAAGAGGCCAGCCAATCGTTAGTTAATCATTATTTTCCTGATGATAAAAGCCAATGGAAAAGCCCAGCTAAAGCCGAATTAGAGTTATTGGTAGAGCGTGAAATGTCGGCAGTAATAGGCGGTGCATCGGCACGGCTTATTTTAGACGTAGCTAAAAATGAGCAGCGCCAACCATTAGAACAAGTGGCCGAATTTGTAGATGAAGCCAGCCAAGTACTTAAATTTAACCGCGATCTTTTACAATCCACAATTGAAAACATTCAACAAGGTATAAGTGTGGTAGATAGTGAATTGCGTTTAGTGGCGTGGAATAAAGGCTATAAACGTATGTTTACTTACCCAGACGATGCTTTATATATTGGCCGGCCAGTAGCCGATATTATTCGCTTTAATGCGCTGCGAGGATTATTTAATAGCGGTAATATTGCCATTGAAATAGATAAGCGCTTAGCGTATTTAAAGCAAGGCAGTGCTTATAAGTTTCAGCGTTCGCACAGCGATGGCCGAGTGTTCGAAATGCAAGGCAACCCACTGCCCGGTGGTGGTTTTGTAACTACTTATACCGATATTACCGAGTTTGTAAAACAACAAAAAGCACTAACGCAAGCCAATGTAAGCCTAGAGGAAAAAGTAGCAACTCGTACCGCAGCATTAACGCAAGCTAACCAAGAGTTATCGCAGGCAAAGCAAGTAGCCGAGCAAGCTACTGTGAGCAAAACCCGCTTTTTTGCGGCGGCCAGCCATGACTTATTGCAGCCATTTAATGCCGCTAGCTTGTTTTGTTCTTTAATGAACGAAAAAGCACAAAGCTCTGAGCTAAAAGCGCTAGCACTCAATATTAAAAACTCATTGGGCAGTGCAGAAGAGCTGCTTAGCAGTATTTTAGAATTAACCAAGTTAGATTCTGGCTCATTTAAAGTGCAGGCCAGCGAGTTTGATGTAAGTAGTTTAATTGAGCCGCTACGCAACGATTATTCGGCATTAGCAGCAGAAAAAGGCCTTAAATTTATTGTAAAGCAATGCGATGTACGCATCCATACAGATAAAGCACTGTTGCGGCGGGTATTACGTAATTTACTTAGTAATGCCATACGCTATACCGAGCACGGCGAAGTACGCTTAAAAGTGTTATTGGAAGATGACAGCCATGTGTCGTTTGTTATTGAAGATACCGGTGTGGGGATTGCCGCAAGCGATCAGCAAAGTATTTATCAAGAGTTTAAACAGCTGGGCGAAAAGCCCAACGCCGAAGGCCTAGGGTTAGGACTGTCGATCACTAAGCGTATTTGCGACTTACTGCATATACCTTTGGTTATGGGTTCTGAGCTAGGTAAAGGAACGCAATTTACACTCACCATGGCATGCACAGTAAGTAAAGCGGTACAGCCTACTCAGCGGGTAATGCTTAACCCCGATACCGAATTAGGCCGCTTGCGTATTTGGCTGCTTGATAACGATAAAAATGTGCTTGATGCACTTAAGCAACTACTGCAAAACTGGGGCTGCGAAATAGCTACGGCAACTAATTTAGCTGAGCTTGAGCAATTAAAAGCAAGCGCTGCATTGCCACAACTACTTATAATTGATTATCAGCTCGATGATGGTGTAACCGGACTTGAGGTGCTTAATAAGGCGCAGCTTACTAATTTGCCGGTAATTGTAAATACAGCAAATCATGATGAAAGCATACGTGAGCAAGTGCTTGATGCTGGTTATCCGCTATTGTATAAACCGCTAAAAGCACCGGCATTAAAGCGTATGATTAAGCGACTAACCAAGTAAGTTTACGGGTGTGGTGTTTGTAGGCTAGTTTACTTCTAACTTACCGACTTGCGATAGCTGGTTAAATAAAATGCCAGCTTGGGTGCGGTTATAAACGTTGAGTTTACGTAAAATAGCAGAAACATGCTGCTTAATAGTGGTTTCTTGAATCGACATTTCAAAAGCTATTTGCTTATTCAGTAAACCGTCGGCAATCATGGCAAGTACGCGGTATTGTTGCGGGGTAAGCTTTTCGAGATTTAGGGCAAAGCTGCTTTGCTCGTCATTAACAACTACGTCGGTTAAATCAATATCTGCGGGCAGCCAAGTGTCGCCATTGAGTACATGGCCAATAGCTTCGCCTATTATATCGAGCGATGATGATTTAGGAATATAACCTGCGGCACCTAAGCTCATAGCTTGTTTTATAATGCTGGGAGTTTCGTTGGCAGAAACCATAATTACTAGAATGTCGGGGTAACGATTACGTAGTTGCGATAGCGCTTGTAGGCCATTAGCACCGGGAATGGTTAAATCTAAAAATATAAGTTCTATTTCTGGGTGTATTTTGAGTAAGGCAAACAGTCCGTCTATGTCGCTGGTTTCTTGTATATGTTCTTCAGGAACGCAGGTTGCGGCTGCTTGGCGTAATGCACTTCTAAACAACGGGTGGTCGTCGGCAATTATGGTATTCACAGCAAAAGACATTCCAAATATTCTCCAATACATTTAGTTATAAGTGATTTTGCACAGTGAAACAAGGTTTGTCTGTTGGGGATAACACAGACAAACCTTTCACATAAGAAAAACTAGAAGCGGTAGCCAACAGTTAACGACACAGTACGTGGGTCGCCAAAGTAGCCAATTAAGGTATTATCACCGCCTAAACCAGGCTGGTATTTGCTTACATTCGTTGGATCGCTCGGATCGGGTGCTACAAACTGGTAACCGCCAATCATGTATTCTTCATTGGTAAGGTTTTTACCATATACACCTGCGGTCCAATGGCCGTCGGCGCTGTACCAAGTAACGCCTAGGTTAAGCAGTCCGTACGCGTCTTGGGTTAGTAGGCTGTCTTCTTCAAATAAGGCGTAATCACCACGGTGGTAGTAATTACCATTAACTACAAAGTCGCCCATATCTGTGTACATGCGGTACGTAGCGCCTAAGTTAAAGGTTAAGTCTGGCGTGTTTGATACGCTAAAGCGATCAGATTTATCAAAGGCTGCGCCGGTATTTGGGTCAAAATCAATTACGTTATCAAAGCTACTGTCTATATAACCAATTGAGGCATTAAAGCTTAGTGACTCAGTGGCAACATAGTTAAGCTCTATTTCTACGCCGTCTGATGTTGATTCACCAATATTACCTAAACGTTGGTTTAAATCAGATCCGCTGTCTCCTGGGAGTACCGAAATATACTGGCGGTCTTTATGATCAAGGGTAAACAAGGTAATGTTTGCGCGTAAGTTATTATTCCATTCGCTTTTCATACCAAATTCAAATGAATCAACAACTTCTGGCTTTGCTGCTGGTTCAGGCGTGGTGGCTCTTGGGTTAAATGTACCCGATTTAAAGCCTTGGGCGTAACTGGCAAAAAACATAATGTCGTTACTGTATTGGTACTCAACGCCCGCTCTTGGGGTAAAGCGCGACCAATCTTCGCTATCGTCTAAAACGGTAGGTACTAGTTGTCCTTCTGGGCGAACATAACCAGGGATCCAGCCCGACTCAGGGTAAACAGTGTCGAATATGAGGCCATTATTTACAATCGCTTCTTTGCTGTCTTTGGTATAACGCGCGCCTAGGGTCATTGACCATTTGTTATCAAAGTCGTAAGAGCCTTGAATATAGGCAGCCTTACTTGTTGAGTTACTACAACCACTTACTTCACGAGTTAAGCCTGGTAAGTTTAAAGATTTACCAAATTCTTCGAGTATGGCTTCAAACTGACCACACGACTCGCCATCGTAGTAATACAAGCCCGATACTAATTTATAGTTATCGCCTTGATGATTTAGTTGTATTTCGTGAGTGGTTTGCTCATCTTCATATATAGCGGGTACATCAAAAATACGCTTAGAGGTGTTATCAAAGTCGATATTGGTTGGCGAGTAACCATCTCGGCTGGCGCCAACATATTTAATGCTTGTGCTGTCACTCATATCCCAACGTGCGGTAAAGCTATAACCTTCAAGCTCTACTTCGTTCCAGGTAGGTAAGCTGGTGTAAGAGTCGTATACGCTGTCGGGTACCGGAGCGTCAGTGAGTATGCTAGGTAGTAAACGATAGCCGCCTTTAGAGTTGGAGGTGTCTTTAGTTTTATCCCAAGCAAGTTTAAAAAATAAGTCATCTGTTGGCGTGTACTCTAGGGTAACGCGGGCTGCGGTTACGTCTTTGTTGTAGTTTTCACGATCTTGATTGGTTAAATCTGAGGTTAAAAACTCACCAAAACCATCGCGGTTTAAAGTAGCAAAACCAAAGCCAACATAGAGCTTTTCATCAATAAGCGGTAGTTGCCCGGTAACTTTTAAATCTTTTTGACCATAACTACCTACCGTGCCTTTAATGTTAAGGGTTGCATCGCCATCCATTTCTTTGGTGACGTATTTAATTGCGCCGCCAATAGTGTTTTTACCGTATAGCGTGCCTTGCGGGCCGCGTAATACTTCAATTTGTTGCACGTCGAGCAAGTCAAGTACCGCGCCTTGTGGACGCGCTATGTATACGTCATCTATATAAATACCTACACCGGCTTCATATCCCCATAGTGGGTCTTGTTGGCCTACACCCCTAATAAATGCAGTAATAGTTGAGTTAGTGCCACGGCTAGATTGCAGTGTAGTGTTAGGCGAGAATTGCTGTACTTCGGTCATTACACTAATACCGTTTTCAGCCAGTTCTTGTGCGCCAATAGAGGTTACGGCTACCGGTACTTCTTGTAGGTTTTCTACTGTTTTACGCGCCGTTACTTCAATGCGCTCTAGTTCGCCTTTGTTAACTTGGTTAGTTTGTTGTTCTGCTGCATAACTATTTGCACCGATCAGCGCCAATGACACAGCGAGTGTAACGGGTGCGACTTTTTTATTGAGCTTTATCATGTTGATTACCTTTTATTGTTGTGATTAATGCCAACGGAATAAATACCAGCTATTTATTTGCCTATACCTAAGTGCCGTTGTTTAAGCCTTGCCATCGCTAACTACTAAGATTGCTGCAGACCTTTACTCATTGCTCATGTCACCTGTTAACTACTTTAGAAGATTGTTACAAAAAATGAATTAGTACCATAGTGCTATACCCAGGTTAAACCCATACATAACAGTACCTGCAAGCCTAAATTTAACTATGTAGTACCATAGTGCTATGTATTTAATTACAAATAAGCAACAATATAATTAACATTACTGCGATGTCACCTCATCTTTGTAATAACAATAACTTTAGGAAAGCTTATGCTGAGCATGATAGGGCTAGTAGGTGGTTTAATACTGCTGATTATTTTAACTTTGCGCGGGGTAAATTTATTTATTGCCGCACCGCTATGCGCGTTACTTGTAGCACTGAGTAGCGACATGGCAATTTTTCCTGTCACGGCTGATATTAATTTTATTAATGCTTATATGGATGGTTTTGCTAGCTTTTTAAGTGCATGGTTTTTTATGTTCTTGCTGGGATCACTATTTGGTAAGTTTATGGAAGACACCGGCGCTGCCGATAGCGTGGCCAGTTATATCGTTGGCAAGCTAGGTATGAAACATGCTGTTTTAGCAATAGTGATAGCGTGTGCGGTATTAACCTATGGTGGTGTTAGTTTATTTGTAGTGGCTTTTTCGGTGTATCCGATGGCGCTTAGCTTATTTAAAGACGCAAACCTGCCACGGCGCTTTATTCCGGCTACGCTGGCTTTTGGCTCGGTTACTTTTACTATGACCTCGGCAGGCTCGCCCGAAATTCAAAATTGGATCCCAATAAAGTATTTAGGCACCTCCCCCTATGCCGCATGGGAAGTAAGCCTAGTGGTGGCTATTTTCATGGCGACATTTGGCTATTATTGGCTCAATAAAATGATAAAAAAAGCGCTTGCCAATGGTGAGCATTTTGAAGAGCGTGATGACGACCCAAGTGTGATTGATCGCAAAAGGCCACACCCTATTACTTAATGCAGATCGTTTAAGCTAATTGAACGATCTTTCAGAGGCTTCATAATAGGCTACAACAAAAGTTGTGGCCTATTTTTATGTCTGAATTTATTAAAGAATTACACCTTACTACTGAGTTTTGCCAAGTTCGTGATATTGATTCGTTCACTAAGCACATTCCCCTTGAGTGGATTGAAGAAGCTGTTACCCAAACAGGAAGAGCATCAGTACGCAAACGACGCTTCCCCGCCGAGCAAGCCGCTTGGCTTGTGTTAGGAATTGGTTTATTAAGAAACCGCTCAATATCTGAAGTCTGTGACAAACTAGAGCTCGCTTTTCCTGACGCTAAAGGAGAGCTTCCACCATTGGCGACCAGCAGTATTATAAAAGGGAAAGAAAAGCTAGGCGCTGCGCCTATGAAGCACCTTTTTAAACATACAGCAACGCAGTGGGAGCAGTCGCAAACGTTTGATGACGTCTGTGGTTTAAAGCTACTAAGCGTTGACGGTACACAATTTAAAACCCAAGATACCCCGAGTAACCGTCACTTTGGATATGCTCAATCGACAACTAACTTTCCCTCAGTACTTGCTGTGACCTTGATGTCGACAAGAACGCATTTAATATCCGATGCAGCGTTTGGCCCTATCACTCAAAGTGAAATTCATTATGCTCAACAGCTTGTTGGCTCAGCACCTGAACATTCATTGACCCTATTTGATAGAGGTTTCTTTTCGGCTGAACTATTCACGAGCTGGCAAGGTGTTAGCGAAAATCATCATTGGCTTACGCCCATTAAAAGCAAAATGCGCTATGAAATAACGGGATCATTTAGTGAGTATGACCACTTAATAACAATGCCTATTTCGCCACAAGCTAAAAAATCAGCCCCTTACCTAGGTGATACATGGCAAGCAAGACTTATTCAAATTCCAACACCTAAAGGTGAAATAAAAGGGTTCATCACCTCATGCGTCTGTCCAGAAAAATACCCGCTAAAAGCGCTACTCGGTGTTTATTGGCAAAGGTGGGAAATAGAGCGAGGATATGGTGAGCTCAAGCAATATCAATTATCTAGTAAACCAGCGCTACGGAGCCTGAAACAGGAAGGTATTTATCAAGAACTATGGGGTATTCTGACGTCATACAATATCGTGAGGCTTGAAATGGCAGAGATGGCTAAAGCCCATAAAGTGGAGCCATTACGCATCAGTTTCATAAACGCATTATACCTGATACAAGACGAGTTTTTATGGTGCTCAGGTCGAAGCCCCGGGACAATCCCTAAAAAGCTGAAAGAACTACGTGAAAACGGGAAACGGCTAATATTACCGGAGAAAAGAAAGCGAAAAGCTTATCCGCGAGCGGTGCTCGCAAAGACACAAAAATATCCGGTTAGGTATAAACGAAAAAACACCACTCGTTCTTAAACGAGTGGTGTTACACCCTATTACTGGGCTTATTCCGCTATTAGTGGTGCTGGTATTGTCATTTACTTTACATGATACATTACAACAAACCGCGCTTATTATTGCCTTACTAGGTGGCGTGCTGAGTATTATGGTAATTAACTTTAAGTACTTTCATGATCTGGCTGGTGCTGTAAATGTAGGAACAACCGGGGCATTAGTGGCAATAGGAAATACAGCTGCGGTGGTTGGGTTTGGTGCTGTTGCCAAAGTATCGCCAGCATTTACTGCTGCGGTTGAAGTAATGACCCATATGCCAGGTAATGAACTAGTCGGCGCGGCCGTAGCGGTAAGTGTAATAGCGGGGCTAACGGGTTCTGCCTCAGGAGGGCAAGTTATTGCATTACCACTGGTTGCTCCAGGATATATAGATATGGGGGTTAACCCAGAGCAACTACACCGCGTGGTGGCTATTAGTTCAGGTGCGCTAGATACCTTGCCGCATAATGGGTATGTAGTTACTTTGATCCGCGCTATTTGTAAAGAAACACATCAACGAGCTTATTGGTCTATGGCTGCGTTAACAACCGTAGTACCGCTAATTGGAGTTGCATTAGCAATTAGCTTATTTATTTTCTTTTAAGGGATAACGATGAAAACTAAATTTATAATGGGTGTACTGCTGTTAATAGTAAGCACAGTTGCTTATAGCAATGATAAAGCCGCACCTATGTTGGTTGAAAAACAACATTTTACCACTAAAAATTTTACTACCGTGTCGGGAGTCACGCTTAGCCAAGTAGACGTAGGCTGGGAGAGCTACGGTAAATTAAATAAAGCCAAAGATAACGTAGTTTTAATTACGCATTATTTTTCCGGCACGTCGCATGCGGCTGGTAAATATAAAGCCGATGATGCCTTGGCGGGTTATTGGGATGCGTTAATTGGCCCAGGTAAAGCAATCGACACTAATAAATACTATGTAATTAGCTCAGACACTTTAGTTAATGCCAATTGGCACGATCCTAATGTAATTACGACTGGCCCTGCATCAACTAATCCGGCAACAGGTAAACCGTATGGCCTTGATTTTCCGGTAGTGACAATTACTGATTTTGTTGAAGTGCAAAAACGCTTACTCGATAGTTTAGGTATTAATAAGCTGCATGCCGTAATAGGTGCCTCAATGGGGTCGTTTCAGGCATTGGAGTGGGCGGTACGTTACCCAGAGCAAGTAGAGCGCTTAGTGCATGTAATTGGTGCGGCAACCATGGATGCATGGACTGTATCGGCACTAGAAAAATGGGCCATGCCAATTCGTTTAGATAAAAACTGGCAGCAAGGTAATTACTATAATAAAGAACGCCCACTTGCAGGGCTTACCGCTACGCTACTAAACATTACCCAAGATGCTATGCATCCGCTTATTTATAACGCTAGTTTCCCTAATTTTGAGGTGCTAGATGACGGCGCACTGCAAGATATTCGTACCTTACCAAAAGTAAATCAGGTTTTAGAGGCTAGAGCATTAGCGAAAGCTAAGCTACAAGATGCAAACCATGTGTTGTATTTAGTGCGAGCATCGCAGTTATTTACCGCAGGTAGAGCAGCTAATTTAACTGACGCCCTAAAAAAGGTGCAGGCAAAAACCTTATTGCTACCTGCCACTAACGATTTATTACTACGCCCCGAAAATGTCCGCAAAATGCACTCAATAATGGATGAACTAGGTAAAGAGGTTACTATTTCTGAAATTGCGGGTGGTTGGGGGCATTTAGATGGGCTGTTTTCGATTGCGCCTAAAGCGCAGCAAATTAGTGAGTTTTTAGCCAACTAGGAGGCCTGCATGAGCAAAACAATTTTAATAACCGGTGCAGCCAGCGGTATTGGCTTATATATAGCACAGCAATTAGCAGCAGCGGGTCATCATATTATAGTAACCGACCTAAATGCAGCGCACGCAACTGCAGCGGCAGAGCGTATTGTTACTAATGGCGGAAAAGCCCAAGGTTATGCCTTAAATGTGGCCGACAGCGAGGCAATTACCGCTTTTTTTAAGCAGTTACCGCAAGCTGTTGATGTACTTATAAATAATGCCGGCATTCAGCACGTAGCAAAGCTTGAAGAATTTCCGGCTGACAAATGGCAATTTTTGCAGCAAGTAATGCTAGTTGGGCCCGCAATGATGACCCAAGCGGTATTGCCTAAAATGCGCGAACAAAATTTTGGCAGAATTATTAATATTGGTTCTATTCATGCCATTGTGGCCTCTAAATATAAGTCGGCTTATGTGGCCGCCAAACATGGCTTAATTGGCTTTAGTAAAACTATAGCGCTTGAAACCGGGGATGCCAATATAACCATTAATACCGTGTGCCCTGCGTATGTAAAAACACCGCTGGTAGAGCAGCAAATTGCCGCACAAGCCAAAGAACATGGCTTATCTGAGCAACAAGTAATCGACACTATTATGCTAGCACCCATGCCTAAAAAAGCCTTTATTGGTTTAGATGAAATACACCATGCGGTAACCTTTTTAATGGCTGATGCGGCGCGAAACATTACCGCACAAGCTATAGCAATAGATGGCGGCTGGACCGCACAATAGGAGCTAACAATGGCAGGATTCGATAAAGTAGTAAGCAGTTACAGCGAAGCAATGGCAGGGCTTGAGGATGGCATGACAGTGATTGCCGGTGGTTTTGGCTTGTGCGGTATACCGGAGGGACTTATTGGCCAAATTAAACGCCAAGGTATTCGCAATTTAACTGTGGTGTCTAATAACTGTGGCGTAGATGGCTTTGGTTTAGGCGTGTTACTAGAGGATAAACAAATACGCAAAATGGTGGCCTCGTATGTGGGCGAAAATGCCTTATTTGAACAGCAACTACTTAGTGGCGAGCTAGATGTAGAGCTTACCCCACAAGGTACACTGGCTGAAAAAATGCGCGCTGGTGGCGCGGGTATTCCTGCTTTTTATACCGCCACTGGAGTAGGTACGCCAGTGGCTGAGGGCAAAGAAACACGTAATATTAATGGGCGAGATTACTTGTTAGAGCACAGTATTACCGGTGACTTTGCCATCGTAAAAGCGTGGAAAGCGGATCGCTTTGGTAATTGTATTTATCGCCATACCGCGATGAACTTTAATCCTATGGCCGCCACCGCAGGTAAAATAACCGTACTCGAAGTAGAAGAAATTGTAGAGCCTGGGGAGTTAGAGCCAAGCCAAATACACACTCCTGGTATTTATATCGACCGGGTTATAAAGGGGGTGTTTGAAAAACGCATAGAAAAAGTGACCACCCAAGCAGCAAAGCAATAAGGAGCAAACTAATGGCATTAACACGTGAACAAATCGCCAAGCGAGTCGCGATGGAATTACAAGATGGCTATTACGTTAATTTAGGCATTGGGATCCCTACCTTAGTAGCTAACTATGTCCCCGATAATATTGCAGTAATGCTGCAATCAGAAAATGGCCTGCTGGGTATGGGGCAGTATCCTACTCCCGATGCGCTCGATGCTGATATGATAAACGCCGGTAAAGAAACCGTTACTGCCGCCACTGGCGCAGCCATTTTTAATTCAGCCGAAAGCTTTGCGATGATCCGCGGCGGTCATGTTGACTTAACCGTATTGGGTGCCTTTGAGGTTGACCAAAACGGCAATATTGCTAGCTGGATGATCCCCAATAAGTTAATAAAAGGTATGGGCGGTGCAATGGATTTAGTGGCCGGTGCAAAAAACATTATTTGCACCATGACCCACGCTAACAAGCATGGTGAGTCAAAATTACTCAGTGAGTGCAGCTTACCGCTCACCGGCGTGGGGTGTATTAATAAAGTAATTACCGACTTGGCCTTACTGGAAATTAAAGATGGTGCATTTCATTTGTTAGAGCGCGCCCCCGGAGTGAGCGTAGAAGAAATTCAAGCGAAAACACAGGGGCGTTTAATTATCCCTAAAAACACACCCGAAATGACATTTTAATAATAGCTTACTGTCGTTATTAATTAAGCCCGCATTGTTGCGGGTTTTTTTATAACTTAAAAAGCTACCAATTTATTTATTATAAAACCACTTTAAATATAAAGGCTTTATAAATCAAAGAGTAGTGCGCGGTTAGTTTTATCCTTTTTGCGCATGGTTTTTATGCACAAAAAGCGCGTAAAGATCATCAATGCACCTTACCGTCTAAATATTTAGTTAATTTCACGTTAACAATAAGCTGCGCTTTAGATAGCAGTTTGTAGTCGCTTATCTACCTGACAATAAATACACCAACACAGCGTGGAGACAACAATGAAAGCAAGTAACACACAACTCGCTTTGGCAGTAGCTGCCGCATTAGCGAGCACATCAGTTTTAGCTGATAACGATACCGATAAATTACAACAGCAATTAGATGCATTACAAAAAGAAGTCAGTGCATTAAAAAAATCGAGTGGTTTTAATTTAGAGTTTGGTGGACGCGTACAGCTTGACTACAACTATTTTGATGGCGCTTACAATGCAGATAATGGCGGCTCTGGCGGCAGTGATTTTTTTCCGCGACGTATTCGTACTTACGTTGCTAGCGAGCATGGTAATTGGGATCACAAGTTATTACTCGAATTTGGCGAAGGCACAGCTGAAATTGTTATGGCACGTGTACGTTATGCGTTTGATAACGGGCTTAAAATTAAAGCAGGTAAAATTCGCGAAGATATATCGCTTAATGCATTAACCAGCTCAAAACATATCAACACTATTGAGCGTAGTAGTTTAGCAAATACCTTCTCGCCATTTTTTCGGTGGGGTGCATCGGCTTACCAATACTTTAAAGATTCGGGATTTCGCTACGCAGTGGGTGTTTATAAAAATGATGCCTTTGGCGCAACGGGTAATGATGAAAACGACAAGCTAACTTTGGCTGCAACAGGGCGCGTAACGTGGTCAAGTGCTGCACCGGGTGATGTGATTCATTTAGGGGCGTGGCATTCATATCGTGATATGGGCGGCAATGAATTAGGTGCGCGTTTTGCTCGTGGAGAAGTTCGCGAAGCTAATACTAGGCTTGTTGATTATGCCGCTGGTGGCGTAACCGCAGCACTTGATAGCTTATCGCAAAGCGGACTTGAATTTGCTTACCAAGCAGATTCTTTAACCCTTGAAGCTGAATATGCAAGCCGCTCGTTAAACGCAGTTAATAGCGCAGACTTGCTAGATAGCGAGCGCTTTGATGGTTTTCATGTATCGGCAAGTTACTTTTTAGGTGGCGAGCAGCGCCAATACAAAGCAAGTTCAGCATTATTTGTACAACCTAAAAACATTAAAAATGCATGGGAGTTAGTTGCGCGTGTTTCACAAATGGATGCAACTAGCAGCTTACAAGGGACGCAAGCAACTACTTATACATTAGGCACATCTTATTACATCAGTAGCGATATTAAGTTTATGGGCAACCTTATTTACAGTGATGTGACAGGCCCTGGTACCACAGCTTTGGTAGGCGATGAAGACTCTGGTATGGGCTTTAGTGCGCGTATGCAGTATTTATTTTAAGGAATCATATAATGAAATTATTTAAGTCATTTAAATCACTAAAAACCACAGTACTTGCAGCATCGCTGGTACTTAGCAGCCCATTTGTAATGGCCGATATTCACTTTTTAGTACCTGGCGGCCCTGGTGGTGGTTGGGATACAACAGCACGTGGTGTAGGCGAAGGTTTAGTTAAGTCAGGTATTGAAGATAATGCGTCTTTTCAAAATATGTCGGGTGGCGGCGGCGGTCGTGCTATTGCTTACTTAATTGAGTCGGGCACTAAAAAGGGCGATATTTTAATGGTTAACTCAACGCCTATCGTATTGCGTGCATTAACTGGTCGCATTCCTTATAGCTACCGCGATTTAACTCCTGTTGCCAGCATGATTGCCGATTATGGCGCATTTGTGGTGTGTAACGATTCGCCATTTAAAACGTGGCAAGATGTTGTTAAATCAATCAAAGAAGATCCAAGCTCAGTAAAGGTAGCAGGCGGTTCTGCGCGTGGCAGTATGGATCATTTAGTTGCAGCGCAAGCAGTTAAAGCGGCGGGTATTGATGGTCGACGTTTACGTTATATTCCTTACGACGCCGGTGGTAAAGCAAAAGCTGGATTACTATCAGGCGAAGTTAACTTACTTTCTACCGGCTTAAGTGAAGCACTAGAAGTAGCTAATGGTGGTCAAGCACGCATTTTAGCGGTTACCTCAGGTGAGCCGTTACCCGATTACCCAGAAATACCTACCCTTAAATCACTTGGTTACGATATGGAATTTGTAAACTGGCGTGGTTTTTTTGCAGCGCCCAACTTACCCGCGGAAAAATTGGCAGAGTACACCAAAAAACTGCGCAAATTACAAAGTACTCCTGAGTGGGAAGTTGTCCGTGCACGTAACGGTTGGTTAAATTTATTCCAAGAAAAAGAGCAGTTTATTAAGTCATTAGAAGCGCAAGAAGCGCAGCTTAAAGTAGTGATGGAAGAGCTTGGCTTTATCCGTACATTGCAATAATCGAGGTTTAAAATGATGAATCGCGAATTACTAGGGCCAAGTTTATTCTTGGCGCTATTTACCCTGTACGCCGTTGTTGCATGGCAAATTCCACTTTTACCGTTTGAAGAATACGAAACGGTTACTTCTGCAACTCTACCTAAAGTATATGCCGCGTTTGGTATTGTGGTGTGTTTACTTGCTATTGCTACAACATTACTTAAACCAAGCGAAAAAGAAGCTACCGATGACAACCTCGAAAAATCACATGTACTGCGTACTATTAGCTTATTAGTGCTAATGGTGATTTATAGCGCCATGTTAGAGCCGGTTGGGTTTTTAATTTCGACCAGTGCATTTTTGTTAGCAGGCTTTTTTGTAATGGGTGAAAGGCGCAAAGGTATTTTATTATTTGCATCGATTCCGGTTGCTGTGGTGTTTTGGTTTTTAATGACTCAAGTGCTAGGTATTTACTTAGTTCCGGGCGATTTGTGGAGTTAAATTATGTTTGATGGAATTATGCTTGGTTTGTCGACCGTGCTCGACTTTAATAATTTAATGTATGTGATTGCTGGCTGCCTAGTGGGCACTTTTATTGGTATGTTACCGGGTTTAGGGCCAATTACTGCGATTGCATTAATGATCCCGATTACTTATAGCATAGGTGCCGACTCGGGCATGATTTTAATGGCGGGTGTTTATTATGGTGCCATTTTTGGTGGTTCTACTTCATCTATTTTAATTAACGCACCAGGGGTTGCGGGTACGGTGGCATCCTCCTTTGATGGCTACCCACTGGCAAAACAAGGCCATGCAGGTAAAGCATTGGCAATTGCTGCCTACTCCTCCTTTATAGGGGGCACTATCGGCGCTATATTGTTAATGGTTGCCGCACCTTTATTAGCTAAAGTATCGCTGAGTTTTCAATCACCAGATTATGTAGTGCTGATGTTTTTAGGCTTAACCGCAATTGCAGCGTTTTCTAATAAAGGACAATTTTTAAAAGCGATGATGATGACGGTATTTGGACTAATGCTTGCTACTGTTGGCATCGATCCTTCATCGGGCACCGACCGATTTACTTTTGGCCAAGCGGACTTACTTGATGGTATTAGCTTTTTATTAGTGGCTATGGCAACCTTTGCATTAGCAGAAGCGTTAGTTAACGTAGTAAAACCAGAGAAAAAAGGCGTCAAAAATATTAACGATTCAGATACGCCGCAAATAGGTTCAACTAAGTTAACTAAAAGCGAGATTAAAGAAATAGCGCCAGTGATTGGTCGCTCGTCTATTTTGGGCTTTATTGTCGGTGTGTTACCGGGCGCAGGCGCAACTATTGCAAGCTTTATGGCTTATGCAACCGAGCGCAACTTAGCACCCAAAGGCTTAAAAGAAAAATTTGGTAAAGGCTCATTACGTGGTTTAGCTGCACCCGAATCGGCTAATAATGCGGCATGTACTGGCTCATTTGTACCTTTGTTAACGCTAGGTATTCCGGGCTCAGGTACTACGGCTATTATGCTAGGGGCATTAATTGCCTATGGTATACAACCAGGGCCAATGCTTATGCAAGAAAACCCCAGTGTTTTTTGGTCTGTTATTGTTAGTATGTACTTTGGTAATATAGTGCTGCTTATTTTAAACTTACCGCTTATTCCTTACTTTGCAAAAGTATTAGCTATGCCCAAATCGGTACTCACAGTAATGATTTTGTTCTTTAGCTTAATTGGTGTGTATTTGGTGTCTTTTAATACCTTTGACTTATTTATGATGGTGGGATTTGCCTTAGTGGCGTTGGTATTACGATTGTTAGCTTTTCCTATGGCACCTTTACTACTCGGTTTTATTTTGGGTGATATGATTGAACGTAATTTCCGTCGTTCTATGATGATTTCTGATGGTTCATTAAGTTTTTTATGGGATCGCCCACTTACATTGAGCATATTTGTTATTTCAATTTTAGTGCTTTTATTTCCATTAAAAGATTACTTAATGCAGCGCCGTGCAGATAAAGCTGCGCTTCAAGAGCAGGCTTAACAGAGTCAAAAAATGAAAAACACCAACAAGCTAAGCCCATTGCAACATATGGTTAAAAAACCTAAACGCCTAGAAACTCGGCTAATTATTTGGGTAACTGGTTTATGTGTATTACAAGCATTGTTGTTTGGCGCGTTGGTGTATCAGCTTACGGCGCAAAGCTTACATAGTCACATTGGCGACAAAGCATTGGCCGTTGCCAGCAGTATAGCCTCACGCGTGGATGTTATAAAAGCACTGAAAAATCCAAAAGATTTATTGGCTATTAACGAGGAAGTAGAAGAAATAAGGCAACTTACTGGAGCCGACTTTATTGTTATTGGCGATGAAAATGCATTGCGTATTGTGCATCCTGATGAAAAGAAGATTGGTAAGCGTATGGTGGGTGGCGATAGCCAAGCTGCATTAAAGGGTGAGCGCTATATTTCGCTTGCTCGTGGCAGTTTAGGAGAGTCAATTCGCGGTAAGGTGCCTGTTTATTCGAATAATAACCAAATAATAGGCTTGGTATCGGTCGGTTTTTTAGTGCAGTCAATCGACCCTCTTATACGTTCTCGCAGTATTGAGATTTTAATTTGGGGCTTAGTGGTGGTGGGCTTAAGTATTGTGGTGGCTATTTATATTGGTCAGCGGGTGCGAAATGCCATTTTTGGTTTACAGCCAGATGAGATTGCGCGGTTGTTTTCAGAACAAAATGCTATTTTAAATACGGTGCGTAATGGCATAATTGCGCTCGACCCCGAGGGGAATGTACGTAAGTTGAATCAACGTGCTTGCGAAATTTTAGATAAACCTCTTGCTTATACTCACCAAACCCTCACGCTTGCTGATTTACTTCCTGAGCATGCTGAATTTTTGCTGCGTAACCAGTCACGCGAAATAGTAGGGTTTGAGCTATTTGCCGCCGATAAACGAATAATATTATCGCGCTTTGCTTTGCAGGTACAAGGCCAAGCAGATGGTATTTTACTTAGTATGCGCCCCTCTGATGAACTCGAATATTTAAGCCAACAACTTACTAAAGTACAGGCGTTTGCGGAGCTGTTAAGAGTGCAAACTCATGACTACTCAAATAAGCTCAATTTAATTGGGGCGTTAGTGCAAATGGGCAAAAATGAGCAAGCGATTGAAATTATAGGTCAAGAAAGCCAAGGGTCGCAGGCGCAAATACATAACTTGTTAGAGCGAATACAAGATCCTGTGCTTGCAGGTTTGTTAGTTGGTAAATACCATAAAGCAAGAGAGTTAAATGTGGTGTTAACGCTTAACCCCGATAGCTTGCTTGGTGAAATAACTCGCAAAGATATTTTAGAGCGGGTGGTATCTATTTTAGGTAACCTAATCGACAACGCGATTGATGCGGCCATTCGAGCATCAGATACTCGTGCTGCTAAAGTACGGGTAACGGTTGATGAAACCAGCAAAACGCTACTTTTTGATGTAGAAGATAGCGGTTTTGGTTTAGGACCTGATCATAATGTGATATTTACCCCACAATACAGCTCTAAGTCGGGTGCGGAACATGGAATTGGTTTGTATTTAGTTAAAACTAATTTAGATTCGTGCGGTGGGAGTTTAGAAATAGGTGAATCAGATCTACTGGGTGCGCGCCTCAGTGTTTATATCCCCAAATAATAAGAGTAATAAAACATGACGTACTCAGTAGTGATAGTTGAAGATGAAGTAGAGGTTGCGCAGTTATTAGCACAATATTTACTGCTACCTAATGGTGTTGCAGGAAACCACACACCCAAGCAAAGTCTCAGGCAAGGGCAGTATCAGGTAGTGGGCATTGCCGGTAACTTAGCTACGGCAAAGGCTTTGTTGCAGGCAGTTAATCCAGATTTAGTGTTACTTGATATTCATTTGCCCGACGGTAACGGCTTAGACTTATTGAGTGATTTGCGCCGCTTAAACATAAAAAGCGAAGTGATGTTGCTCACAGCGGCAAAAGAAGTGGAAATACTCGAAAAAGCAATGCAGTTAGGCGCCAGTGACTTTTTAGTAAAACCACTCATGTTAAATAGGTTAGATCAAGCTCTGGCACGTTTTGAAGCTCGCCAACAATGTTTTTCGGCTGCTGTTGAGGTGACGCAGTCTATGGTTGATACCCTATTTGGTTCAAAAGAGCGCGTTAGTACCACAACACGCTTACCCAAAGGAGTCGACTCGCTTACCTTAAAAAAAATAATAACTGCATTTAATGAACATAAAGAAACAGCATTTACAGCTCAGCAAATGGGCGATTTAGTGGGTGTGAGCCGATCGACTGCTCGCCGATATCTAGAATACATGCTTGAAGCAGAGCAGGTTAGAGCTGATCAAAGCTATGGTAGTATTGGTCGTCCAGAGCGTTGCTATAAAATATGCCAATAAAATAAAGAGTACAGAGTAAGGTAAAGCTTCATTAGGTAAATTGATCCCTCGCTTGCACTACAAAAAATAGCCATTTCAAACCATGCATCATTTTTTTTATATAATTGACTGCATTTTAAGCGACTTCTATGGTGATGTTCGCTTTAAGTGATGTTATACTCTGGCCGAATAATTTTTCGACTTTATTAAGAGTAAACTAATGGCAGATTTATCGAAGTACAGAAACATTGGTATTTTCGCGCACGTTGATGCGGGTAAAACTACCACCACTGAGCGTATACTAAAGCTTACTGGTCAAATCCACAAAAGTGGTGACACGCACGATGGCACATCAGTTACAGATTTCATGGACCAAGAAGCTGAGCGCGGTATTACTATTCAGTCTGCGGCTGTAAGCTGTTTCTGGAAAGATCACCGTTTTAACGTTATCGATACTCCTGGACACGTTGACTTCACTGTTGAAGTTTACCGTTCACTTAAAGTATTAGATGGCGGCATCGGTGTATTCTGTGGCTCTGGTGGTGTTGAACCACAATCAGAAACTAACTGGCGTTATGCGAATGAGTCAGGTGTAGCACGTGTTATTTTCGTGAATAAATTAGACCGTATGGGTGCTGATTTCTTCCGTGTAACTAATCAAGTACAAAAAGTACTTGGTGCAACTCCATTAATCATGACTTTACCAATCGGTATTGAAGATGATTTTGTTGGTGTTGTTGACGTTTTAACCAAGCAAGCATATGTTTGGGATGCGACTGGCCTTCCAGAGAACTACACAATTGAAGACGTTCCTGCAGACATGGTTGACCAAGTTGAGGAATACCATGAGTTACTTATCGAAACTGCTGTTGAGCAAGACGATGAGCTACTAGAAACGTACATGGAAGGTGTAATTCCTTCAATTGAAGATGTGAAGCGTTGTATCCGTAAAGGTACTCGTGACCTTGCTTTCTTCCCAACATACTGTGGCTCAGCATACAAAAACAAAGGTATGCAGCTTATTCTTGACGCAGTTGTTGATTACTTACCGGCACCTACAGAAGTTGATCCTCAACCTCTTATGGACGAAGAAGGTAATGAAAACGGCGAATTCGCTATCGTATCTACAGACCTACCATTTAAAGCGTTAGCATTCAAAATAATGGATGACCGTTTTGGTGCGTTAACATTCGTACGTATTTACTCAGGTAAACTAAACAAGGGTGACACTATCCTTAATGCGTTTACTGGTAAAACTGAACGTGTTGGCCGTATGGTTGAGATGCAAGCAGATGACCGTAACGAATTAACTAGCGCACAAGCTGGTGACATCATTGCTATCGTAGGCATGAAAAACGTGCAAACTGGTCACACATTATGTGATCCTAAGCACCCAGTAACACTTGAGCCAATGGTATTCCCAACTCCAGTAATCTCGATTGCTGTACAGCCTAAAGATAAAGGCGGTAATGAGAAAATGGGTGTTGCTATCGGTAAAATGGTTGCAGAAGATCCATCTTTCCAAGTTGAGACAGATGAAGATTCAGGCGAAACTATTCTTAAAGGAATGGGCGAGCTTCACTTAGATATCAAAGTAGATATCCTTAGACGTACTTACGGTGTAGACCTTATTGTTGGTCAACCGCAGGTTGCTTACCGTGAAACTATCACTAAAGAAATTGAAGATAGCTACACGCATAAGAAACAGTCTGGTGGTTCTGGTCAGTTCGGTAAAATTGATTACCGTATTAAGCCAGGCGAAGTTGCTTCTGGTTTCACGTTTAAATCATCTGTTGTTGGTGGTAACGTACCTAAAGAATTCTGGCCTGCAGTTGAGAAAGGCTTTAAGTCAATGATGGGCACTGGTGTTTTAGCTGGCTTCCCAGTACTTGACGTTGAAGTTGAACTTTTTGATGGTGGCTTCCACGCAGTGGATTCATCAGCAATTGCGTTCGAAATCGCTGCTAAAGGTGCTTTCCGTCAATCTATCCCTAAAGCGGGTGCACAACTTCTTGAGCCAATCATGAAAGTTGACGTGTTCACGCCGGAAGATCATGTAGGTGACGTAATCGGTGACCTTAACCGTCGTCGTGGTATGATGAAAGACCAAGAGCCTGGTTTAACTGGCGTTCGCATTAAAGTAGACGTACCGTTATCAGAAATGTTCGGTTACATCGGTTCATTACGTACAATGACATCAGGTCGTGGTCAGTTCTCTATGGAGTTCTCACATTACGCACCATGTCCTAATAACGTTGCTGAAGCTGTAATCGCTGCAGAAAAAGAGAAAAAAGCTGCTAAGTAATTAGCACCTTAACTCTTTAAAGAAACCCGCACATGTTGCGGGTTTTTTATTGCCTATAATAAAATTGATATATTAGGGTGTGTTTACCTTTCGAGGTTAAATTTGCAGCGGTGTATTTGCTTTTGAGGCCAGGTAATAACGACGCATAAATGCCCAGCACGCCCAATGAGTTATTAATTTAGCTGTGCGCGTATGCAAGTGTGAGGAGTATTGCGATGATGCGCTATACACCATGATGGCTACTACTGTTGAGTTGTTTACCTTTGCCTATAAACGCTACTAATTTAATACAATTAATAAAGAAGATATAAACAGCTAATTACCGACAATAAAAAAGGAGCTATAAATAGCTCCTTTTTTTATTTTAAAGTGTGGCGCTAGCTAAGCTTTTTAATTAGCTTTTCTTTTAGCGCTTTCATCTTTGGCGTGCGTGACTTATTAAAGCTTTGTATTGGCATGGTAACCAAATGCTCTTTTGGCAATGCGGGTATAGTTAAAGGGTATTGCCCTGCGGTGGGTACCGAAATCTCTTTAAGGTGCACTTTAAGTGCTTCTAGCATGGTATCGTTATCTACTTCACTAGGGCAGATAAATATACCTAGCTTTCTAAGTTTAACACCCAGTTTTATACTACTTGAATAACGCACTATAGGTGCAGCTAGTACTAAGCCTAGTAATATAGGTGAGAGCCACCAAAAAAATACCGGCGTGAAGAAATATGCTGTGCTACCCCAAGCAATAGCGACCAAAGTAGAAAATAACGTATAACTAAACGCTTCTTTCCATGGCACCATGCGGCCTTCTCGTGGTTGAGCATCCCATTTAACTTTTTTGCCTAAAAATACACAAACAACAAAGTAAGCATGAAACACCATCATTAACGGAGCCATGACAATCGCAAAAACCGTTTCGATAATTGCGCCTAATGTAAGTTTAATAGCACCACCGAAGCGGTTTTTTCTGTGCACCAAGGTTACAATTATACCCATTAGTTTTGGTAGCAATAAAATAACAATAGTAAGATAGAGCAGAGCATCAATTAAATCGGTTTTAGCTATTTGCCAAGTAGGGAACAATTGATAAGCGCGGTTAAAATAAACGTCGCTATTTAAAGCACGTGTTACGGCATCAACCGTACTTAACGCGAGCATAAGTAACCATATTAATGACGAAATATAAGCGGTAGCGCCAAGTAAAAAGTGAAATTTGCTCATCAGCTTTAACTTTGGTGACGTAAGCAATCCAATATGTTGAATATTACCCTGCACCCAGCGTCTGTCGCGCACGGCATAATCTAAAATATTACTTGGAACTTCTTCATAGCTGCCTTCAATATCAGCAAGTAGTAATACTTCCCAATTTGCACTGTGTAGTAATGATGCTTCTACAAAATCATGGCTGAGTATTTCACCACCAAAAGGGGCATTGCCTTTAAGTGTGGGTAAACCACAGCAGTCAATAAATGCGCTTACTCTAATTATGGCATTATGGCCCCAGTAGTTTGCTTTATCGGTTTGCCAAAATGCCGACCCTGTTGCCAGCATAGGGCTATAAAGTACCGAAGCAAACTGTAAAAAACGACCAAAAAAGGTATCTTGACGTACCGGAATAGGAATAGTTTGAATAAGTCCTACTTGCGGGTTGTTAATCATGCTGGCGGTTAGCTCTAGCATGCACTTACCTGTCATAACGCTGTCGGCATCAAGCACAATCATATGATCGTACTGGCTTCCCCAGCGCTCAAAAAAGTCGGTTAAATTACCTACTTTACGGTGTTTATTATCTTCGCGGCGACGATAAAACAATTGCTTTGATGTCTCGCCTAGGCGCTCACACAAAGCATGCCAAGCACTTAGTTCATTTTTAGCTATTGTTGGATCTTGCGTATCACTGAGTAAATAAAAATCAAAGTTGGCTAATTCCCCAGTCTCTTTTAATGACTGTAAGCTCACTTCAAAGCCTGCAATAACGCGATGTGTATCTTCGTTATATATAGGCATTACTATCGCAGTTTTTTGCTGAGAAAATGCCTGGCTCTCAAGCTTTATCGGTTTTATGCGCCTAAGAGTAAGCGGATCAATACGCAGTAATTGCAGTACAAACCCTATAGTGCCACTACAAAATGCGGTAACAATCCATGCAAAGGTAATTGAAAATAATGCCAGCAAAGCATACTCAAGTGGCGTCATACCATTTGAGTTTAAAATTTCAAACATAATAGAGATGCCGTACGCAGATATACCAATTGCGGCAATGGCAAATAACCAAATACGAAGTGCCTTAAAGGGCATAGATATTTTGGTGGTTTGTTTACTTGATGTCATTTGGATACCAAACATAACTCCATACCTCGCTAATTTCTTTATCATGCAGCTTTAACGATAAGCGCATATCTACAGGTTTGCCGTTTTGTGGAGCTATTTTAAATGCAACTCGCCAGCCTAATGAATTTGGTAACTTTTGCACAGTTACATCTCTTACTTCACCTGTTGTTAATTGGATGTCGGCATTTAAATTTAACTTTTCTGAAAGCTTATTTATATCAGGCCCAGCAAAATCAACCGTAAATTGGCGATGGCTTTTAGGTGGTGGGTTATCTTCCCCCGGCAATGCTGCGCTACCAATGCGAGTGCGAACTGCGCGTGCCTTATCATGCTGATTTAAGTAAGCATTAAAGGTGGTCATTTTATAGCTTAGCTTTAACGAATCGCCTGCTTTAAATGGTTTTTCAGGCACCCAGTAGCTCACTATGTTGTCGTTTGTTTCTGTATCTGTCGGTATTTCTACCAGCTCAACTCGGCCATTTCCCCACTCGCCTTCTGGCTCTATCCACAGGCTAGGGCGGTTGTGGTAATGCGCTTCAATATCAAAGTAATTATTAAATTCACGATCACGTTGCGCTAAGCCAAATCCCTTAGGGTTCTCGTATGAAAAAGAGGTTACGCTAAGTTGCGACGGGTTATTAAGCGGACGCCAAATCCAGTTGTTATCCTGAGATTGGGTTAACAGTCCGTCTGAGTCATGTACTTCTGGGCGGTAATCGTCAAAAAACTTAGTGCTGTTTTCGCCGTGATAAAACATGCTTGTTAGCGGTGCTACGCCTAATTTTTTCACGTCTTTACGGGCAAAAATTTGCATATCTACTTTAACGCTGGTGTTGGTAGTAGGGTCAATACTAAACTTATAAGCGCCGGCAACCGATGGGCTATCAAGCAGTGCAAAAATGATAATGTTGGTTTGTTCTGGCTGTGGTTTTACTAACCAAAACTCTTTAAACACAGGAAATTCTTCGCCAGACGCTTCTGCGGTATCAATTGCTAACCCTCGAGCCGATAGACCATACACTTGATTAGGCCCAACAACTCTAAAATAAGAAGCACCTTGAAACACCATTACTTCATCTTTGTACTCAGTGGTATTAATTGGGTAATGCAACCTAAACCCAGCATGGCCTAATTGTTTATTGGCAATACTCTTGGCTATTTCGTCTTTTAAAGGTGCTGCAGTACCATCGTACTGATAAAAGTCAGTACTAAACGGTAAACGGCTAAGTTTAGAATCACTATCAACTGTATTAATTGTTACTGGTGTTTTATATAAAAAGCCGGGGTGAAACAGCTGAAGCTCGTAAAGACCTTCGTCTTTCCACATTGATTTGTCTTGTTTAAAACGAATAGAGCGATAATCTTGATACTCAATATTATTTAGCGCATCTAGCTCGATGTTTTTAGGGGCAATATACTCCTCACTCGCTAATTTTTGAGCGCGGGCGCTGATCACATCAAATAAATTGTCTTGCGGGATGGCAACGTCAAGCGTGGCTGAAAATGCTTGCTGAGCTGAAAAAACAAGAAATAAGCTAAGTAATGGTACTGAGGCTTTTTTCCATGTTGATATTAGGTGAATTGGTGCTTTCATTTTCGTTCCTTTATAAAAACATGACTTATTTTTACAGTTAAGATTGGTATCGATTTATTAATTTGTTTCATTGGTACTTTTAATAATAAATATGTAACTAAGGCTCAAGTATGGTTAGTTGTTTACAGTCTAAATACGAGAGTGAGTAGATTTAGTACGGATAGTACACAAAGTTTACTGAAGCTTGTCTGAATTACATTTGTATATATTAGGTTTAACGGATACAAAAATTAATCCCAATTAAATAAAGCAAAGAGGAGGGCTAATACTGGTTATATAGGTAGCAGTTTCGTTGAGTTATAGCAGCGGAAAAATGATGTAACACTATTTAAATTTGTAATTAAAGATAAAGTAAGGCGGGCTTGTTACCCGCCTTGTAAGGCTTACTTTTTAGCTAAGTATTGTGCGGCTTGCTTAGCAAAATAGGTAAGAATACCGTCGGCGCCAGCACGTTTAAATGCCAGTAGTGACTCCATAATAGTGGCCTCTTCAGCTAACCAGCCGTTATCAATTGCAGCTTTGTGCATCGCGTATTCACCACTTACTTGATAAGCGAAGGTTGGAACGCCAAATTCATCTTTAACTCGGCGTACAACATCTAAATATGGCATGCCAGGTTTTACCATTACCATGTCGGCGCCTTCTTGCAAATCAAGCGCGACCTCGCGAATGGCTTCGTCAGAATTAGCTGGATCCATTTGATAGGTTTTTTTATCAGCACCCTTTAAGTTACCGGCAGAACCTACCGCGTCTCTAAATGGGCCATAATAGCTTGAGGCGTATTTAGCTGAGTAAGCCATAATGCGAGTGTGAATGTAGCCATCGGCTTCAAGTGCCTCGCGAATAGCGGCTATTCTGCCATCCATCATATCAGAAGGGGCAATAACGTCAGCACCTGCTCGGGCGTGCGACAGTGCTTGCTTAACCAGTATGTCAGTTGTGATGTCGTTAATTACATAGCCACTTTCATCAATAATACCGTCTTGTCCGTGGGTGGTAAACGGGTCTAGCGCGGCATCAGTAATTACACCTAACTCAGGGAACGCTTCTTTTAATGCACGTACAGTGCGTTGTGCTAAACCATCATCGTTATACGCTTCTTCAGCATGTAATGACTTTTTGTCGGCCGGTGTTACCGGAAAAATAGCAATGGCGGGGACACCTAGCTCAACCAGTTCTTTGGCTTCTATAAGTAGTAAGTCAATTGATAAGCGCTCGATACCGGGCATTGATTCAATTTCTTCACGACGGTTTTTACCTTCGAGTACAAATACCGGATAAATAAGATCATTAACGCTAAGCTGGTTTTCAGCCATAAGGCGGCGTGAAAAATCATCGCGGCGCATTCTGCGCATGCGAGTATATGGGAAAAGATCTAGACCAGATTGGGCCATATTTATACGCTCCTACTTTGGGATTGCGGGATTGGAAAATTAATTACTTGGTTACGACCATGCTGCTTGGCAAAATAAAGTGCTTTGTCGGCACGTTCGGTAAAAATTTCAGGGTTATTTATATCTTCAGCAACGCTAGTATACACTCCCGCGCTGATTGTAAATGAAATAGTAGTGCCAGCCACATGCACATTATTAGTAGCAATAGCGTGGCGAATTTTTTCAGCAATGGCTATCGCGCCATCATTTTGGGTATTGGGCAATAGCACCACAAATTCTTCGCCGCCGTAACGTGCTACTTCATCAAGCGGGCGTTGTAATTGCTTTTTAATAGTATCAGCAGCAGTACGAATAACCTGATCGCCAGTTAGGTGGCCATAGGTATCGTTTATTACCTTAAATGTGTCTATATCAAGCATAATAACACTTAATGGGGTTTGTTCGCGACGCGAACGGCGCAACTCCATCACTAATTTTTTATCAAAAAAGCGTCGGTTTTTAATGCCAGTTAAGGGATCTTCCATGTTCAGCTGTTCAAGCTCACGGTTTTTTTCTTCTAGTTCTCTTAGTGTTACTTGTAACTCAAAAGTACGCTCATCTACTTGTGTTTCGAGTTCTTGACGCACGCTTTCTTGTAAAGATAGCCGCTCATGTAATAAGGCGTCTTGGGCAGCACTTTTGGCTATTAAGGTTTGTTGAGTAGTTACTTGTTCATCGCGCTGTAAAATAAAGAGTTTCATCACCGCATATCCTAGGGAGAAAGCGCAGCTAAGAGAGCAAATAAACACAAAGGCCAGCCTACTGTTTGTAAATATATAAAGCCCTGAAACAGTAATAATAAAATAAACTATTGCGGCTAAAAAGCTGCATAAAGCTAGCAAAAGTGCTTTATTGGGTTCTGATGGGTTTTGGCGAATGCAAAGTGAGGTTGTTACAACATAGGAGCCTAAAACAATGGGAGTGGTAATAAGGCAAAATAAGGTGACAACAAGTGTAGGAAAAAGCCAAATAAACGCAATAAGCAGTGCATATATAGCTATTATAATTTTTTGCACTTTAAACCATGTAACGGTTTTAGGCTGACATACCTGTTGCTGTAGAGGTAAAAAAAGCACCGTTATCAGCATCAGCAACATGGGGATCATAAGTTGTACTGTGGCCGCAGAACGTGTGTGCATGAAACTAAAACCACAAATAAAATATAATAAGATGCTGAGCATTAATGTTATAGCGCCCGTGTAAGCAAAGTATTGCTTACGCGAAAAAGCATACAAAATAAGACAGCTAATCGCTAAAGAAAAAACAAAGCCAATTAACAATCCGTAAAGCAAATTAAGCTTACTTTTATATGTAAAAAGCGCATCGGCCTGCCATAAGGTTAAAGGCACGCGTAACCCTGAGCTATTGCTCACTTTAACAATAACAGTGGTATTACTGTGGGCAGGAAGCGTTAATTTTACCAGCAAAGGTTCGTTTTTTATTTGTTGCTGTGGCAGTAAAGGGGGGGCATTAATATTTATTGAGGAGGATCGTCGCTTATCGAGTAAGTGATATACAAGTACTTCATTTAATAACGGGTTATCTATAGAGAGTATTGGCGTTACACGTGTATTGAGCGTGTTTTTAATTGTAAATTGGATCCAAATAGGGCGTTGTTCAACGCCTAAATTAAGAGGTTTGTTGGTTAACGTTTGCCACTGTTTAAGATCGCTCTGCTGGGCGGTTGTTATAGATGTAGGCGCAAAAGAATAATAAATAGAGTTTATTTTTTCAGATGTAAACTGATCATCTATCTCTATAGTATTAGCGGCTGCTAAACCAGCAAAAAGGATAGTTAATAGACTTAATAACACCCCAATAGCTTTCATTACTTAGCTTTTAAACCAAAAACATGATAAAAATTTAGAGTAGTTTGTTGCGCTATTGCCTCAGGAGTAAGGTTATATAATTGGGCAATTGTTTCGCACACATAAGTTAATAAGGCAGGCTCATTACGGCGAGATTTAGGCTTTGGGCTAACGGTGCGCGGAATCAAAAAAGGCGCATCAGTTTCTATTAATAGTTTATTAAGAGGGATACTGGGGATTAATTGTTGTAGCTCTTTTCCTCGGCGTTCATCGCAAACCCAGCCGGTAATGCCTATATAAAGCCCTAACGCTAAGTAGTTTTTTAATGCCTGAGCGTTACCTGTAAAGCAATGTAATACGCCGCGTACATTAAATTCTTTTAAAATGCTTATCATGTCTTCGCGGGCATCACGCTCATGCAAATATACAGGTAAGTTTAGCTGTTCTGCTAGGGCAAGCTGGCGCCTAAGTACGCTTCGTTGTACATCGCGAGGTGAAAAGTCGCGATTATAATCAAGGCCGCACTCTCCAATGGCTATAACTTGCTTATGGCTTGCAAGTTGAGTGAGTTGCGCCTCAAGCTCATCAGTAGCCGATTTAGCATCGTGAGGATGTACGCCTGCTGTAGAAAATTGATGATGCTTTATAGCCAGCTCAAGCGACTGTTCACTGGCTGCCACATCGCAGCCTATAATCAGCATATGCTTAACTCCCGCAGCTTTAGCGCGGGCAATAATGTCTTGATGCTGTCCATCAAACTGATGGTTAGTTAAATTAACCCCAGCATCAATTAAGCTGTATGGCATTATTGAGTACGTTTAACGCGTATAGAGCGGTTTTGACCTTCTTTTTTTAATAAAAAAGAATTAAATACACCACGACTAATAACCACGTTGTCATCTTCTTTTAGCGTTATGCCATCAGATCCAATTTGACGCCATTGTTGGCCGTTTTCTAGAGTAATAATTAACTCACCATAAGCCGCTTCTTTAATGGCTGATACAGTTGAGCTAATAGAGCTGTCATTTTCTTTCGCAATATTTTTATGCTCTAAACCAAACTCTTCTGCTTGTGTTACCGCTACAGCAACAGGTGCGGTGGCTTCTGTATTTGTTGGTGAGAGTGTTTTATTTACAGTAGGCTTGCTCAGCGGTTTACCGGCAACCGTATTATCGTAACAAAGCAGACGATTAAAGTCGTTTTCAATAAAGCTACATGCTTGCAGTGCTTGCTCGTTAATAGCAGTGGCTGCAAAAGTCGGTGCGCTTAACAAAACTAATAGTGAGAGTAGTTTTTTGTTCATATTATTCCTCAGATTCTTGTTGTGGTTTAGCGGTATAAAATTTAGCTAAAATTAGGCCTAGCTCAAACAAAATAAGCATAGGTAGCGCTAATAAAGTTTGTGACAATACATCGGGCGGTGTTAAAAACATCGCCACTACAAAAACACCCACTACAATATAGGGACGTTTTTCTTTTAAACTTTGCGTTGTTGTAGCGCCGCTCCAGCACAGCAGCATAATGGCTACTGGAATTTCGAAAGCGACACCAAAGGCAAAAAATAGTTTTAGTACAAACCCTAAGTAGCTACTTATATCCGGTGCTAAGGTGAGCATTGCAGGGCCAGCACTGGTAAAAAAGCCTAAAATAATAGGCAGTACTACAAAGTAGCAAAAGGCAATACCACCATAAAACAAAAAGATGCTTGAGGCGAGTATTGGCATTAACATACGTTTTTCGTGTTTATACAACCCCGGAGCTATAAAACCCCAAACCTGGTGTAATATCCACGGAATAGAGGCAAATAATGCGACAAATAATGTTAGTTTAAAAGGAGCAAAAAATGGCGCTGTGACATCAGTTGCTATCATGGTTGCAGTGCTTGGCAAATGTGAAATTAATGGCGCTGCAACAAATGTATAAATGTCGTTTGCAAAATACACTATTGCAATAAAAATAACTAAAATGCTTAATAGTGATTTAATCAGCCGGTCGCGTAATTCAATTAAATGCGCGACAAACCCCGATTTTACTTCCTCAGCCATTATTATTTATACCATTTAGTAAGTTGACCACAAAGTGAGAAATTAATTTCACTTTGTATCATCAATATTTTGCTTATTAGAGGGATCGATTTGAGTTTTTTTATAACTGTGGGTCACAGACTGAGCAGCCTGTTGTAGTTCAGTTAGTGAACTTTGTAGTTCAGGGCTTAAATCGGTTAAGTTTTGTTGCTCCGCTTTTTTAAGGTTTTCGTGTAATTCGTGCACACGTAACTCTTCGCTCACTTCAGCTTTCACTGAGTTAGCAAGCGACTTTGCAGTTTTTATCCAGCGGCTTACCGTTCTAATTGCTACAGGTAAACGCTCTGGACCAAGCACCACTAAACCAACAATTAAAACAACAATTAGCTCCCACATCCCCATGCTAATTAAACCTTGTTATTGTCTTTGTTTTTTTCTGTATCGGCAGAATCAAGCGGTGCACTCTCTTCTGATTTTTGAATCTGCTCTGGCTGTTCTTTATCTGTGCTTTGCTTACCTGTATTTTGTTCGTCAGACATTGCTTTTTTAAAGCCTTTAACTGCGCCCCCTAAATCACCACCAATACCGCGTAATTTTTTAGTGCCAAACAAAAGTACAATAATTGCTAATACAATCAATAACTGCCAAAGACTAATACCGCCAAATCCCATGTTTATCTCCCGTTTTCATAATTATAAAGTGTATATTTTAAATACTAATTATACGCCTAAAAACGTAAATAGCACCTAGTTTATGTACTATGCCACGCTGCTATAAAACCAATAATAGCGCTACTTATAGCGATACTTGCGGCAATTAAATCGTGTTGTAAATAAAATAATGCAGCAATAACCATAGCCACACTGCTAAACAAACCTAAAACCAAAGGTTTATGAGATCCCTTCGGAGCCTGTACTTGAATTTGTGGTGGGCGTTTTAAGCTTTGATAAATTAGATCGGGCAGCTCTGGCATTTTTTCGGCCCAAAAGGGTAATTGTGCATACATTTGCTTTATAACCGATAGCGGGCCAACTTGTTGCTTAACCCAATCTTCTAAAAAGGGCTTTGCGGTTTTCCATAAATCTAATTGTGGATAAAGCTGGCGGCCTAAACCTTCAACATACAATAAGGTTTTTTGCAGTAATACTAATTGTGGTTGTACCTGCATATTAAAGCGCCTTGCAGTATTAAATAAATTAACCAATACATGACCAAACGAAATTTCAGCTAAAGGCTTATTAAATATAGGCTCGCAGACAGTGCGAATAGCAAATTCAAACTCTTCAATACTGGTATCTGGCGGTACCCAACCCGAGTCCACATGCAACTGTGCAACTTGGCGATAATCGCGATTAAAAAAGGCAATAAAGTTTTCCGCTAAATAGCGTTTATCTTCTTTATTTAAGGTGCCTACAATACCGCAATCTATACCAATATATTTAGGGTTTTCGGGGTGCTCACGAGAAACAAAAATATTACCTGGGTGCATATCAGCATGAAAAAAGCTGTCTCTGAACACTTGGGTAAAAAACACTTCAACGCCACGCTCAGCCAGTAGTTTCATATTGGTGTTTTGCGCTAATAAAGCATCAGTATCTGATACCGCAATACCATAAATACGTTCCATTACTAATATATTATGGCGGCTGTAATCGCTATAAACGGTAGGAATGTAAAGCGAGTCTGAGTCTTCAAAATTACGTTTAAGTTGAATGCCGTTTGCACCTTCGCGCATTAAATCAAGCTCATCAAGCAGGGTCTTTTTGTACTCTTTTACTACTTCAACAGGACGCAGACGTTTTGATTCGTGATGTACTTTTGCTAGCACCTTAGCGAGCTTTTCCATTAAGGCTAAGTCGGCATTAATTTGTTGATTAATATTAGGGCGAATTACTTTAATAACTACATCTTGCTCTATACCATTTGTGTCAACTAACGTTGCGGTATGTACTTGGGCTATGGATGCCGACGCCAGTGGTGTTTGTGAGAACTCACTAAAACGCTCGCTTATGTCATTAATTTCGAGAGCTTTTTCTATTATTTTTTGTGCAAGCTCGCCAGAAAAAGGTTCAACCTGATCTTGCAAAAATGCCAGCTCTAATGCAATTTCGTGCGGCAGTAAATCACGACGCGTAGAGAGCATTTGACCAAACTTAACCCATACTGGGCCAAGCTGTTGTAGTGCTAATCGTAATCGCAGCCCTGCGGGCTTATCTTTATGCTGATTACGCAGCCAAAATAAACTACCTCGGGCTATTTTCGCAAACCAAGGAATTTTATGTTTTGGCACTAACTCATCTAACCCGTAGCTAAGCAGTGTTTTAGTGATGTAATACAGTCGTGCAGTTGACACAAAAAATCCTTAGCGGGTAGTCAAAGTGGTTAGTAAGGCATTAATACGCTGTTCTATAGCAGCAACTTGGCCTTTAAGCTCACGGTTTTGTTGTTTAAATTGTTTAAGCTCTAACGGATGGATGGCAATTGCCAATTCATCTTGGCATAAGCTTGTTAGTGTGCGGCTTAACTGCGCTTTTGCTTTATTGCCGTGTTGCTGGAGCGTTTTGAGGTGTAAATATAATTGCTGTGCGGGAGCATCACCAAGGTGCGATGAAAGCTGCTCAGGCCAATCAATATCTAGTGTTGAAAAGGCATTGCTATAGGTTTGAGCTATGTTTAAATCACCTTGCAAATCAAGTTTATCTTGGCGAATAAGCTGGGTAAGCATGGCTGGGTTTTTTAGCGCAAGCAGGGTGTTAAGGTCGGCGCTGATCATGCAATCGGCGTCTGTATCACTGGTTGCGCTATATAAATGAAGTTGCTTGTCGCTAAATACTAGCAGCAGCTTCAACTGAGAGCCCCTAACATCAACGACTAAGCGCTGATGCTTAACTGCTGCCAGCTTTCCCGATAGGCTTGTATCGAGTTTAAGTGCTTGATTAAGTATTCGCTCCACGAGCGAAAGTACTAAGTTGGGTAACATAAAAAAATCAGTTGAGGGAGCCTCTGTAGAATTTTTTTCGGTTGCTTGCTCAAGCGCCATAATTATTTACCTTAGTATTTAAAGCCACGATGCAGCGCAACAATACCACCGGTTAAGTTTTGATAAGTGGTTTGCTCAAAGCCTGCATCAGACATCATGCTTTTAAGCGTGTCTTGATCTGGGTGCATACGAATCGACTCAGCTAAATACTTGTACGATTCGCTGTCGTTTGCTACTAACTTACCCATAGTTGGTAATAAGTTAAATGAATAAAAGTCGTATGCTTTACTAAGTATTTCATGCTCTGGCTTTGAAAACTCTAATACCAGTAAGCGCCCGCCTGGTTTTAAAATGCGGTACATTGAGCGTAATGCTTTGTCTTTGTCGGTTACATTACGTAAACCAAATGCAATAGTGATCAGATCAAAGCTATTATCAGGGAATGGCAAGGCTTCAGCGTTCATTTGTACGTAGTCAATATTGCCAACTAAGCCTAAATTATGGAGTTTTTCGCGGCCTACTTTTAACATAGATGAGTTAATATCACCCAGTATAACCTGACCGGTTTCTCCGACTAATTGGCTAAATTTTGCAGTTAAATCGCCCGTACCACCGGCTAAATCTAAAACATGGTGACCTTTACGAACGCCAGAGCTGGCTATTGTTTGACGTTTCCATAAACGATGCACCCCAAAAGACATTAAGTCATTCATTACGTCGTATTTTGCCGCAACTGAATGAAATACGTCTGCAACCATTGAGGCTTTATCGTTTTCGGCTACCGTTTTATAGCCAAAATGCGTGGTCTTTTGTGGTGTTTCGCTCATCATTAATCTCTATCGTGGTAATAAAGACTAGTGTACTTGATTGTGCCCTGAAGGTGCAATTTGAATATGATTTATCAGCTAATTAATGCTCAGCAGTAAAGCTATTTTGCCCTAAAGAGCGTGCTTTAAATGCCGCATTAGAAGCACTTTTAGTTAATTGCTCAAAGTTAGCTTGTTGTTGCTGTGCAATCCCCAAAGAGAGTTTAATTGCTGGTAATTCTAGCGCGCTTTTTGAGCTAATAAAGCGCAGCTTTGCAACGCCAGCGCGTACTTTTTCAGCAATTAAATTAGTTGTTTCACAATCTACGTCGGTAAGTAATACAGTAAATTGATCTTTTGCGGTACGCCCCGCTAGGCCGCTTTGAAACACATATTTTTGTACTTGTTTAGCCACTTTGCTTAAAATTGCTTCTGCAATTACATCGCCAAAGTTATCAATAAAGTGATCTAAATTGTCTATCTGAATAGCAATAGCACAAACCGGTTTATGTTGATTTGCCCATATTTGTACTTGTTTGGTTAAATAATGGCGTTTATACAAGCCAGTTTGACTATCAATAATATGTTGTTTACGCAGGGTATTAAGCTGCTTTTTAGTTTTTTCGTGGAGTTGTTTAGCATTACTTAATTGTTGTTTAAACTGTTTGTGTTGAGTTAACAGTGTTGCTGTTTGCTGATCTAACCTTGCAAGTGCGATCCGGCTATTTTTAATATTATTTTCATCAAGCGAATGCATACACTCGCTAATATGGCCGGCAAAATTAATAATTTGTTTTTCAGTGTGTTGTGCGTTTTTAGACAGCGAGTTAATTACCCCATTAACATTCTCTATCATCGACACTTCAGTGGCATGCCCTTGATTTAAATGCTCAAAGTAGAGTTGCTCGGTAAATAAACTGTCAATAAGAGTGTTACTTGCAATAGCGCGCTCAATGGCGCTATTAAGGTCGTTGTTTACTTGGCTAATATAAGTATAAACGACCTGATAATTAAGTGGTGTAGGTGGCAAAAAATGGCGCTCTAAAAATACACACACTTTTGTCATTTTATCTTGTGCTACAGCCATGGAGTCATGGAACATCATTTGCAAATACCAACTAAATACATATGCGTATTAATTTATAAACTCATCCAGTGAAGCGTTTCGCATCCAAGCACTTGTACCATAATCATTATATTGGTTATTTAAAAGTAAAAACGACAGTTAGTTATCTAAATTTTTACTTTAGCAACATAATGGCTGCTTTTATCGTCAATTACTTCTCGTTTCATTAAAAGCTATGTTTTATTGCTGATTATTAAATACCAACCGGCTTATATCAGTCGTATTAGTTTTTGTGTGCTTGGTCGTATTTATCTTGCTATTTATTTAACCTGCGATAGGTTTACAAAATCTATTTAATTGTGAAGCTATATAATAATGAATCAACTTTTATCTCGACCATTACGCCACTCGCTAGTGGGAATTACTTTTTTATGTACCTTAAGTGCATGCCAAACAACCTCACTTAATGCCGATAAGCAATTTACTCAAGTTGCCGAAAATATTGTGCAAAATAGACAAGATGCCAGCCCTTATAGTAATAATCCTCAGGGGGTAGATGGCTACTTACTACCTAATTTAACTGCTGAGTATTTAGCGCAAGAATATAAAAAAAATACCCAACTACTTGCCGATTTAGATACAGTAAGCATGGATAAGTTAAGTGATGAAAATCGGATTAACTTTAGTATTTTGCGTGCTCAAGTACAAAATAGCGTGGATGAATATGTATTTAATGCCCATTACATGCCGCTTACATCTGAATATGGGTTTCACTCAAGCTTGTCGTTTATGGTTAAAAGCTCACAATATAAAACGTTGCAAGATTATAAAAATTATTTAGCGCGATTAGCTCAGGTACCACGTTTTTTTGAGCAAAATATTTATTGGATGAAACAAGGTTTAGCAATAGGGTTAACGCAGCCTAAAGCTGTACTTAAAGGTTATGAAGATTCAATTAGTGTTTATATAGTTGATGATGTAACACAGTCTGAATTTTATCAGCCATTTTTAACGAATACTGCAGGCTTAACTAGCAGCGAATTTTATGAGCTGCAACTCCAAGCTAAAACAATCATTAAAGAACAAGTAATAGCAGCTTATAAAGATTACCTCACCTTTTTTACTGAAGAGTATCAAGCAGGTGCTCGAGACAGTATTGGTATTTCGGCAACGCCTAATGGGGCTGCTTTTTATGCTAATCGCGCCAAGCATTACACCACTACCGATATGACCCCAAAAGAAATTCATGAGTTGGGCCTAAAAGAAGTGGCGCGTATTCGTAGCGAAATGGAGCAGGTAATAAAAGAAGTCGGTTTTAAAGGCACGTTTGCCGAATTTATCCACTTTTTACGTACTGATCCGCAGTTTTACGCAACTACCCCAGAGCAGTTACTAAAAGAAGCAGCTTATATTGCTAAAAAAATGGATGCGCAACTGCCTACTTTATTTCATACCTTGCCTCGCAAACCTTATGGCGTAGTGGCTGTTCCAGCCAATATTGCTCCTAAATATACTACTGGGCGTTATTCTGGTTCGAGCCGTGACGACCAAGCCGGTTATTACTGGGTAAATACTTATGCGCTAGATAAGCGACCTCTTTATGCGCTAGAGGCGTTAACATTGCATGAAGCTGTACCAGGGCATCATTTACAAATATCACTTAATGCTGAGCTAGAAAATTTGCCGAGTTATCGCCGCGATGCTTATTTATCAGCATTTGGTGAGGGGTGGGGGCTTTATTCTGAGTACTTAGGAATAGAAGCTGGATTTTATCAAGATCCATACAGCCGTTTTGGACGTTTAACCTATGAAATGTGGCGCGCTGCACGTTTAGTTGTTGATACGGGAATGCATATGTATGGCTGGAGCCGTGAACGCGCGATGAATTTTATGGGCGATAACACTGCTTTGTCGTTGCACAACGTTAAAACTGAAACAGATCGTTATATTTCATGGCCTGCGCAGGCGTTATCGTATAAAATTGGAGAATTAACTATTAAGCGCTTACGTAAAGAAGCGGAGCAGGCCCTTGGCCAAAAATTTGATGTGCGAGAGTTCCATCATCAAGTGCTACGCCATGGCTCAGTACCGTTATCTGTACTTGAGCAGCAAATTCGTTTGTATATTAAAAACGAACTCGCTAAACAGGATATTTAATTAATCCGCATCAATCGTAATGGCTTATATTAGGGTTATAAATTAATAAAATGCGCATATCATCTATAATAAGTGATATGCGCATTTGTCTATTGAAGCCATTTTCATTTATTGGCGAAAAAGTACTGCAGAGGGGTTTTGAGTGAACAATTTTATAGTTCTAAGTATTAATGTATTTGCGAGCCTTTTTATTGTTGTATTAGGGTTTATTGTTTTGTCGGTTATTATTTTTTACTTTAGAGATATAACCCAAACAAAGCATGCAATTAGGCGCAACTATCCGGTAATTGGTCGGTTTCGATATTTTTTTGAGCGCCAAGGCGAATTTTTCCGCCAGTACTTTTTCGCACTAGATAGAGAAGAAATGCCGTTTAATCGTGCTGAACGTAGTTGGGTATATCGCGCTGCAAAAGATGTTGATCATACTGCTGCGTTTGGCTCGACTCAAAGCCTTGAGGTAACCGGTACAGTGATGTTTATGAACTGCGCATTCCCTACTTTAGATGAAGAAGCGCTCGATCCTAGTAATGTGACATTAGGGCCTTACTGTAAAACACCTTATACCACTAATTCAATATTTAATATTTCAGGTATGAGTTTTGGTGCTTTGTCAAAACCTGCTGTACGTGCTTTATCTAAAGGAGCTAAGCTTGCTGGCTGTTGGTATAATACCGGTGAAGGCGGTTTAAGCCCGTATCATTTAGAAGGCGGGGGAGATATTGTATTTCAAATTGGTACTGCTAAATATGGCGTGCGCGACGATAATGGCAATTTAAGCACTGCTAAATTAAAAGAAATAGCAGCTCACGAACAAGTAAAAATGTTTGAAATAAAGCTAAGCCAAGGCGCAAAACCGGGTAAAGGCGGTATGTTACCAGGGCGAAAAGTTAACGCTGAAATTGCAAAAATACGCGGCATTCCCGAAGGGCAAGATTCAATTAGCCCTAATGGTCATCTTGAAATTAAAAAGCCGTCAGATATTCTTGATATGTTGGCAACCGTACGTAACGCTACCGGTAAACCTACAGGCTTTAAAGCGGTTATTGGTGAGTACACTTGGCTGGAAACTCTTTTCGCTGAAATAAATCATCGTGGTATTGAGTCAGCGCCCGACTTTATTACTATTGATAGTGCGGACGGTGGCACAGGCGCCGCACCACAGTCATTATTAGATTCAGTGGGCTTACCACTGCGAGAAAGCTTACCATTAGTCATTAACCTGTTAGAAAAACATGGGCTCAGAGAGCGAGTAAAGGTTATTGCCTCAGGTAAGTTAATCGTACCCTCTAAAGTTGCATGGGCATTAGCATTGGGGGCTGATTTTGTTGTATCTGCTCGCGGCCATATGTTTGCACTAGGGTGTATTCAAGCAATGCAATGTAATAAAGACACTTGCCCTACAGGGATCACCACGCACGACAAACGCCTGCAACGTGGCTTAAATGTGGCAGACAAAGCGCAGCGTGTGGCAAACTATAATAAGTATGTGCACTATGGCGCGGGCTTAATCGCGCACTCGTGCGGCGTATCTAGTGCGCGTGAGTTAAAACGCGAACATGTACGTATAGTTCAAGAAAGCGGTCTTTCAGAGCCATTAGATAAAATTTACGAAAATTATAAATAATACATTGAGCATTAAATATGTGAGTGCTTAAACGCACTAAACTAAGCTGCTTTTTATGCACTCAATATTTATTAGGTCGTTAATTAAGGCCCATTGTTATGCAATATAATGATGGGCCTTAATTTTAGTTAGTTATTTATTATTACTTGCTTGAATCCCGGTAATTTTTAAACGCTCTAATTCACAGCTAAATAAAAACTCCAGCACTTCTAAATGACGACGAACTTCGTCAATATTTCGCCCAACAGCATACAAACCATGGCCACGTATAAGCACTCCGTGTTCAATAGGTGTGTGTAAATGATGATCGCTTACCAATAAACTTAAATGGTCTATGTCTTGGTCGTTATTAAAAATAGGAATGCTTAGGGTTTCTAAATGCGAGGTAAAACCGGTTAAAGCTTTTTGCATTTCGTAGCCAGTTAAATCGAGTTTATGACTTTTTGTTATTTGCGAAAGCACGGTAGCCGCAACAGAATGCGTGTGCAGTACACATTGCGCTTCGGGAATTAGCTGATACAAGCTCAAGTGCAGTTGTGTTTCGGCTGAGCGTTTTTTTGTTCCTGCCAAAGGCTTGCCTTGTAGATCTAGCTGTAAAAAGTGCTCATTAGTCAACTTACCTTTATCTTGGCCACTTGCTGTTATTACAAACCCCGAATCAGTTCTTGCTGAAAAATTCCCACCGGTTGCGGGTATCCACTCTTTTTGGCTAACCCACTTCCCAGCTTCAATAAGTTGCGAAATAGCGGTATTGTTGTTTTGCATATATTCCTCACAAACGAGCATCAGTTAATTGTATTTAGACGGCTAAACTTCTATCTTAAGTGATGGTAGCACCGCTTTGCGTGCAAAACCACAATTAAGGATATAGAGTGTTAATAACTAAGCTACCAGCATAAGGTATGTTTTATCAAACTCTAATAACAATTAAGTTGGTTTAGCTAAAAACACTAAAAACTTAAAAGAGGGCGGCACAAAACTATGTCAACGTTAACACTTACATTATTGCAAAGCTCACTACACTGGCTCGATAAAGATACTAATTTAGCTATGTTTAATAAGCAGTTAGATGCAGTGACTCAGCAGCCTGATTTAATTTTACTGCCCGAAACCTTCGCCACAGGATTTGCAATAAACTTAGATTGCGCTGAGCCTGAAAACGGCAAAGTACTTACCTGGTTAAAGGCGCAAGCGCATAAACATAACGCAGTAATTGCAGGCTCAGTATTTGTTACTCAAGGCAGCAAAAAGGCCAATCGGTTTTATTGGGTGCAGCCCAATGGAGAGGTGGACTTTTACGATAAGCGTCATTTGTTTTGTTTAGGCAACGAAGGTGATTTTGTAGTAGCGGGACAAGCGCGCAAAGTGTTTACTATTAATGGCTTTAAGCTATTACCACAAGTGTGCTACGACCTGCGTTTTCCGGTATTTCAGCGCAATAACAACGATTACGATGTAATGATTAATATTGCTAATTGGCCCGCAGTGCGTCGCCATGTTTGGGATACATTATTAATGGCGCGAGCGATGGAAAATGTATGCTATGTGGTTGGGGTAAATCGCATTGGTGATGATGCCAATGGTGTTGCGCATAATGGCGGCACAGCGGTATATGACTTTAAAGGTGATACTTTAGTAAAAGCTACAGATAATAGCCAAGCGTTAATAACCATTACGTTGCACAAAGCACCACTAAATGACTTTAAGGCTAAATTTCCGGCGCATTTAGATGCGGATGCTTTTAACTTAGTATAAAGCAGCTTAAATTAGCCAGCGGCTAATTAAGTGTTAAAATAGCCGCTGATATTTATTGGCGGCAGCACTATGAACAATTCTTTAATCACTCCAGTTATTTTAGCGGGCGGCATTGGCTCTCGTTTATGGCCGTTGTCGCGCCAAGCAATGCCAAAACAGTTTTTACCCTTGCTCGATGCTGAACCTACTGGGCAGTCGTTATTGCAAAATACCCTAACACGGGTAACCGGTAAGGTATTCAATCGAGCTATTTTAGTGTGTAACGAACAGCACCGATTTATTGCCGCTGAGCAAGCCGCTAGTGCAAACCCGCGCGCATTACTTTTAGAGCCCACAGGTAAAAATACTGCCCCAGCAATTGCTTTAGCTGCACATTATGCGCTACAAAATGGCATAACAGGGCCACTGTTAGTAATGCCAGCGGATCATCATATAAATAATTTTAACTTACTCACCGAGCAGTTACACGGCGCGGCAATATTGGCTGAGCAAGGTAAATTAGTTACCTTTTCGATTACGCCTACCGAGCCACACACAGGCTACGGATATATAAAACAAGGTGGCGCTATTACCGATAGTGACTGCTTTGAGGTGGCCGAATTTAAAGAAAAACCCAGCTTAACCACCGCAACAAGCTACCTGTTAGATGGAAGTTATAGTTGGAATAGCGGTATGTTTTTGTTTACTGCTGCAGCGTATTTACAAGAGTTGGCTCGATTTGCACCTAAAATTGCCAATTGTGTGGCTAACGCCGCCAATTTTAGTCAGGATTTAGGCTTTACACGGCCCAGTGAAAAAGCGCTCGAAGCTTGCCCGAGTGACTCCATAGATTATGCTATTTTAGAGCGCAGTGACAACGTAGTTGTCATGCCTGTTGCCTTAAACTGGAGTGATGTAGGCGGTTTTTCATCACTTGCTAAGTTGCTAAAAAAAGATCCGCAAGGCAATAACGTAAATACTAATTATGTAGCGCAAAACAGTAAAAATAATTTAATAATAAGCGAAACCGATCATACTATTGCCACCTTAGGGGTAAGTAATTTAGCTGTTATTCATACCCACGATGCCACACTTATTGCTAATCAAAATGAGCTTGATGCACTGCCGTTATTACTCAAAAAAGTAGCGCTTACGCAAACTGACAAGTTAACCCACCATCAAGTTGTTTATCGGCCGTGGGGAAATTATCGTACCTTGGTAGAAAGTAGTGGGTTTAAGGTTAAAAAAATAACCGTAAACAGCGGCGCTAAGCTCTCTACGCAACGCCATCAGTATCGTGCCGAGCATTGGGTAGTCGTATCTGGGGTTGCCGATGTATGCATTGATAAGCAAGCACTAACACTCAGTGCAGATCAGTCCTGTTATATTGCCGCTAAGCAAATTCATAGTTTGGCTAATAATAAAAATGTGCCGTTAATAGTAATTGAGGTACAAACAGGCACTGTTTTAGATGAAAGTGACATTGAACGGTTTGATGATAAATATGGCAGAAACTAACAACGCTTTACTGTAACCCTTTACGTACACACCTTAAATACTCTTCTAAACTTTGCTGCCAAAGGTCGAGTGCTTCATTGATGGCATTTTTTAGTGGTTTTTTATCAAGCATACGACGCTCTATTTTTTTCAGCGCTAAACCATAACGGTTAAAGCCTAGCTGTAGTGCGGTATTGGCTTGGCGATGTAATAATTTAATGCATTGCTCGGGTTGTTGCTCTACAAGCGCTTGGCAGCGATTTAGTTTACTACGGGTAGAGAGCACAAACTCGTTATAAATAGACGACACTTCATCAATACTAAAAGAGCTGGTAAGCGTTTCGCTAGCGCTTGCATCATATAAAGTATCAACCAAATCTACGGCTACGGAAGCCGTTTTAGTTGACTGTGAATCGCTTAATGCTTGGCGCAGCTTTTGGTGTTTTATAGGTTTACCTACAATGTCTTTTATACCCAGCTCTAAGTACTCTTTTACCTCACTAGGGCTTAAGCTTGCAGTAAAGGCTAGTACAGGAGTACGCTGGTTTTTATGCTCAATTTTAGCCAGTGTTTTTAGTACTTGTTGGCCGGTCAAATCAGGTAGATTCATATCGAGCAGTACGACATCAAAATGGTGCGTCTGCATTAATTCAATTGCAGTTTTACCGTCTTTTGCTAATTTAATTTTATGTTCGTCGTCGGCCATAAATTCTACAGCTATTTTTTGATTTAAATCTAAATCTTCTACTAATAACACCTTTAAACCGGTTAAATAATCTTTACTTTGATGACGCTGTGCTACTAGGCTGAGCTCGCCCAGCGCACACGTAATATTAAAGCTAAACACGCTGCCGCTTCCTAGGCTACTGGCTATTTCTAACTTGCTATGCAGTTTTTCGAGTAAGCGGCTAGTTATTGCTAAACCAAGGCCAGTACCGCCTTTTTCTTTTCCGGCGCTACTTTGCACATAGGGTTCGGTTAGGTAGGCTATTTCGTCATTTTCGATACCGGGGCCTGAGTCTTTTACGCTTATTTTAATGGTGTGCTCAAGCTGTTTTTCAGTGATTAGATCAATTTGAATTTTAACGCTACCTTGGTCGGTAAACTTAATTGCGTTACCCACAAGGTTAATAATAATTTGTCTAAGTTTTTGTTGATCGCAGTAGTAACAGGCTTGATCGGGTATATTGCAAAGTAGCTCAAACTTAAGTTGCTTTTGCTCTGCCAGAGGGCTTAGTAATAAGCATAAATTTTGTATCCAAGTTTTAAACTCAATATCTTCTTCGTAAAGAGCTTCGTCGCTTTGATCAAGGCTGGCATAGTCGAGTACTTTATCAACCAGTAAATTAAGGGATTCGGCAGAGTTAATAATTGCCTCGCAATAGGCTTTATTGCGAGCATCACTTGTTTGGTTCATAACTAACTGAGCACTGCCTAAAATGCCGTTTAAAGGGGTGCGAATTTCGTGGCTGATGGTTGATAAAAACAACCCACGTATTTCTAGATCTTTACGGGCTTTTTTAGTGAGTTTGTTAAGGTGCTGCTCTCTGCGCTCATTACACAACAGTGCCATGCCTGCGGCATAAAACATAGGTGCTATAACCCCGTTTAAAAAAAGCAACGAGCTAAACCAAGGGCTTAATAGGGTGTCATGCTGCTCAATTTTTTGCATAAATATCGAGCGGGCAATAAAGCTTACGGCAACTAAGGTTAAAATTATAATATAAACAATGCTGCCGTTGGGGTAGGGCTTGCGTGCATATTTTATAAATATAAACAGTAAAAATGCAGCTTCAGCTATATGCTGTATATCAGATATAAACAGCCTATCTTGAATAGATGGCGACAAAAAGCTGTAATAACCCAGCATTACGCTGCTAAAAGCAGTAAATGCACACACAAGTTTAAAGCCAATACCGCGATAATCTAAAAACTGGCTAATAGCAAGGCAATGCACAATTGAGGCCGCAAACATCAATATATTGGCAATGCTAATAGCGACAAGCTCAGGGACTCGCCCGATCAGAGTAAAACCAATAATAACGCCGAGTAACAAAACAGGATAAAAAATATAAAGCAAAGTGCCTGGAGTGTGTTTATTGGTGCGCCAGGTTAAAAAGTTTAGCAGGGTCATTACAACCATAACGGCGATACTGGCAAAATAAAGGGTAAAAGAGTCGAGCATTAAGGCACCAATAGCGTGTTATTAGGTTAAAAATATAACAATAATTACTTAACCGGAAATAGCTCAATATATTGTTTAACACATTGAGCTATATTGAGATTAAACGTATATTTTATTCGCTGGGGAGCGACTTATTATTTAAAATTTAAGCTTGCCCAGATACAAAAACAGACACGTATGTGCCTGTTTTGTGTTTAAACTAAAGTTTAAATTAACGTATTTCGTCTGGAATATGCTGCTGTGCCCACGATAGTAGCTCAATACGGTTACGACATTTTGTTTTTCTAAATGCGCTGTATAAATGAGTTTTAACTGTGTGTGGGCTAATGCTTAGCTCTTCAGCAATTTCTTTATTTTTTGAGCCATTACTCATTAATGCAATAATGGCTTTTTCGCGCTTGGTAAGTTTAACTGGCTCAATATCGCCTTCGGTAAGCTTATGCAGTGCATCTTTATTAAACTGCAACATACGATTTAATGCATTACACATTATATCTCTGCGATACCAAAGTTGATCTTCAAGTAGTAAGCGAATACCTTTCATCAATACATCGGCGTTATCTGTGGTGTAAAATACACCACGAATTCCGCTAAGTAAGGCGCGATTAGCAAGCTCTGGGTTTTCATCCAAATTAAATAATACGATATCGCATTTAACTCGTAAATTAACCAGTTGCTCTTTTAATTTTCCCCACGCATCTTTGCTCGATGTTTCGATAAACAAAAGTCGTGTTCCCACAGGCACATCTAAAATATTGGTGCCTGTGGTTACGCTAATACCTTGCGTTTTTAACAAAGGTTCTAAAACGTTAATACCAATAGTGTTAATGGGCTCTTCATCTAATAACAAAAAGGCTGAACTGCTCATATTATTTTTACTCTTTTATAAAGCTTATGATTAAGTTTACCACGACCTCCACACCTTTTGTATTAGAAAGTCGCGTTGTAACGCAAAAAGCAAGTACGATATTATGATTATTTAAACATAAAATGTTGCAAATAAGTAATTATTTATTGGTTGCGATTACAAAATAAAACACCCTAAAAAGCTTATAACTAATTGTATAAAATAAATAGCAGTTTATAGCGCCACTTTTTTGGTGTTTTGATAAGGAGGCCAGCCCATCTCTTTACCTGCAAGCATATGTAAATGAATATGATATACGGTTTGGCCGCCATGCTCATTGCAATTCATAACTACTCGGTAGCCATCGTCAGCAAAGTTTAGTTGCTTGGCTAATTTTGCCGCTACTACATATAAATTACCCACTAAATGCGAGTTTTCAGGGGTTACATCGTTAATAGTAGCAATTGCCTTTTTGGGGATAATAAGCGCGTGAAATGGCGCCTGAGGGTTTATATCTTTAAAGGCGAGAGTATGCTCATCTTCATAAATAATATCAGCTGGGATCTCACGATTAATTATTTTAGTAAAAATAGTCTCTTGGCTCATTATACGGCCCCTCAATAAGTATGATTAAAGTAAGCTCCACTAATGACAAACTTTACAAGCAGTGTCAAACTGAAATCAAATAAAGGAGAAAATATGCGTAAATCAATATTATTAGGTAGTGCCGCAGCGCTATTGTTTAGTGTGTCGAGCATGGCAGAAAACATTCACTTTCCAGAAGAGTTTGTCCCTCTGCAAGTTGGTGAACGTATTATTGAAAGTTCGATATTTAGCCGCGTTGACGACATAGAGCTAGCACCGGGTAGTTATAAATTAAAGCTTAAATACACTGACTTGTATGACCTAGGTTACGACGATCATGAAGTGGTAGAGTCTGAACCATTTTGGGTAAATGTAACTATTGAGGCGGGTAAAGATTATATTTTAGAGTTTAATCGTGCCAAAAATGCGGTTGCGGCTAAAGTATTTGCGCAGTCGCCACAAGTAAGCTTAAAAGCAAAGGGAAGTGCACTGGCTGCGCCATTAAGTGTAATTTCTAATGCTCAACTCACAAATGCTGTACCAGTACAGCAAGTTAGTAATGCAACTGCGATGGCAACCAGCGCCAGCGAAGCAATTAAACCAGTTGCACCTATTAATGGTAAAGGCATGCCTAGCGCAGCAGCAATGCTCGACTTTTGGTGGCAACAAGCAACTCCAGCTCAGCAACAAGCCTTTTTAGAAAAAGTAACCAAGTAGTTTTTTATGCAATTAAAAAGGGCCGAATGTTGGCCCTTTTTGTATTTTAAACACTCGCTTATTAAGCTCGTTATTATTTGAATAATTTATTCAAATAATGCGTCTATAGTGCCATGTGCTAGTGGGTGATAACCCGGGCGTGCTTTTAAGTACACGCTTTGTGCCCAGTCTTTTTTGCCGTTATCAATAAGTGACTTATAAAGCGGGACAATTAGCTTGCGACGACCAATACTGGTTAAGTGCTTATCAAGCGCTGGGTAAATTGGCTGGTAGCCATTACCTACCGCTAGCATAAACCAAGCAAATGCACGCTCAGCGTTAGTTGATTGCGTTAAGTTATACGCAGTATCAAGCTCGCTCATATGTGCTTGGCTTAAATCGCGCGGTAAGTTATTTAAAAAGTGTAACCATTCATGCACCGACCAATTAGCTGTAGGTAATTGCGCTGCTGTGATATCGCCATTTAGCCAAGTAGCTGTTGCTGTGTCTACTTTATCAAAAGCATCTGATGTTGGGTTAGGTGTATCGCTTGGTAAACCTGGCGCAAAAATCCATTCATTTACTTTATCCATGCTCACAATACCTGGGTACTTATCAATTAAGTTAGCTTTTAGGTAAGTAACAAATTGTGCAGTGGTTAAAGATTTAAAGGCAAATTCGTTAAAGTAAGTTTTTACAAAGGCGTCAAACTTATCGCGGCCATATTTTTCTTCTAGGTAAATTAAGAATAATTGTCCTTTAGTATAAGGTACAGAACTAAACGCATCATCAGGATCGCGGCCATTAAGCTTTAGGTTAAGGCGCGTGTCTGGTGCATCAAGCGTTTTAATTTGAGCGCGAATACCAGCTGCATCAAGGGCTTGTTCCATTACTGCGCGGTCGCGACCAAATACTTCTTCCATAATGCGGTTTTCAACGTACGAGGTAAAACCTTCGTTTAACCATAAATCTTCCCAGGTTGCATTGGTAACTAAGTTACCAGACCAAGAATGAGCAAGCTCATGGGCAATTAGATTTACTAAGCTTTTGTCGCCTGCAACCACGGTTGGGGTAATAAACGAAAGGCGTGGGTTTTCCATGCCACCAAACGGAAAACTTGGCGGTAGCATAAGCAAATCGTAACGACCCCATGCATAATCGCCGTAAAGTGCGTTAGTTTTATCGATCATCGCTTGGGTGTCGTTAAATTCGGCAACTGAAGCATCTAAAATAGTTGGCTCAGCAAAAATACCGGTTTGATGCGACATTGCTTTAAATTCTAAATTACCTGCGCCAATAGCAATTAAGTAAGGCGAAATAGCTTGTGGCATATCAAAAATGTAGTCGCCATCTTTATAAAGCGCGTCTTTATTGTCGGCACTCATTACCGCACGTATATCTTTAGGAGTATGAATGCGCGCCGAGTACGTTACTCGCATTGCTGGCGTGTCTTGTACTGGGATCCAGCTACGTGCATGAATTGCTTGCGACTGGCTGTACATAAACGGGTGTGTTTTGCTGGCTGTTTGCTCTGGTGTTAACCATTGTAGGCCAGACGCTTCAGGGCGGCTATTATAGTAAATACGTACTTTTGGCGCTTGGCTTTTAAAAGTAATGGTTAATTTTGAGCCTTTAACATCATCGCGTGTTGCTAAACTAAATTTAGCTTTATGCCATGTGCCGTTTTGCGCTTGATACATTACTTTATCAATATCTAAATCGCGAGTATCGAGCACTAGAGTTTTGCTGTTGTTATTTTGCCATTCTAGGGTGTGCTCAACAAAACCTTCTAATTGCTTGTCGGCAAAGTCGACATCTAAATCAAGGTTTAAATGCGTAGTAATAACGTCATTGAGGTTAGCATACGAGTTTTGATCAATAGCATTGGCCATTGCTTGTGAGCACATACCAGCCATAGCTAAGCTTAAAAAAAGAGGTGTGATTTTCATAATTACCCTGAACACAAATAAATAAGTGTTGGTTTTATATCATGATTGGCGAGGCGGGTTGAGCAATTTTTACATTCAGATGCGCTATTTGCGACAATGCGTTAAACTAACGCGATTAGTTACCGGTATATTTAGAGAGCTTTGTGGCGCACTCATTACAAACGTTACATACATTTGCATTAACCAGCCAATGCCAACAATTTGTTGAAATTAATAACTTAGAGCAGCTTAAAACGCAAAGCTTTAAGCCCCCATTTTGCCTACTAGGCGAGGGCAGCAATACGGTGTTTTTAAATGACTACACCGGTACTGTTATTAAAATGGCAACTCAAGGTGTACAAATAAAAGAGCGTGCGAACGATTACTTAATTAGCGTGGCGGCTGGCGAAAACTGGCATCAACTAGTCAGTGAGCTATTGGCTAAAAACATTCCAGGGCTTGAAAACCTAGCGCTTATTCCCGGTACTGTGGGTGCTGCGCCGGTGCAAAATATTGGTGCCTACGGGGTTGAGCTGGCTAAATTTGTAGAGTCGGTTGAGTATTTTGATATAGCGAACAAAATCTTTAATACTTTAAGTAATGCGCAATGTGAGTTTGGCTATCGCGATTCTATTTTTAAGCACGCGTTAAAAAATAAAGCGGTGATCACTGCTGTGCATTTAGCCTTGCCTAAAAAGTGGCAACCGGTATTAAGTTACGGGCCGCTGCAACAACTTGCAGCCGTTACGCCACAAGCGGTATTTGAGCAAGTAATAGCAACACGTAACAGCAAATTACCCAATCCTTATACCTTACCTAATGCAGGTAGTTTTTTTAAGAATCCCATTATTACTAATCAATGTTTAGCTACCTTATTAACTACCTTTGCAGATTTACCGCATTATAAACACGGTGCAAAGCACCATAAAGTGGCTGCGGGTTGGCTAATAGAGCAAGCGGGTTTAAAAGGCCACCGCATTGCAGGTATTGAGGTACATAAACAGCAAGCCCTAGTGCTAGTAAATTACGGCCAAAGCCAAGGAAGCGATTTAATTGCGATGATTAAACATATTCAACACAGCGTATTTTCTCGTTACAACATTATGCTAGAGCACGAAGTACGCTTAATTAATAACAATAGTGAATGCCATATTACAGCGGAGCCAACGCCATGAAAGCACCCGATGGAAATAAACTCGCCATTTTAAATGCCCTTAATCAAGGTGGTTTTATTTCTGGGCAGGTATTAGGCGAGCAACTGGGTATTAGCCGCGCTGCTATTAGTAAGCATATTAAAAGCTTACAAGAAATGGGCTTAGATATTTTTAAGGTAACCGGTAAAGGTTATAGCTTAAATAGCCAAGTAGGGCTGTTAAACCAAGCGCAAATACAACAGCACTATCAAGCGTTAGGTGCAACTACCGCCAAAGTAGAAGTACACCCCATAATAGACTCCACTAATAGTGAGCTAATGCGCCGCATACAAGCAAAAACTGAGCTTGAATCGGGCACGGTTATTGTGGCCGAAATGCAGCAATTGGGGCGTGGGCGACGGGGCCGGGTTTGGCAGTCGCCATTTGGAGCCAACTTATATTATAGTTATTTTTGGCGCTTAGATGATGGCATACAGGCGGCTATGGGCGTATCTATAGTGGTTGGCTTAGCTGTATATGATGCTATTAAAGCGCTTTACAACATAGAAGTAGAGCTAAAGTGGCCTAACGACATTTACCTCAATAAACAAAAGCTCGCGGGCGTATTAGTTGAGCTTGACGCGCAACCGCAGGGTCCTTGTCAGTTAGTTATAGGCATAGGTATTAACTTACAAATGCCAGAGAGTTTTAGTCAGCATATTGATCAAGCATGGACCGATTTAAGTCAACATACGCAGCAGCTTAATAAAAATCAGTTGGTTGCCTCGCTTACTTATCATTTAGAGCAGCGTTTAGAGCAATATAGTGAAAGCGGTTTACAGAGCATGCATCAGCAATGGAATGCTTTAAATGCATTTGCTGGTGAATGTGTAGAGCTAAATACCGGGCATCGTAGTTGGCGCGGAATATGTGAGGGAATAGACCCACAAGGCGGAATCCGTATTCGCCAAGATGGTGAAGTAAAAAGCTATTACGGCGGCGAAATTTCGCTCAGAAAGGCGCAACTATGAAATTACTCATAGATGTAGGTAATACCTCACTTAAAGCTAAACTGTGGCAAAGCGAGCAAGTTCAAGCATGTGATTTAAATAACTTACCTTGGCATGCAATTACACACGTTATTTATGCTTGCGTAGGGCGTAGTGAGCTACTTAACACCATTTTAGCGCAAGCCGCCTTTAATAGTATTAGCTGCTTTGAAGCTAAAGTAACTAAAACGCTAGGCGGGCTCACCTGTGCTTACGAGCACTTTAATAATTTAGGTATAGATAGATGGCTGGCACTTATTGCAAGCTTTACCTTGTATCCAAATAAGGCCTGCATAGTTGTTGATGCCGGTACTGCTACCACAATTGATGTACTCAATTGTGACGGGCAGCACTTAGGTGGCTGGATTTTACCTGGCCTAGATTTAATGACCCGCTCGTTAACGCAAAATACCCAGCGCGTTTTTGACGATGAAAATACGCCATTTACTAATCAGCTGGGAAAAAACACCCCAAATGGTTTAAAAAATGGTGCCTTGGTTGCAACCATAGGGGCAATTAACCAAGCTAAACCTTATTTAAATGATAAAAATACGCAAATTATTTTTGCCGGTGGTTATGGTGCGTTATTACAACAGCAATTCAAAGCGAGTATTTTTGATCCTATGTTGGTTATTAAAGGCTTAAATTATTGGTATGAATTAGATGAAAACAGCAATAAATTATAAAAAATCCGGTTTTTGCCTGAATTGTGAGCATTTAGACAATAAATTCTCATTTATTTTGATTTTATAGTTGCATCCCAATAAAGCTTACTCTAATATCTCGCCCCGTACTAAAGCAGTGCCGACTTAGCTCAGCTGGTAGAGCAACTGACTTGTAATCAGTAGGTCAACCGTTCGACTCGGTTAGTCGGCACCACTTTCCTTTTACCGAAAGTGCATTAGTAAAGAATTATCGTGGAGGGGTTCCCGAGCGGCCAAAGGGATCAGACTGTAAATCTGACGGCTCAGCCTTCGCTGGTTCGAAATCCAGCTCCCTCCACCACTTTCCACTTTATTCTTGACGGTTAGAGGTATTTTAAGAACAGGTTCCTAACGCGGGCATCGTATAATGGCTATTACCTCAGCCTTCCAAGCTGATGATGCGGGTTCGATTCCCGCTGCCCGCTCCAGTTTATGGTGATGCTGATATAGCTCAGTTGGTAGAGCGCACCCTTGGTAAGGGTGAGGTCGGCAGTTCGACTCTGCCTATCAGCACCAGTTTTAAGAACCTCCTTAAGCGCTTCCTTTATCTGTCAGAAAAAACTATTTGAAATTTGAAAAAATCAACTTAATCTACCTATGGTGGATTATTTTCATATGTAATATAGATACACAAAACTGATAGGTTCCGTCATGGCAAAAGCAAAGTTTGAACGCGTAAAACCGCATGTTAACGTAGGTACAATTGGCCACGTTGACCACGGTAAAACTACATTAACTGCAGCAATCACTAACGTACTTGCAAAAGTATACGGCGGTGTTGCTAAAGATTTCGCATCAATCGACAACGCTCCAGAAGAGCGCGAGCGCGGTATCACAATTTCAACGTCTCACGTTGAATACGATACGCCTACTCGTCACTACGCACACGTAGATTGTCCTGGTCACGCCGATTATGTTAAAAACATGATCACTGGTGCTGCTCAAATGGACGGTGCTATTTTAGTAGTAGCTGCGACTGATGGTCCTATGCCACAAACACGTGAGCACATCCTGCTTTCTCGCCAAGTTGGCGTTCCTTACATCATCGTGTTCATGAACAAATGTGACATGGTTGATGACGAAGAGCTACTTGAGCTAGTAGAAATGGAAGTTCGTGAACTTCTTTCAGAATACGACTTCCCAGGTGATGACTTACCACTAATTCAAGGTTCAGCACTTAAAGCGCTTGAAGGCGAGAAAGAGTGGGAAGATAAGATCATTGAGCTTGCAAATGCACTTGATTCTTACATTCCAGAGCCAGAGCGTGACATCGATAAAGCATTCATCATGCCTATCGAAGACGTTTTCTCAATCCAAGGCCGTGGTACTGTTGTAACTGGTCGTGTTGAAGCTGGTATTATCCGCATCAACGACGAGATTGAAATTGTTGGTATCCGTGATACAACTAAGTCAATCTGTACTGGTGTTGAAATGTTCCGTAAACTGCTTGACGAAGGTCGTGCTGGTGAGAACATTGGTGCACTTTTACGTGGTACTAAGCGTGAAGACGTTGAACGTGGTCAAGTACTAGCTAAGCCTGGTTCAATCAAGCCACACACTACTTTTGAATCAGAAGTATACGTACTTTCAAAAGATGAAGGTGGTCGTCATACTCCATTCTTCAAAGGTTACCGTCCACAGTTCTACTTCCGTACAACTGACGTAACTGGTGACGTACAGTTACCAGAAGGCGTAGAAATGGTAATGCCTGGTGATAACGTTAAGATGACAGTAACTCTAATCGCGCCAATCGCGATGGACGAAGGTCTTCGTTTCGCTATCCGTGAAGGTGGTCGTACTGTAGGCGCTGGCGTTGTTGCAAACATCGTAGCGTAATAATTAACGTTTAAGTTAATTATTAGAAAAAGGTCACTTAAGTGGCCTTTTTTAATGCCTGAAATAAAGTACAGGTTTCAGGTGCGAGGTATCAGGTTTTAGGTAAAAAAGCACTCGGGGTTAATTTTAATATTCTCGTTTGGATGGAGTTTTTACGCAACCCTGAGGATAAAAAACGCGACTATTGGCCGCGTTATATATTGAAGTTAGTGTTCGCTATGCTTTTCTAACCTGATACCTGATACCTGATACCTGATACCTGATACCTGATATCTAGAGCCTAATGCTTTTTCGCATACGCTTCGGCTTGTTTCCAAACGCGTAGTGTATTGCCGCTTAAAATCTTTTTAATATCGGTATCACTATAGCCCCTATCCATTAAACCTTGTACTAGGTTAGGATAGCTAGACACGTCTTTTAAGCCAATCGGCAGCGAATCGCCAACACCATCATAATCAGAACCAATACCTACATAATCAATACCAATTAGCGCAACTACGTGATCAATATGATCAAGTACTTGTTCAAGGCTGGCAAATGGGTAGGGGTTTTTAGCGCGATATGCAGCATCAAAATCATTACTTAATTTGGTGCCTTCTTTTTTAGCAGACTCTTTTGTACTTTTTAGCTGCTTGCCCCAACTACCGGCTTTAGCGGTAACAAAGCTTGAGCCAAAGTTAATTTGAATAACCCCGCCATTTTTTTTCAGCGCCAGTAGCATGTCGTCATTCATATTACGCTCAAAACCGGGTGTGTATTTGCGTAGCGATGAATGCGAGGCAATAACGGGTGTTTTAGAGAGTTCTATTACCTGATAAAACGCATCATCAGAAATGTGCGAAACGTCGATTAACATGCCAATATTGTTCATTTCAGTAACTAGCTTTTTACCAAAAGGGCTTAAGCCTTTCCATTTACGGCGAATGTCGTATGACGAGTCTGAAATATGGTTGCTTTGCGAATGAGCAAGGGTGATATAACGCACACCACGGTCGAAAAAGTGCTGCAGGTTTTTCATATCCCCTTCAATAGGTGAGCCATTTTCCATGCCCATAGCAATCGAAAGCTTACCTTGCTTAAACTGCTCTTCTATATCGGCAGTTGAGCTGGCAATTGCAAATTTGTCGGGCGCACGTTGTGCAATTGCTTCCATGCTATCAATAAGTAAATTAGCAAGTTGATAGCTTTTACCTTTGCCTTCAAATTCTAGGTGGGCAGGAATATAAATCGACATAAATGGGGCATTTAAACCGCCTTGTATAGCGCGAGGGTAGTCAAAGTCACCATCGTCGGTGGCTTTGGTAACGTCGGCCCATTTGTCGTGTAGACGGTAAGGTACATCAATATGGGTATCAATTAAAATTGTGTCTTTTGCCAGCTTAATTGCTTTATCTGATGCGGTTATTGTTGTTGCTGCATTGGCTTGGCTGGTTAATGCTAGTGATATGGCTACCACTAGAGTGCTGAGTTTTATCATTTTATGGCTCTTTGGGTAAAAAGCCATTGTGTACTTTCAATACAAAAGTTACAAGTGCTACAAAGTTAACTGTATCTAATCAAACGATTGTGCCTGGTGCTCTTCACTTTGCAGCGCTTTAAATTCACCTTTGGAAATGATAGTTACCGACTCATGTAGTTCTGAAAAAAACACCATAGCTTCGCCACTTTTTAGCTGCAGCTTTACTTGGTTAACTTTAGATTCGATGCTGGCTTCTACTTCGCCATAATCAGTACCTTCGCGCAGTACATAGCTTTCTATTAGGTTGTATAAGGTGTCTTTATCAAGTTGCTCGTAAGGAATGATCATACTGACTCTTTGTTGGTTTTATCTAATACATATTGGCCAAAATAACGTGGCACCGCTTGCTCTAACCAAAATACCGGTTTAAATGGATTTTTACCGCTAATAAAACCCACATGTCCGCCTTTTTCAGAGATGCGCAGCGTAACATGCTCACTTACATCTTGCCTACTTGGTACAGCCTTTATAGAGAGCATAGGGTCGTCTTTGGCATGAATAATTAATGTTGGCACCGCTATATGTTTTAAATACGGCATAGCACTGGCTTGGCGGTAATAATCATGTGCATTTTCAAAGCCGTGTAAAGGTGCGGTAAGTTGATTATCGAATTCGAGCAAATCGTCAATTTTCATTAATTGTTCAGGCGTTAAAGATATTTTTTTTTCGATTTGCGGCAATTTACGCTGCATTGATTTTTTCATGCGATCGAGTAAATATTTTTGATAAATTTTACCTAAGCTTTTGCGAATAACATCCGATGATGCCGACAAATCATAAGGTGCCGAGACCAGGGCTGCTGCACTTAATGGGCATTGCTGTTGTTGTTCGCCTAAATATTTAGCGAGTACATTACCACCTAGCGAAAAGCCTACCGCAACTAAAGGTCGATTAGGATATAACTGCTTTAAGTGGTTTATAAAAAAGCTTAAGTCGGCGGTATCTCCACTGTGATAAGCACGTGGTAAGCGATTTACTTCGGTGGAGCAGTTTCTAAAATGCATAAGCACTACTGCAAAACCTTGCTTTTTTAAGGCTTTCATCATGCCTTTGGCATAAAAGCTATTTATATTGCCTTCAAGTCCATGTAGTACCACAGCAAGGGGAGCCGTTTCGTTATGCGGTAGCGACCAAGCAAGCTCGATAAAATCACCATCGGGAGTATCAAGTTGCTCTAATTGGTAGCGAGTATGATGAAATGGGCGGAAAAAACGCGGCATTATGGTCTGAACGTGACGATTGGTCATCCACCATGCGGGTTTGAACTTATGGATCATGTTTGTACTACACACTTTACGATAAACGAGGCGCTAGTGTAGCAAATTTTTCGGCTAGGAAAATAAAAAGCGCCTAATCAGTAAACTGATAGGCGCTTTGTGCGTCGTGCTTAATTTTGGTCAGGAACTTCTGCTTCTTGTACTTTCTTAATAAAGTAGTATACAAAGAAAAGGCACAAGCTAATAACGATCCCCAGAAAACCAAACGATAAGAACAGTACTGGGTCGGTAAAAAAATCTCTGAAGAATACGTCCATAACTTGCCTCCTAATGTCTATGGGTTAATCATAAGCTGGGTTTAGGAATACAGTTATGATCAAGATCAAGTTATTTACCTAAGTGAAATAATGAGCGATATGAAGTTGATTTGGATCATGTTTTGAGAGGAAGGTACTAGGTTTAACAGATGGGTAAAAGGGAGTAGGTGAAAACAGCTTTGACCACTGAGAATATAAAGACTAAAGAAGTGTAATCCTCCCTCTAAAAGCGCAGCGCCTCTTAACCTCTTTGTGAGTAAATCGCTTAAAGACTTTTTGCACAAAGAGAAAAGAATGAGCAGCAAAAGAGGGCAGGACTCATAAGTATTGAAATATGCGCGAGCAGCTTTTTCTGGTGCTTGTACCTAAAAGCTGATCTTTAAATATAATTCAATATTATTTGGCTCGGCACACTCTACCAATTCACATTCATTTACTGCATTTATTAGCATTTGCTGTTGCTGCTTTTCAAGCTTGAGCTCAGCGCTAAGCAGCTCTTTGCGTATGTTTGCATAGTCAGTAATAGCTTGTTGGTGTACTTTTAAATAACTGCGTGCTGCACGTAGTTGCTGCATCACGTTATTATCGAGCTCATTAACAACTTGTGTTAATACTCCAAGCTGCTGACTATTTACAACTAAGTTTAGTGAATCTAAATACAGGAGTAATAAACACAAGTTAACATTTTTGCCTTGCTGGTTTTGTAATTCCAGCAAGGTTTGTTGTTGCACAGGCTTTGCGTACAAAGTGCAGGCAAATTGCCAAAAATGATCGCTATTGAGCAAGTTCATCGGCGAACGCTTGCTCTTTTTGTTCCATTTCGTCTAGTGCCATAAGGAGCTCTTCTTCAATGTCGTTAAGCTTAGGTGTAAGCGTGGCTTGCTTGGCTAGCAACTCTTTTAGCTTGGCTTTATTGTCATCAGAATATAGCTCGTTATCACCTAACGCTACTTCAACCTCATTGAGCTCTGCGGCGTATTTGTCGAGTTGTTTTTCAAGCTTTTCAATTTGCTTTTTAAGCGGTTGCGTGGCTTTTCTAAACTCGGCTTCAAGGCGTTTTTGCTCTTTACGGTTAACACCTGAATTAGTTTTTACTTCGTCACTTTGCTCTGTTTTAGTCGCTTCTTTATTGGCGTTAAGCAGCCATTGGTAATACGCGTCTAGGTCGTAACCAAATTGAGTTACCTTGCCGTCATCTACTAAGTAAAACTCATCGGCGGTGTTTTTAAGCATATGGCGGTCGTGCGATACGGTAACCATAGCGCCTTCAAAGCCTTGCAGTGCCATAACAAGTGCATGGCGCATTTCTAAATCAAGGTGGTTGGTTGGCTCATCGAGTAGTAATAAATTTGGCTTTTGATATACCAACATGGCAAGTACTAAACGTGCTTTTTCGCCCCCCGAAAAGGGTGCTACTGGCTCAAGGGCTTTATCACCAATAAAGGCAAAGCCGCCTAAAAAATCACGCAGTGATTGTTCAGTAGCCTTTGGGTTTAGTCGTTGTATATGTGTTATTGCATTGGCTTTTAAATCGAGAGACTCAAGCTGATGCTGCGCAAAATAACCAATATTTAGCCCATGATGCTGAATAACTTTTCCAGCTTGAGGTTCTAAATCACCCGAAAGCAGTTTAATTAGCGTTGACTTACCCGCGCCATTACGACCAAGCAAAGCAATGCGGCTGCCTGGTACTAAGTTTAATTCTATATTATTTAAAATGGTGACATCACCATAACCCGCTTTGGCTTTATCTATTGTCATTAGTGGGTTTGGTAATGCTTTTGGCTCGGCAAACTCAAAGTTAAATGGTGAGTCGGCATGTGCTGGCGCTAATTTTTCCATGCGTTCAAGCGCTTTCACGCGGCTTTGTGCTTGCTTGGCTTTACTAGCTTTAGCTTTAAAGCGAGTTATAAACTGTTCTAGATGAGCAATTTGCTCTTGTTGCTTATCAAACATGGCTTGCTGCTGTAGCATGCGCTCGGCTTTTTGACGCTCAAACTGCGAGTAGTTGCCTTTGTACACGTTGATAAGTTGTTTATCTATATGCCAAATTTGATCAACTACGGCATCTAAAAACTCACGGTCATGCGATATCAGCACTAAAGTGCCAGTATAAGCACGTAAAAAACGTTCAAGCCAATATACTGCGTCTAAATCAAGATGGTTAGTGGGCTCATCAAGTAATAACAAGTCGGCATCGCGAATAAGCGCTTGGGCTAAATTTAAGCGCATGCGCCAGCCACCCGAAAACGAACTTACCGGGTTTTCTATTAGGTTATTAGCAAAGCCTAAACCATGTAATAGCTCACCGGCGGTTGATTCAATGCTATAGCCTTTAATGTTTTCAAGCTGAATATGTATTTTAGCTTGCGCGTCGCCATCGTTAGCTTGCTCGGCTTCACGCAGTGCAATACGCATGGCGTAATACTGCGGATGACCCTGTAGTACATAGTCTATTGCGCTTATTTCAAGTGCGGGAGTTTCTTGTTTTACTGACGCTATAGACCAGTCTTTAGGTATAGTAAAGTTACCGCCATCGAGCTGTAGCTCTGCTTTTAAGAGACTAAATAGGGTTGATTTACCACAACCATTAGCGCCTACTAGGCCTACTTTATGCTCTGGAAATAACGTAGCAGATGCATTTTTTAATAAAGCTTTACCGCCACGAAGAAGTTCTATTTCTGAGATTTGGATCATAAATGCGTTACTTTACTGTGCCCTAATTGAATTGCCAATATGATAACACGGATCGTATTGGGCATATCAACCGTATCAACGCATCACGTAATACGATAAAATAACATTAGGTCAAACTGTGGGAAAAACCTCGTGAAACAAAAAAAGCGATTTATAGCTGGGGCAACATGTCCTGAATGTAAAGCCATGGATAGGTTAATGCTTTACAAAGAGCATGATGTAGAAAAAGTAGAATGTGTAGAGTGTGGCCATAAAATGGCACAGCCAGAGCAGGCTGTGCAGGCGTCAACACGCCAGTTTGAACAAGTTATAGGCGTGTTTAAACCAGGAGATTAAATCCTTTGCTGCATAGCTGCATATTAATAATGCGGCGGCGGTGGCTCAGGTTCGTTTGACATCATCGATGATGATGACTGCGATTCTTTAATTTTTTCAGCCAGTAGCTCTGTTTGGCGCTTCATTTTTGCCAACAGCTGCTGGTGAACCTTTATTTCGTCATTTAAAATATCAATTGTTTCGTCTTGAAAAGCCACTTTGGCCTCAAGTTCCATTAAGCGATGTTCAATTGTGTTCATTATTCTCTCGTATAATAAATCGCTCTGCGATACCGCTGGAGCTTTCGGTTAATAACGACCTGCCGTTATCTGTAAATGTTACATCGAGCACCACGGCCGATTTAGGCTTACTGCCTTCGCGTGGCGTCACTTGCCAAGTTTGAATTTTTTCACCGCTTGGTATTTGCCATAAATCAACGCGTTTATTAGGCGACCCCGTTGCTAGCAAATCACCTTGATCGTTAAAGCGTACCGCCGTGAAAATTTTCTGACGCGCAATATACTTCAGTTTACTTACAAGATCACCTGTAGTCAGCTTCCATACATTTGCTTGTGCCATACTGTCGGCCGTAAATGCATAGCGACCTTGTGGGTCAAGCGTCACTTGAGTAACACGAGTGGGGTGGTTAAAGCGATGAATCACTTGCCCGGTGCGAGTATCCCAAAAGTAAGCAACGTAATCGTTTGAACCACTTAAAGCATAGCGCCCGTTAGGGGCAAGATCGACGGTGTTTACTTTTTCTTGATGGCCTAAAAACTCAATACGGCGGCCAGTTTCAAGGTTAATAAACACCACAACGCCATCGCTGCGCCCGTATAGTACGCTACGGCCTTGATTGCTTATAGCAATATCGCGAATACTGGATTTTTGTATTTTGTAATAACCTTTATTTACGCCGGTGGCAATATCCCATACCGCAAAGGTGGTTTTTTCGGCGGTAACAGCCACACTGTTGTCAAAAGCGATAGCAACGGCATAAACTAGGCTATCTTGGGCTTGTTGCTGAAACCATTGGTATTTAAGTGCTTGCTGTTGATTATCCCACAGCGCGACCCCATGGTTAATGGAGGAGACTAAGCTGTATTTACCATCATGTGATAGCGCCGATGAAAACGCGCCTTGTGCAGCATGTTCATAACTGGCAACAGCTTGTTGTTTTTCATCACTACAGGCGATGGCCGATAAACAGCAAGACACGATAAAAAAAGTACGAAATAACGGCATATTACAAGCATTTCCTCTTAACTCTTAGTGATTGAGAGGTTAGACTAGGTCTCGTTGAAGGCCTAGGTTGTTTGTCTAATCACTGGATATGTTTTTAGTTTAGCTAACAACGTAAATTTTAGTTATTAAACAAGCAGCCTATCATGTAGGTCGTTAATCTTTAACTAGTAATAATACAATAAATGGCAACTGCAAAGTGTGTCGGAGATTTAAAATGAAAAAGACGATTAAATTGTCATTGATTGCAGCGTCAGTTTTAGCGCTTACAGCATGTAATCAAGAAGCAAAAAAAGAGCAAGCTGAAGTTAAACTAGACACTGTAGCGCAGCAACAAGCATACGGTATTGGCGCATCGGTAGGTAACTTTTTAAATAAAGACTTAGCCGATAAAAAAGAAATTGGTATTGAACTAGACCAAGCGCTGTTAATTCGTGGTTTTGAAGATGCACTTGCTGGTAATGCAAAAATTGACGAAGAAAAAATTCGCGAAGTATTAACTGAGTTAGATACATCAGTGCGTACTAAGCAAGAAGCACAAGCAAAAGTAGAGTCTGAAAAAAGCAAAGAAGCGGGTGTTAAATACCTAGCTGATAACGCTAAAAAAGAAGGCGTTATTGTTACTGAGTCTGGCTTACAGTACGAAGTGATTACTCAAGGTGATGGCGAAAAACCAGCCGCAACAGATGTAGTTAAAGTACATTATAAAGGCACACTTTTAGATGGTACTGAATTTGATAGTTCATATTCACGTAACGAGCCAACAACTTTCCCTCTTAACCGTGTAATTACTGGTTGGACTGAAGGTTTACAACTTATGTCTGTTGGTTCTAAATATAAATTTACAATTCCTTCTGAGCTAGCTTATGGCGATCGTGATTTAGGTAAAATTCCTGCTAATTCAACGCTTGTATTTGAAGTTGAATTATTAGAGATTCAAAGCGATGCAGATGCTGCAGCAGCAGAGTAAATAATAATTTAGCCTACATATACAAAAAGGGACTTTAAGTCCCTTTTTTAATGCGATTAACTAACTTTGCGTTTGTTAATCGGTGTGATTAGCAAATAAGTTATCAATAAGTTCATCTTCTAGCGCAAAGCGTGCTTCTAGTGCTTCACCAAGAACAGATAGGTCATTGTCAAAGCCAACGAGTAAATCTTCTTTATCAACTTCAGCGTATTTATCGTTAAAATCTAGCGCAATGTCGGTGGTATCTGTTATTTTTGGGTAAATAGCATTTGCTAGTAATTGGCTTTCTGGGCCTTTACTTTCGCAAGCCTTAGCAATGTCATCATATACTTCAAAGTGACCGGCAGATAAATAATCCATTAAAACTTGGCAAAACGTTTCAATTTGCTGTGGTTCAGGCAGGGCATGATCTTTTTTATCAGAAGGTGAAAACCCGGCTAGCTTACAATAAAGCACAATGAGGCGTTGTCGCTCGTTTAGCCATTTATCAATTACAGTATGGCTACCCCCCCACTTTTGTTGAGCATTTTCTACACGCGTCAGCATAATCGTTCTCCTAAGCTGGGTTGGTTTTTTAGTTAAAAGTAAAAATTGTTTATACCTCAAGATATAGTTAATTGGTGTGTATATCAACTAGTAAAATAGATGATCTAGAAGCAGTTTATTTTATTTGTAGGGAATTGATAATTTATTGCAGGCAAGAAAAAACCACCTGTTACGGTGGCTTAATTTTTTTCTATGGCTTGTTGTAACAAGCTTTCTTATTTTTATGAGAAGATTTTTGTTATTGTTATTTTAAATAATTTTATTTTTATTGTTTTAAGATTTTTATTATTGTTTTTGTTAACGCGGGATAAACAATACCAAGGATTTAAGTATGTTGCAAACATATTAATTAAAAGTTTTAAATGTTGCTGCTATTTGCTTGTTTAATAGTCAAAAACAGCTAAAAACTAAAAACATCTTGATCTACCTCCTGTTGCTGTCAATTTAATCGCTTAGCGATAGAGAGGTAATGAATATGGTGGTACAATCTTGCTCAATTTCTATAAGCATTAGGATTATTTTACGCTATGAGCGAATTAAAAAACGACCGTTATTTACGTGCACTTGCAAAACAACCTGTTGATGTAACTCCAGTATGGATGATGCGCCAAGCAGGACGCTATTTACCAGAATACCGTGCTACACGTGCACAAGCGGGCGATTTTATGAGCCTGTGTAGAAATGCTGAGCTTGCTTGCGAAGTAACACTACAGCCATTACGCCGCTACCCGTTAGATGCCGCTATTTTATTTAGTGATATTTTAACCATTCCAGATGCTATGGGCTTAGGTCTGTACTTTGAAACGGGTGAAGGTCCAAAGTTCGAGCGTCCAATTTCATCGCTTGCCGATGTTAAAAAAATTCCTAAGCTAGATCCAAACGACGATCTTGGTTATGTAATGAATGCGGTTAGTACTATTCGTCGTGAACTAAAAGGCGAAGTACCATTAATTGGTTTTTCGGGTTCACCGTGGACGTTAGCTACTTATATGGTTGAAGGCGGCAGCAGCAAAGTATTTGGCAAAATTAAGAAAATGGCATTTGCAGAGCCGCAAACGCTACATTTATTACTCGATAAACTAGCTGATTCGGTTATCGATTACTTAAATGCGCAAATTAAAGCCGGTGCACAATCGTTAATGGTGTTTGACTCATGGGGCGGTGTATTAAGCCCGCGTGATTACAATGAGTTTTCACTGCAGTATATGCATAAAATTGTTGATGGTTTAATTCGTGAATACGATGGCCGTAGAGTACCAGTTACTTTGTTCACTAAAAATGGTGGCCAATGGATTGAAGCAATTGCAGCAACTGGTTGTGATGCTATCGGCCTTGATTGGACCATTAATATTAGCGATGCTAAGCGCCGTGTAGGCGACAAAGTAGCATTACAAGGTAATATGGACCCGTCAATGCTGCACGGTACGCCAGAGCGTATTCGTCAAGAAGTAGCGACTATATTAGAGGACTTTGGCACAGGTAATGGCCATGTATTTAACCTTGGCCATGGTATTACACCAGATGTAGACCCTGAAAACGCAGGTGTGTTTATTAATGCTGTGCATGAGTTCAGTGCTAAATATCATAAGTAATTAATACCAAATAAAGTACTGAGTGTTTAGTGCGTTATTTTACTGCATACTAAATAACAAAAAGCCCGCTTACTATTTTTAGTAAGCGGGCTTTTTAATAAGGCGTGTTTGGCGCTTATGCGTCGTTATTGCCTATTTATAAAATAACCGCATTACATAGGTTATTCCTAGCTTAAAAGCTTTATTTAAATAAGCGATTTAACCCATTTAACGCCGCAACTCGGTAGGCTTCAGCCATGGTTGGGTAGTTAAAAGTGGTATTTACAAAGTATTCAATATTATTGCCGCCATTTTTTTGCTCCATTATGGCTTGACCAATGTGGACAATTTCTGAGGCGCGCTCACCAAAGCAATGTACACCCAGTACTTCTTTGGTTTCTGTATGAAATAATATTTTTAAAGTACCCACTTCGGTACCCGCAATTTGCGCCCGTGCAAGGTGTTTAAATTGCGCACGGCCTACTTCATACGGAACTTTAGCTGCGGTAAGTTGCTGCTCGGTTTTACCTACTGAGCTCATTTCAGGAATAGTATAAATACCCGCTGGAATATCAATAATCAGCTTTTCATCACAGTTGCCACAAGAAATTGCATCAGCTGCAATACGGCCTTGGTCAAATGCGGCACTTGCTAGGCTTGGGTAACCAATCACATCGCCTACAGCGTATACGTTGTCAATTTCGGTTTGATAGGTTTCGTTTACTTTTAACTGACCACGGCTATCAGGTTTTAAGCCAATTGCTTCAAGGTTAAGCTTGTCGGTATTACCGGTGCGGCCGTTAGCAAACAAAATACAGTCAGCTTTTACGCGTTTACCCGATTTTAAATGCATAATTACACAGTCATCACGGGTTTCAATATGATCAAACTCTTCGTTATGACGAATTACAATACCGCTATTCCAAAAGTGATAACTCAGCGCGTCAGATACTTCTGTGTCCATAAAGGCAAGTAGACGGTCGCGAGTGTTAACTAGATCAACTTTGGCACCTAAGCCTTTAAAAATAGAGGCATACTCACAACCAATTACACCCGCACCATAAATAAGTACGCGATGTGGATCGTGGGTTAACCCTAAAATAGTATCGCTGTCGTAAATACGAGAATGGGTAAAGTCTACTTCTGGCGGACGGTATGGGCGCGAACCTGTAGCAATAACAATAGTTTTGGCCGTTAAACGCTCAGTTGAACCATCTTGGCGAGTTACTTCAACTGTATGTTTATCAATAAAACGTGCGTCGCCTTGAAACATTTGAATACGGTTACGGTCGTAAAAGCTGCTACGTAAATTAGACTGCTTAGAAATAACCGAGCTGGCATGGCGTAAAATGTCAGGGAAAGTGAGCCGAGCAAGTCGATCACCGGTATTAAATAAAGGGTTTGTTTTATATTCTATATAACGGCTAACCGAGTGACGTAGAGCTTTAGAAGGAATGGTTCCCCAATGTACACAGCCCCCACCTACGGCTTCGTGGCGTTCAATAACAGCCACTTTTTTGTTATTTTTTGAAAGGTTCATAGCGGTACCTTCACCGCCAGGACCCGTGCCAATAATTATTGCATCATATTGGTATGTCACGGGTGTTTTTTTCTTTTCTGGTTGTTTGGCCACAGCCACTCCTATATTAACTAAAAGAGGCTTTTAATAACCTCGCATTAAGTGCTAGCCATGCCTGTTTTTGGTTTTCCCAGGCGGCTTCCAGCTCATGGTATTGTGCCATTAATGCTGAACGTTCACACTGCTTTGCCATGTTATTTTTTTTAACTTCTAACACTTGTTTTTGTAGTGAACAATAATTTTGCAGTTTTTTCAGCAGTAAATCATATTCTTGTTGTAGTAATGTAAGCCTATCTTGTGCCAAAGGCAATTTTGCAAGACGAACTTGTGTTTTGCTCATTAAAGTTTCGGCTTTGGCTTTTTCAATACGCTCAACCGGTGTGCGCTTTAGTTTACTGGCTAAACCAAGGGCAGCTAACGAGCGAATAACCCATTTAGTGGGGTCATAATGAAACCACCTAATGCCGTTACGGTAATCACTGGCAAAAATATGGTGAAAGTTATGATACCCCTCGCCATATGTAAATAGGGCTAAAAAGCCGTTGTCGCGGGCGGTATTTTTTTCAGTGTACGGACGAGAGCCCCAAATATGGGCTACCGAATTAATAAAAAAGGTAAAGTGCTGACTAAGTACCAAGCGCAGTAAACCGGCAAGTAATAACATGCCCCATACATCGCCAACTAGTAACCCTAGCGTAAGAGGTAGGCCTACATTCATTAAAAGAGCTAATTTTAAATAATGTTTATGTTGCCACATTACAATTTTATTGCGTTGTAAATCGCGACAGTTACTGTAATCGCCGTAGCTATCAGCTTGATAGTCACGTAACATCCAGCCAATATGGCTATACCAAAAACCATTGGTTGCGGCATAAGGGTCTTTTATTGGGTCGTCAACTTGGCCGTGATGTACACGGTGGTCGCTGCTCCAATGTAGTGCACTGTTTTGCAGTGCAAATGCACCGCCTAAGGCAAACACAAACTCAACCGCCGGATGGGCGTTATAGGTTTTATGCGCCCATAATCTGTGGTAACCGGCAGTAATTGATAAGCCCGCATAAAACATGCAGCCGACAAAGGCAATCCAGTGGGCACTAGAAAATCCGTAGTTAATACCATACCAAGGCACAAGCGTTATCGCGGCCAAAAAAGTAAGGCTAAAAAATAGGACGTTGGTCCAAATAAGTGGTGGTTTGTTCATAATTCTCTATCTCAGCGTACAACTGTAAGCTAAAATAATATTTCAAACTCTTGGCGTCAAGTATTAGACTGAGTAATTAAACTATTTTAATTAAAATTTGCTATAAATTCATTCAGGGAGCTGTTGATGTCGGGTGTTAGAGCGCAACAGAAACAAAAAACACGACAAGCGTTAATTGAGGCGGCATTTAATCAGTTGAGTGCCGATCATAGCTTTTCAAACTTAAGTTTACGCGAAGTTGCGCGTGAAGCCGGTATTGCACCAACTTCTTTCTATCGACATTTTAAAGATATGAACGAACTCGGTTTAACCATGGTTGATGAAGCAGGTTTAACTCTGCGTCAACTTATGCGCCAAGCGCGTCGGCGTATTGCCAGCGGTGGTAGCGTAATAAATACCTCGGTGGTGACCTTTATGGAGTTTATTGACAACTCGAGTAATCAATTTAGGTTATTACTGCGCGAACGCTCTGGTACTTCAAAAGCATTTAGAGCGGCGGTAGCGCGTGAAGTTAAACACTTTATTTTAGAGTTAGCTCACTACCTAGAAAGCGAAACAAAATGTGATGCTATTCATGCGTACATTCAATCTGAAGCCATGGTAACACTGGTATTTAATGCGGGAGCAGAAGCGCTTGATTTAGAGGGCTTACAACGCGATGAATTAGTAGAGCGTGTTATTTGGCAATTACGCTACATTACTCGTGGTGCAGCGCATTATGTGCGAGAAACAAATAAAGAGATTTAAACAGAGTAAAAAGTTAATCTAAGCACTGTACTTTACAGTGCTTAGTAATTTAAGCACTTTGCGGTGCTTTTTTGTTAAAAAACCTCACCAAACCTTCTGTTGTTGCATAATTATTTCTGTTTGAAGCGATATCAAATACAAGAATTGGAATTTTTATGCTTGCACCTTGTGCATGGTAATGTTAAAAATAAGCCTCACTCGACACAAATAAGAAAGCAAGATGCATATTATTCGTTTAATTACACTAAAACTGAACCTCTTACTGCTATGGCAAGTGAGCGGGGATTAGTGTGTTTGCATTGAGCTAAACATAAAAAAACCCCGCACTTGCGGGGTTTTTTTTATCTCGCGGCAGGGTAAGTTAATTATAAATAGCATTGGAATGAGAGGCTGTTATGCAAGACCAAGATAAAGTATGGATTTTTGATACCACATTACGTGATGGTGAGCAGGCGCTTAAAGCAAGCCTTACCGAAGATGATAAAATTCAGCTAGCGCACACCATTAGTCGCTTAAATGTAGATGTAATGGAAGTGGGCTTTCCGGTATCGAGCCCAGCAGATTTTCGCTCCGTACAGCGTATTGCTACTGAGGTTAAAGGGCCAATTATTTGCGGCTTAGCGCGCTCAGTTGCTAAAGACATTGAAGCATGTGGCGAAGCACTTCGCAACGCGCAGCAAAGTCGAATTCATACTTTTATTGCTACCAGCCCTTTGCACCTTGAGCACAAGTTACGCATGAGCTTAGACGATGCCACTGCTATGGCAGTTAAATCAATTAAATTAGCACGTAACTATACCGATGATGTGGAGTTTTCGTGTGAGGACGCCGGACGTACACCGCATTGGGATTTATGCCGCATTGTAGAGCAGGCAATTAAAGCCGGTGCTTCTACTATTAATTTACCCGATACGGTTGGCTTTGTAACGCCGGACGAATATGCAGGCATGATCCGCCATTTAATGAACAATGTGCCAAATATTGATAAAGCACGCTTAAGTGTGCATTGCCATAACGATTTAGGCTTAGCCGTTGCCAACTCTATTGCTGCTGTGCAAGCGGGTGCTCGCCAAATTGAGTGTACTATTAACGGCATCGGCGAACGTGCGGGTAACTGCTCACTTGAAGAAGTGGCCATGATCATGAAAATGCGTAAAGACCACTTAAACGTGTATACCGATATTAAAAGTGAAGAAATTTATCGCGCATCTCGCCAAGTCGCTAAAATTTGTAATATGCCAGTACAGCCTAATAAAGCCATTGTGGGCGAAAACGCCTTTGCACATAGTTCAGGTATACATCAAGACGGCGTATTAAAAGCGCAAAACACCTACGAAATTATGTCGCCAGAAAGTGTGGGTGTACCGAGCAACCAATTAAATATGACCTCACGCTCTGGGCGCCACGTTATTGAACATCGCTTAGAAGAATTAGGCTATCAAAAGTCTGATTACGATATGGATAGTCTATACGAAAGTTTTATAGCCTTGGCTGATCAAAAAGGTACTGTATACGATTACGACCTTGAAGCGATGATTTACTTTAATCAAATTAACGACAAAGACGAAAAGTACCAATTAGAGTTTGTTAACTCTGTATCTAACTCACAATCGGTAGCCAGCTCTACAATTGGCATGTTGATAGATGGCGAAGCTAAACAAGAAGCAGCAACGGGGAATGGCCCAGTTGAAGCCTCTTTTGCTGCTATTGAGCGCTTAACCGGAATGAGCGTAGAAATGATTGAATATAACTTAGAAGCCACAGGCCAAGGTGCAAGTTCACTTGGCCAGGTAAACATTATTGCTAAATTTAACGGCCGCCCTTATCACGGTGCGGGCATAGCAGCAGATGTGGTAGAAGCGTCGGTACGCGCTATGGTTCGTGTTTATAACTTAATTTATCGTGCACAAAAAGTGTCTGATTTAAAACAACAAAGGAAAGCAGGATGAGTAAAACAAACTACAGTGTAGCCGTATTAGCGGGTGATGGTATTGGCCCAGAAATAATGGCAGCAGCAGAGCAAGTACTGGATGCAGTGAGCAATAAGTTTGGTTTTACTCTAAACCGCGAGCATCATGCAATTGGTGGGGCAGCCATCGATAAGCATGGAGAAGCATTACCACAAAGTACAGTTACAGCCTGTGAAAATGCTGATGCTATTTTATTTGGTGCTGTTGGTGGTCCAAAGTGGGAGCACTTACCACCGGATGAGCAACCTGAGCGCGGATCACTGTTACCACTGCGCAAACACTTTGGCTTATTTTGTAATTTACGCCCAGCACAATTATTACCAGCACTAAGCACAGCATCGCCATTACGCGCTGATATTAGCGAGCAAGGCTTTGACATTTTGTGTGTACGTGAGCTAACCGGTGGCATTTATTTTGGTGAAAAAGGGCGCAGCGGCGAAGGCGAAAATGAATCAGCATTCGATACGCAAAGATACTCACGTAAAGAAATAGAGCGTATTGCACGTTTTGCCTTTGAAGCCGCAAAACTGCGTAGTAGCCATGTTACTTCGGTTGATAAAGCCAACGTTTTAGCCTCAAGCGTACTATGGCGCGAAGTTGTTACCGAAGTAAGTAAAGACTACCCAGAAGTAAAACTTGATTATATTTACGTAGATAACGCAGCAATGCAGCTTGTAAAACAGCCAAGCCAGTTTGATGTATTACTGTGCGATAACTTATTTGGCGATATTTTGTCTGATGAGTGCGCGATGATCACCGGCTCTATGGGGTTATTACCATCGGCCAGCTTGAACCAGTCGGGCTTTGGCTTATACGAGCCTGCCGGTGGCTCAGCCCCCGATATTGCAGGTAAAGGCGTGGCAAATCCGATCGCACAAATTTTAAGTGCCGCACTAATGCTGCGTTACTCATTGGGCCAAGACGAAGCAGCACGCACTATTGAAAAAGCAGTAGCTGAAGCCGTTGCAGCGGGCGTAGGTACGCCAGATATATTTCCAAACGCTGGCTATACCACCAATGATGTTGCTGCAGCGATTGTTGCGCGCATTTAACTGAAAACACATTTTAATGCCGCAGCTCCGTTAGGCTGCGGCTCAAAACAGATTAGGGGATTAACAAGTGGCCCAAACGTTATACGACAAAATTTGGCAAGCACATACAGTTGCCAGCATCAACGAGCAAACCGACTTACTTTATATTGACCGTCATTTAGTACACGAAGTTACATCACCACAAGCCTTTGCTGGTTTGCGTGAAAAAAACCGCACTGTACGCTGCCCAGAAAAAACCTTTGCCACTATGGATCATAATGTATCGACCAAAAGTCGCTCATTGGATGCCGCAAGCGAAGTGTCGAAAAATCAATTAATGGCGCTAGATGCAAACTGCAAAGAGTTTGGCATTGTGCTTTACGATTTAAACTCAATTAACCAAGGCATAGTGCATGTTATGGGGCCAGAGCAGGGCATAACTTTGCCCGGCACTACCATAGTCTGTGGTGACAGCCATACGTCGACTCATGGTGCATTTGGTGCGCTTGCTCACGGTATTGGCACCTCAGAGGTTGAACACGTATTAGCAACGCAAACACTGCAACAAAAAAAGGCTAAGTCGTTAAAAATTCAAATAAATGGCCGTTTGCGTCCCACAGTTACTGCAAAAGACTTAATTATGGCGGTTATTGGTAAGCTAGGTACAGCGGGTGGCACTGGCTACGTTGCAGAATTTTGTGGTGAAGGGATAGAAGCGTTGTCGATGGAAGCACGTATGACGCTGTGTAATATGAGTATAGAAATGGGTGCTAAAGCCGGTTTAATTGCTTCTGACCAAATCACTTATGATTACCTAAAAGGTCGCCCATTTGCTCCTAAAGGCGCTGATTTTGACGCAGCTGTTAAGTATTGGGAAACATTAAAAACAGATGACGGTGCGCAGTTTGATCATGTTGTTGAGCTAGAGGCCAGCAGCATTCAGCCACAAATTACTTGGGGCACTAGTCCAGAGCAAGTGATTGGCGTAGACGAGTGTATTCCGGATCCAGATAAAGAGCCTGACCTAATTAAAGCCGATGCGATTCGCAGCGCATTAAAATACATGGGCCTAAAAGCGGGCGAAAAGTTATCAAGTGCAAAAGTAGATACCGTATTTATTGGCTCGTGCACCAATAGCCGTATTGAAGATTTACGTGCAGCAGCAAAAATAGTTGAAGGCAAAAAAGTAGTTGCCGGTATTGAAGCGTTAATTGTACCGGGCTCTGGTTTAGTTAAAAAACAAGCCGAAGACGAAGGTTTAGCAGATATTTTTAAAGCAGCTGGCTTTGAGTGGCGTGAGCCGGGTTGTTCAATGTGTTTAGCAATGAACGACGACCGCTTAGGTGCAGGTAAACGCTGTGCATCCACCTCAAATCGTAACTTTGAAGGACGCCAAGGCCGTGGTGGGCGCACTCATTTGGTTAGCCCTGCAATGGCCGCTGCGGCAGCTATACATGGTCACTTTGTTGATATTAGAGGAGAAGCCTAATGAGCATTTATTTTAGTGGCTTAATGGCCCCATTGGATAAAAACAACGTGGATACGGATCAAATTATTCCAAAACAGTTTTTAACCTCAACCAGCCGCGAAGGCTTTGATGCCGCATTATTTTATGATTGGCGCTATTTAGAAAATGACGAGCCAAACCCTGATTTTATTTTAAACCGCCCTTGCTACCAAGGCGCACAAATATTACTAACGCGCGACAACTTTGGTTGTGGATCGTCACGCGAACACGCGCCATGGGCACTAAAGCAATATGGTTTTGAAGTGATTTTGGCTGAAAGCTTTGCTGATATTTTCTTTAATAACTGTGGCAATAATCAAATGCTCGCTATTGCACTGCCTGGCGATACGCTAGAGCAATTATTTGTGTTAAGTGAGCAACATGACGATATTCATATCGATATCGATCTTGAAAATCAAACATTGACTAGCACTAAATTTGCCCCCATTAGTTTTGATATTCGCAAAGACGTAAAAGAGCGTCTATTAAGCGGCCTAGACTTTATTGGCGTAACCGAAACGCTAAACCCACAAATAGACGCATTTGAGCAGCAACTTGCTGCAGAGCGCCCTTGGCAGTAAATAGCTGAAATAAATTAAAATACATCTGATTATTTAGCGCAGCATAGGCTGCGCTTTTTTATTTTAGCGGCAACACATTAATTATTTTATCAATTGGTTCAAAACAAAAATGCAGCAGCAAAACTAGTGGCAGTAATGGCTACCACTATTAATAGATTTATCATTTTAAAGGTTTGAAAACGGTTACTTTCGAGTCATCTATGGTCGCAAAAAAGCCATTTTCAAATGATGCAGCAAGATTGGCGTGTGCTGTTCCATCTAAAGAATTTTGGGTAAGCTTTTGCCATTCATTTGGGTAGTGCTGAGCAAGGTATTTACCTAGGGAAAGGTCATAACAATTTTGCAAAATCAATAGTAATATGATGATTATTAAACCTATATAATTTGTCATTTGTCATTTGGCTCTGCGCTCCATGCTCGTTATTAATTTTACAGATGACTGTATTTAATTATTATATTTTTTTTGCAATAATTTTTATTTTAAAATTATCAGCGAGTTGCAAGTATCGTTTATTGGTTGCTCCTGCACTTTGGTGGTTCATCGTGATTACTTCCTTTAAGTGAGTTAAAGGGCTATGGTACTAAAAACTATTATAAGGAATATGTGATGAAATTATTAACTGCAGCCACTTTATTACTGGCTTCATCAACTGTTGTAGCAAGCCCTGCGCCTTTGGTGTCTATTGCCAGCCACGATGCGTTTTTTAGTAATATTGCTGCACATTGCGGTAAAGCTTATGAAGGCAAGGTAAGTGTTGATAACGCCGCGGGACCAAGCTCGTTTGCGGGTAAAAAATTAGTAATGCATGTACGTAAATGTACCGACAGTGAGCTGCAAGTGCCATTTCATGTGGGTGATGATGCATCGCGCACTTGGATCATTACTAAAACGGGCAGTGGCTTAAGCTTAAAGCACGACCATCGCCATAAAAATGGTTCTAACGATGTCTCAACTATGTATGGCGGGCATACAAATGATGCTGGCTTTGCACAAATGCAGTCGTTTCCTGCCGATCAATACTCAAAAGAATTATTTGTTGCACAAGGGATAGCGCAGTCGGTAGGTAATACTTGGCAAATGTATATTTATCCTGAGGTATTTACTTATCGTTTAATTCGCCAAGGCCGCGAATTTAAAGTGGATTTTGATTTAACTAAACCCATCACTCCGCCAGCAGCCCCTTGGGGATACACAGACTAAAATTACTCATCTTCGCACTGTAGTAAAACGCTTAATGCTGGTTGGTAAGCTCTAGGGTTAGTAGGCATACTTTCGTACTCTTGCACGCCATCCAGCACTTTAAGCATAAATATTTTATTAAGGCACAAGCGATTAGCATGGCGTAGTAAAAATACACTCTGATTTGCAAAGTGTTTGTAATCGTCTGACTGGATCTCTATTTTATAGTTATTATCGTCGAGTTTTGTTTGGTAATAATGTACTTTATTATCAAAGTCGTAGAGTTTTTCTGTTTTTGCTTGTTTGGCAAAAGCTGTGCCTACGCTTGCACAAACTAGCAAAGCACCGCCAATAACTAAGCTAATGTTTAATCCTTGCATAAATAATTCCTTTAATTTGCGAACTTTATACCCATTAATACTATCAGTATTAAGCGCTATTTATTTATATTAAGTTTAACACCCAATAAGGGAAAGTGTGATGTTCAAACAAATAAAACAACTTTTTTCTGTATTCGATGAGCAACAGCCAAGTATGCAAGAGCATGATTTAAAAACAGCGGTTGCTGCATTATTAATTGAGGTAATGCGCGCAGATGCTAAGTTAGATGATAATGAACAACATACTCTAACAACTACCTTAAAACGCTATTTTGCATTAAACGATGCAGACGTAAACGAGCTGCTAAATAATGCAAACAGTAGCGTGGATAGCGCGACAGATTATTTTCAGTTTTCAAAACAAATTAACCAACATTGTAGTGCGGCGCAGCGCATTGAAATAATAGAGTTGTTATGGCGCTTGGCCTATGCCGATGGTGAGATTGATCCGCAAGAAGAGTACGTAATACGTAAAGTGGCAGGCTTGTTATATGTAACTCATGTAGATTTTATCGCCGCAAAAATTGCGGCGACAAAATAGAGTGTTAGCTAGTTAGCTAAGCTTGCTGGCAACGGTTACTAATTGTTGCGCTAATGCCGACACTTGTTCTGCTGTATTTGGGTTATTAATTAGGCCGTTTTCATCGAGTACAGTATGCACAGCCGGTACCGCTAGCTGATCGGCAAGTACTAATGAGCCAATACCACTTAAAATATCACGTACGTGGTTTAAGCCACGTAGACCACCTAATCCACCAGGCGATGCAGCAAATAACGCCACAACTTTATTACGAAAAGCAGGTACCGCACCTTGCTCTGTGCGAGAAGCCCAGTCGATTGCATTTTTAAGCGCGGCAGTAATAGAGCCATTGTACTCAGGGCTGGCTAATAAAATACCATCTGCAGCACGTAATTTCTCTTTTAACAACTGCACATCGGCAGGTGTACCTTGCGCTTCAATATCTTGATTAAAAAGTGGGATATTTAAATCGGCAAGTTTAATTATTTCTACTTCTGCACCACTTTCTAATGCAAAGCGTGCTGCTTCATTGATCAGTTGTTGATTAAAGCTGTCTTTACGTAAACTACCTGCTAAAGCAATAATTTTTGGTGCTGTCATGGTTTATCCTGCTAATGTGTTAGTAAATCTCTTAACCAAAGTTCGGGCTAATGTAACCTGAGCTCCGGATAATAAACTTATCTCAAGCAGCTATTTTCAGCGCTAACTGCGTTGAATTTACTTGCAATAGGCCAGCTATTGACGCGTAAACTCGCCTTGTTTTCACTGAAAACCTCTGGCTAGAGAAAATAAAATTAAATATAACTATGATTCAATACGTTAGTAAATCTCTTAACCAGAGTTCAGGTTAATGTAGATAATATGGGGCTACTTTAACAAAAAATGACTTGAAGAAAACCCGAATAAACGCAACATTTATGTGCGTATATGCACATAAGTTTGAGGTGGCACAGTATGGCGGTTAAGTTTGAAGATTGGCAAGATGTTAAAGTGGCTTTTGAGGTTGCACGTTTAGGTACCTTAACTGCGGCGGCAGAGGCACTTAATGTGCACCATAGTACAGTGCTTAGGCGAATTAATAATCTTGAAAAAAACTTAAACACACGTTTGTTTCATCGCCATGCTCGTGGCTATAAAGCAACAGAAACAGGCGCAAAGTTGTTTAATACCGCACAAGTGATCGATAATTCGCTTGAGCAGTTACATAATGATATTGCGGCCGCCGATAGCACACTGCGCGGCAGTTTACTGTTAACTACGGTTAGTGGCTTTATGGATGTGCTTGGCGATGTGTGCGAGCAATTTCAGGCGCTACATCCACAAGTGCAACTTGAGATGATTTTAGAACAAAAGCGTTTACGGCTCGATCACGGTCAGGCGCACATTGCCGTACGTGTAGGGCCAAGGCCCGATGAAGGCGACTATATTGCACAGCATTTGGCTCAGCTTAACTCGGGTTTATATGCTAATCAGCGATATATTAATAAATACGGTATGCCTAAATCACTGAGTGATTTACAGCAGCATAACTTTATTTCTGGCGTGGCGGGCTTTAATGCGCGGGTGCCGTATTTTGAATGGGTAGATCAGCATATTGCAGCGCCGCAAATAAAACTACGTGTGTCAGAAACCTCAGAAGCTACTCGCGCTGTAATAAAAGGCTTAGGAATTGGTGGGTTACAGCACAATGTTGCGGCTCAATACGCTAATTTAGTACCCATTTTATCTAATGAATTAATCTGGTGTACTGATATATGGCTAGTAACGCATCATTTAGTGCATCGTACCGCAAAAGTGCAGGCATTTAGCCAGCTGTTAAAAACCTATTTTCAAACATATAAAGTAAGCTAATGTGGCATTATAAAAACTTAGGTGATGCTATGTTTGCAGATGCAGAGCTGGCTAAAATAAAACAGCTAGCAATGGCTACCAACGCACCACTTTACGTTAAATATTACGCAAAAAGTGGGCTGCATTGTGAAGTGTTGCTGTATTTTTCGCCGTACTATCAATCGCTTGCTAACCTGCTGGGGGCTACTTGTTGCAAAGCCCCTAATTTAGACGAACTGACGATTTTATAGCTATTTTATAGCGACTTTTTGACTGAAATACCTAAGCGCTTAGCCAAGCGAACTAAGTTTGCACGATCTACTTTTAAGGTGCGTGCTGCACTTGCCCAGTTATAATTATGTAGCTCAAGCTGCTGACTAATTAAATGATGGGTAAAGGTATCGGTTGCTTGCTTAAGTGATAAATTTTGCTCTGCTATGTTGGTGCTACTGCCAGTGGTGGTGTTTGTGGTATTAGCAGGTAATGGTAACTGTGTTGTATTACCAGCGCTAAGGTTTAGCTCACAGTGCTCGGGCTTTATGGTAATAATGGCTTGTTGCCATTGGCTTTGTTTGGCCTTTAGTGCTGCGCGGCTAATTACATGCTCAAGCTCTCGTACGTTACCCGGCCACTGATATTGGGTTAACAATAATTGTGCATCGACACTTAACTTAAGTTGTTTTATTGCTAATTTTCGGGCGGTTTGCTCAACAAAAAAACCAGCTAATAAAACCACATCGTTTTCACGCTGGCGTAACGGCGCTACCGTTAGCGGGTAAACACTTAATCTATGATATAAATCGGCTCTAAAGCGTCCTTCGGCTACTTCTTTTTTTAAATTACGATTAGTAGCAGCAATAACCCGCACATCAACATATTTCACTTCGTCTTCGCCTACTGTTTGTATTTCGCCACTTTGTAATACCCGTAGCAATTTACTTTGTAGTACCAGTGGTAGCTCGCCTATTTCGTCTAAAAATAAAGTACCACCGTGCGCTAGCTGAAACTTACCTTGGCGCGCATGATCTGCCCCAGTAAAAGCGCCTTTAGCATGGCCAAAAAACTCACTTTCGGCGAGGTTTTCAGCAAGCGAAGCACAGTTTAAATGAATAAGTGGCTGCTCACTGCGTTTAGAGTGTAAATGAATATTACGTGCAACCAGCTCTTTGCCTACGCCGGTTTCGCCTAAAATTAACACACTAAAATTAGAGGCGGCGACAAGTTTTATATCATTTTTAAGTGCTTGTATTGCTGAGCTTTGACCAATAATTTCGCCGCCATCACGGGTGAGTGCTTCGCGGTTAAGCTCTTGCACTAAGGCGCTGGAATGCTGGGCATGTAATTTGTAATGAGCCAGCTGTAATGCCGTTTTAAAATGTGCGCTGCATAGCGTCTGTAAGGTGCTAAGCGTTTGCGCACTAATAGCGTTAAAGGCATTGGCATTTAGGCTGTCAAACGTAATCACACCTAATAACTGTTGTTGATCGAATAAGGGTAAGCCTAAGCAGGCGTGTACCGGAATGTCGCCAGTTTTTGCTAGCAGCAAGCCGTCGTACGGATCGGGCAATGGGCAGTCATGGGCAAATTGCAGTGGTTGCTGAGTATTACAAATAGCTTCTAAGCGCGGGTGCTCATTAAGCTTAAAACGCCGCCCCAGGCTATCTGGCATTAAGCCTTTAATAGCAAGTGGCTTGAGCTGCTCACCTTGTAGCTCAAGCAGTGCGCTGGCATCACTGGTAATCACTGTTTCAAGGACAGTCAATAATTGCTCAAAACAGTTTTTATCTAATGTGCTTTGAGCCAGCTTTACCGCTACAGCAGTGAGGTTAATTGCGCTACTCATGTCAAAATGACTCATGTGTGTTTTTAAATTTGATTTATGGTAGGTCATAAAGACACAAAAAGCAAAGGTGAATAAGTTAGTTTATTGAAATGTATATGTTTATTTTATTGGCACGATATGTGTAATAGATAGTTAAGCGCATTAGTTGTTGAGGCCGTTATGGACACATTGGTTATACATAATCCAAGCTACAAAATTGAGACAGCTTGTTTACTGAAAAAACTATTGCGAGTGGCAAACTCATTATTAGCAGCTAGTTGTGCATTACTAATAACCAGTATTTTAATTAGCTACCCTTTTGCCGATTACTTTTCTATACCGGTGCAAATTTCGGCACATATTAGCACTATTGTTATTGCTGCTATTTTAAAAATTAGCTATGTGCTGCGTTGTATAGCACTGCATGGCATGGGGAAGGAAGTTCGTTAATGCGACCTATTAATTTATCTCAGCCGGTACCGGCTAATATTCGCTTTTACCAAATAACGCAGTGGCCAGTATGGATGCTGCCATTTAGACCCTATTTTTTAGCCGCAGGCTTGTTGGCCTTTAGTTCAATAGGCTACTGGTTACTAATTTTAACGGGTAGTGCAACTTGGCAGTTAACAATTCCCGCTACATTATGGCATGCCCACGAAATGTTATTTGGTTTTGCAGGTGTTGTTGCGGTGGGTTTTTTACTTACCGCCGCGCAAACTTGGACTGGAGTACCTAGCATTAGTGGCAAAAAATTAATGCTATTAACGCTGCTATGGCTTGGGGCGCGAGGTGCATTTTTTGTGTATTTGCCTGCTTTTGCACAGTTTAATTTATATGCGGTGTTAGTGTTACAGCTCGCATGGTGGCTAGGTGTTATTGCAGCATTAGCTAATATGTTATTAACCGCTAAAAGCAAAAATAACTATCAATTTTTAGTGCTGTTAGCGGCGCTGTGTACGTTAAATATTGTTTACTTGGCCATGCTGATTGAACAAAAAATGCAGTTTTCGCTCGCCATTGTTGATACAGCAGTATTACTGATGACCTTATTAATTGGCATAGTAGCAGGGCGTGTATTGCCATTTTTTACCAGTAAAGGCCTTGGTTTAACAGCGCAGGTACGTACAGCTAACGTTGACTCAGTATTACTGTATATGAGCGTTTTTAGTATTGCGGTATTTTTTCTTAGTCAGTTGTTTTTTAACCAGCTAAACCCAGGTTGGGCACTTGCTGTTGTTGCTGTGCTGCATTTAATCCGCAGTTTTTATTGGTGGGATAAAAACGTACTTAAAGTTCCTTTGTTATGGTCTTTGCATTTTTCGTACTTGGCACTCGGTGTTGGTTTAATGCTGGTAGCCGTGAGCTTTTACAGCAGTGTTATTTTATTTAAAGATGCATTGCACCTCATTACCATTAGTACCATTGGGATGATGATTTTAGCCATGATGACACGCGTATCTCATGGTCATACCGGGCGCTCTTTGACTATTCCACATTATATGGCGGTTGCTTTTGCTTTAGTGTTAGTGGCTGGGATTACTCGCTCTTTACTGCCTTTTGTTATTGGGCCACACCTAGCTTGGCAGCTAAGTGCTGGGCTGTGGCTAATCGCCTTTTTATTATTTTTAATTCACTGCACACCTATTTTAACACAGCGTCGTGTTGATGGGCGTCGTGGTTAACCTATACCTATTTTATTAATTGGGTATTATTCACACGTAGGAAAACCTAGATGTTATCTGATAAAACTATTGAAATTGTTAAAAGTACTGTTCCTTTATTAGCTGAGGCAGGTACGGTTGTTACTGATCATTTTTACAAGCGTTTATTTAGCCATAACCCTGAGCTTAAAAATATTTTTAATATGAGCAACCAAGATACCGGCCGTCAACAATTTGCATTATTTAACGCATTGGCTGCTTATGCACAAAACATTGATAATTTAGAGGTGTTAAAAGCGGCACTTGGGCGTATTAACCATAAACATACTAGTTTAAATATTTTGCCGGAGCACTACCCAATTGTTGGTGCACATTTAATTGGCACGCTGAAAGAGCTTATTCCTGAGCAGTTCACGCCAGATGTTGAATATGCTTGGCGTGAAGCGTATGGCGTACTTGCTGATATTTGTATAACTGAGGAAGCTGCTTTATACGAGCACAGCAAAAATAACTTAGGCGGTTGGGCAGGCACACGTCAGTTTGCAATAACTAATAAGCAGGCTGAGTCAGAGCTGGTAACTAGCTTTACGCTTACACCAATTGATGGCGAGGCAGTAATTGCCCATAAACCGGGTCAATATTTAGGTATTAAAGTTAAGCCAGAGGCTAGTGAATATGAAGAGATCCGCCAGTATTCTATTTCGCAAAAAAGTAATGGTAAAAACTACCGTATTAGCGTTAAAAAAGAGTTATTACCAAACCCTGGCATGGTGTCTAACCATTTACACTCACTAGAGCAAGGCGCAATAGTAGAGCTATATCCGCCAGCAGGGGATTTCTTTTTACGTAATAACACCCATCCTGCAGTGCTTATTTCAGCGGGTGTTGGGCAAACGCCAATGATGGCAATGTTAGAGACGCTATTAAGCGATACAGGTAATCAAAATATTATGTACTTGCATGCTTGCGAAAATGCTCAGCAGCACTCATTTGCTAATTATTTAAATGAACTAAGCACTGTTTACCCGCGCTTACAAACCATGACTTGGTTTAACCAAGGCGATGCAGGAGCAGATTTTACCGGTTTTATGGATTTACACGCAGTACAAACGCAATTGCCACTGAGCAACGGCGACTTTTACTTGTGTGGACCGGTTAATTTTATGGCTTTTGTGAAAAAACAACTGCTAGAATTAGGCGTTAATAACGAGAATATTCATTACGAAATTTTCGGCCCGCATCAAGACCTATAATGTTTATAGCATAAAACTCAATTAAAAAAGCGCGCTATTGGGCATTACGGCAATAGCGCGCTTTTTTGTGCCGTTAAATATTTAACTGGCTCCTAATACCTTTAAATTAAAGCTTTTTGGTATTGGTTTGCGCGGCATACGCTTGTTGTTGCCAAGCATTAAATAACTGCTGTTGTTTATTTGATATTTTTAGGCCGTAAGTTTTTTGCATATAGGCGTAGGCGTCGGCTATTTGTTTACGGGCATAAAAGGGAGGCTCTATTACTCGTTGTTTAAAGTTAACTTTAACTTCACAGCGGCCATATTGGGTGGCGCTTTCACTAAGCATTCCAAAGCGGTAATTAGAACGATCGGCGTTAATTTCACCAATAGCAGGGGCTAAGTTGTTTATATCGGCTTCCATCTTTCTAAACTTAGCACTTACTTTACGGCAGTTTTTACGCCCGCCATCTTGCCAGCATTGTAATTGGTGGCCAAATTCCCAGGCAGGCACAATATGCTCCCATTCTATGCGCAAAGCGCGTGCATTTACGTTACCTGAGCGGGTATGTGTATTGCGTGGCACATAACCACAGTTAGTGGGATCGGGAACTAGTTTTTTACCCTGTTTTTTTATATCGCAGCCACAGTAAATACTTTTTGCGTTATTAGGCAGGGTTTTAATTAGGTGTCTTTTAGCGGTTGAAAACCGAGTGAATTCTTCAGCCGACAGCGAAAAACATACAAAAAAAGCCAACAAGGCTAAAATAAATCGAGTCATATCCATCACATACGTGAACTACAGGAGCGGCTAGTTTAATGACTTGAAGCTAAAAGATAAAGTTTACTTAAAGCCATATTTACCATTCTTTAGTATTTAACCTGAGCTCAGGATAAGAGATTTACTAACGTATTGAATCATAGTTATATTTAGTTTTATTTTCTCTAGCCAGAGATTTTCAGTGAAACCAAGGCGAATTTACGCGTCAATAGCTGGCCTATTGCAAGAAAATTCAACGCAGTTAGCGCTGAAAATAAGCTGCTTGAGATAAGTTTATTAAACCGGAGCTCAGGTTATCTACTTTAAATTGTTGTTTAAATAAACAAAAACGGTTGCTTAAAGAGTATGATGAAAGCTCATAAGTTTGTGATTTGGATTGCGAATGAAGTTTGTAGATTATTATGCCGTGCTCGGAATATCGCCCGATGCAGACGATAAAGCGGTTAAGGTAGCTTATAAAAAGCTAGCTAGAAAATATCATCCAGATGTAAGTAAAGAACCTCAAGCAGAGGACAGATTTAAAGAGATAGGTGAAGCTTACGAAGTCATTCACAACAAAGAAGAACGCGCTAAATACGATGTATTACGTCGTAATCAACAAAACCGTGCTCAGCAGCAAGCAAATTATGGCAGTAACTATGGATCGTCACAAAACCATTATCAGCAAGGTGATCCCCAAACCGATCAGGAGTTTTCTGATTTTGTAAATTCAATGTTTGGCGGCGCAGGTGGGTTTAATCATGGCGGTCAGAGTAGAGCTGGTGGCGCTCGTGCGCAAAAAGGACAAGATGTGGAAATAGAATTCCCAGTATTTCTTGAAGAAACGTTAGTCGATACCGTTAAACCTATTGAGTTTATGCTGCCGCAGCGAGACAGTAGTGGCCGTGTATCTGAAGTTAAAAAATCGCTTAAAGTTAAAATTCCTGCAGGCTCGGTTAATGGCGAACGTATTCGCTTAAAAGGGCAAGGTGGATTAGGTTCGGCAAATGGCCCGAACGGCGATTTGTATCTACAAATTCGCTTAGTGCCTCATCCATTATTTGATGTTGATGGGCATAACCTAAATATAGTGGTGCCTCTTGCACCATGGGAAGCTGCTTTGGGCACTAAAATAAATTTACCTACATTAGCCGGAAAAATCCAACTAACCATTCCAGCTAATAGTCAATCGGGTCAACGTTTACGCATTAAAGGTAAAGGGTTAATGAGTAAAAAAGCCAAGGGTGACTTATTTGCAGTGATTAAAATTGTTAATCCAGCATCGAGTGATGATGTTAGCAAAAAGCTGTGGCAAGAGCTGGCCGAAAAAGCCCATTTTGACCCGCGTAGCAATTGGAGCAAGTCATAATGAAAATTATCGTGGCACCACAAGACAATTTACTTACTAGCCAAGAGCTGTGTGTGAGTAGTGATATTAGCGAAGCCATATTGTATGAGCTAGTTGAGCACAGCATTGCTATTCCTATTGAGGGCGAGCGCGTTACAGAATGGCAATTTACGGTATCAACAGTGACCTTAGTTAAAAAGGCTGCACGTATTCAGCATGACTTGTCGTTAGATTGGTCTGCTATTGCTTTGGTTTTACAATTATTGGATGAACGGGATGAGTTGATTGCTGAAAACCAAATGTTAAAGCAGCACTTAAGTCGGTTTAAACATTTAGAATAAAAAGTAGTGGTTAAACTTTAAAGGTGAGTAGCTAGCTATTTTTATGGAGCTAGCTCAGCACTTTTATAATAGTGAGCTTTTGGTGCTTAAATATTTTTTGATTCGTGAAATAAGAGTAAGTAAAGCGTCAATAAATGCGTAAAAATAGCCGGCTATTTATATAAAAAGGTGAATATTGCAGAGTTGATTTGGTATAACCGTAAAACTGCGTTAAAGTTTACAGCGAACTAATTAGAGGATAAACAGCAGACAATGTCGGAAATTCAATTTTTAAATGTAGACCTAGAGCTTGAGTCAAAGCAAGATATTAGCGTGCTTGTAGCTGACCTAAAAAAAATCGCCACTATTTTACATTATGATAAAGACGAATACCGTCAGTTAGCGCGTATAGAAGTAACAGGCGAAATATCCTCACCGGATAAAGCAATTAACCACTTATGTGAGCTAGTAGAGTCATGCTCGCGCGCTGCACTTAAGCAATGGTTGAGTTGTTCGCGCCGTACCTTTGATATTGGTTTTGAGTCGGGCACTTCGCCAAAATGTTTTAACCAAGCGCTGCACGCCGATACTTTATTACGTATATCGGCAATTGGTGCAGGCATGGAAATTACTATTTACCCGCTAGAAAAATAGCGTTAGCCTTTGCGCTCTACTACAGCTGCGGTCATTTTTGATACGCAGCAAAGCTCGCCGCGACTATTCGTTATTTTTATTTCCCATACTGAGCTACGCTTGCCAATATGAAACGCTTTTGCGGTGGCGGTTAAGGTGCCATTACGCGAGGCTTTTAAATGGCTAGCACTGATCTCTTGCCCTACACAATAAAATTTAGTGAAGTCGACCACAAAGTTAGCCGCGTAGCTGGCAACACTTTCGGCTAAAACCACGTTTGCTCCGCCATGCACCATGCCTATGGGGTTATGATGCGCAGGAATTGCCGGCATAGTGGCAACTAAGTAATCATCACCAATTTCAGTTATTTCAATCCCCATGGTTTTCATCAGTGTACCTTGGCCATTTATGCCTTGGTCTAACTGCTTACAAAACGCTAAAGTAATAGGTTGATGCCAAATACTCATTGTTACTCCTTTAAAGATTGAAAACGATAACCAATAATACGATTTTTCATGGCGATATGATAGCCAAGTTAGTGCAGCTACTACATTGTAATGCAGCGCTACTTTTTGCTTTCTACATAGTGCTTAATTTCATCGAGATCTTTTTTTAGCATTTTACGCATCGAATTTTTAAGAAAAACCCCCATCACTGCAGACATCATTTTTACCCAAATAGACTCAGAGCTATCAGAAAAAGTCATGGTTAAACAGGTGCCAGGTTCGGCGGCGGTAAGTGACAGCTTAGTGGTATAAACTGCCCCGCAATTTTCTGCGCGAGTGCAATAATATTCATTAGTAACAGCTTCTGTGATCCACATGGTTTCTGAGGCCGCTTTACCAAACATTTTTCGCGTTTCTAACCATTTTAGGCCCACTAACCCCTGTGGAGGCTTTTCGATTATTTTCAAATCAATAATGCCAGACAGCATATTGGTACTGTTTTCGATGTCAGTTATTGCTGCCCATACTTTACGTTTAGGGCCGTTGATAATTACCGCTACAGTGATATTCATAACACTCTCCGTTGATTCACATTGATGAGGCTAACGCCCGTTATAAAAACGATAGTTAACTAATTTTTTAATAACAGCAATAACCTAGTAATCATGTAATTACAATTAATGTAACGTAAAACTAACACTGCCGAGATCTGCTTAATTTTATCTGTAATTTACTTGGTTATTTTAAGCTTAGACCAATGCCACCTTTGGCAGCAAAGGCGGGGAGTAATTTAAATTTGCGATTTTCAGATAACTGTATATACTCACAGTTAAATGTACTGTATGGAAAACCAGTTGTATGCGACCATTAACTAACCGCCAAGCGCAAATACTCGAACTTATTAAAGTGTTTATTAAAGACACTGGTATGCCTCCTACACGCGCAGAAATTGCACAAACATTAGGCTTTAAAAGTGCTAATGCCGCAGAAGAGCATTTAAAAGCGCTGGCTAAAAAAGGCGCTATTAAAATGAAGCCAGGCGCTAGCCGTGGTATTCAACTTATTGAAGAAGATGAACCAGAACAACTTGGTTTACCATTAATTGGCCGCGTAGCTGCCGGTGAACCTATTTTGGCGCAACAACATGTTGAGAGCCATTGTAAAATTGACCCGCTAATGTTTAAACCGCCTGCCGATTTTTTATTGCGTGTAAATGGTATGAGCATGCGAGATATTGGTATTATGGATGGTGATTTACTGGCTGTTCATCGCACTCAAGTTGCCGAAAATGGCCAAGTTATTGTTGCCCGCGTTGATGACGATGTAACGGTAAAGCGCTTAGAAAAAGCAGGTCGAAAAGTATTACTGCATGCTGAAAATAAAGAATTTTCGTCGATAGAAGTGGATCTTGAAAACGAATCTTTTAATATTGAAGGCTTAGCCGTTGGGGTTATTCGCAACGCTGACTGGATGTAACAATTAAGTTGTTATAGCTATGCAAAATAGCGGTATAATTTAATAGCTCAGATGATTAACGCGCACTTTTTAGTGCGCTTTTTTTTGCCATTTTTTTGTGAAAACTCCGCTGCAATGACAAAATTATATTAAGTTTATGTTTTTTATCATTTAAGTATTTAATACTCGTTTTTGCTGTCTTTTTATTTGTAACCCTTGCTGTTGCTCACTTCCTGCTTAGAAAAAAATTAAATAACCCTCATATTTACGCTAATCCTCTAATATTATTTGATTATTTTTCAAACTAAAACTTGCTAGTTGTTCAATTATTAACTAATTGTTAATGGGCTGGACTAACAATAACTCACAGCTTTTAGTTTTGAGAACACATATTTATATATCCGGCAGCAATACAAAAATAAAAAATAACAAATTGGCATTTAAAGCTTATGTCTTTTTGTTTTGCACTCGCAACAGTATTAAAGGAGCTGTCACATGGGTAAATTGAGCTCTACCTTGTGGCTTATATTGTTTGTTTTTCCGCAGCTAGCATTGGCAAATAGCCAATATAATATGCGCAAAGGCGTAACCGATATAAGTAATAATGTTTATCAACTACACATGACCATATTTTTAATATGCTGTGTAATAGGCGTGATTGTATTTGCCGTTATGTTTTGGGCACTTATTCATCATCGTAAATCTAAAGGAGCAGTTGCTGCTCAATTTCACGAAAGTACCAAAGTAGAAATACTCTGGACAGCAATTCCATTTGTTATTTTAATAGCAATGGCAGTCCCCGCAACTAAAACATTAATAGCGATGGAAGATGCCAGTAAAGCGGATATCACTATTAAAGTAACTGGTTCACAGTGGAAATGGCATTACGAATATATGGGGGAAGATGTTGAGTTTTACTCAATACTTGCCACACCGCAAAATGAAATTGCCAACCTAGCCGATAAAAACCCCAACTATTTACTTGAGGTAGATAAGCCTCTGGTATTACCGATTAATAAAAAAGTACGCTTTTTAATGACCTCCGACGATGTTATTCATTCTTGGTGGGTGCCCGATTTTGCTATTAAAAAAGATGCAAACCCGGGGTTTATTAACGAAACGTGGACCAACATAAACGAAGTCGGTATTTATCGCGGTCAGTGTGCTGAGCTATGCGGTAAAGATCATGGCTTTATGCCTGTGGTAGTAGAGGCTAAGTCAGAGGCCGATTTTAAAGTTTGGCTAGCAGATGCTAAACAAGCAAAGCAAAAAGCTGCAGCAGCAGATGCCGCATTACTTGATCAAACACTCCCTAAAGAAGAGTTAATGACTTTGGGTGAGCAAGTGTATATGGCCAATTGTGCTGCATGTCATCAGCCCACAGGACTAGGTTTACCAGGTGTTTTTCCTGCGCTTAAAGGCAGCCCGATAGTGCTTGGCGACATAAAAGATCACATTGACATTGTTATTCACGGACGCCCCGGCACAGCCATGCAAGCCTTTGCTAAACAGCTCTCTATAAAGCAATTAGCAGCGGTAATTACTTATAAGCGTAATGCATGGGGTAATGATACCGGTGATGTAATTCAACCAAGTGAAATACAGGCAGCACTTGATGCCGACGGGGAGGCGAACTAATGAGTAGCATAGTAGAACAACCTGACATTAATGAAGCTCACCACGCTCATCATCCTGCTAAAGGCTTTAAGCGTTGGTTATATACCACTAATCATAAAGATATAGGCAGCTTGTACTTAATTTTCTCGCTGACTATGTTTTTTATTGGTGGAGCTATGGCTATGGTGATCCGCGCTGAGTTATTTCAGCCAGGATTACAATTAGTCGATCCTCACTTTTTTAATCAAATGACCACAGTGCATGGGTTGATTATGGTATTTGGTGCTGTTATGCCGGCATTTACTGGCTTGGCTAACTGGATGGTGCCATTAATGATTGGCGCGCCTGATATGGCCTTACCGCGAATGAATAACTGGAGTTTTTGGATTTTACCATTCGCGTTTTTAATTTTATTATCATCGCTATTAATGCCCGGTGGTGGTCCTGCGTTTGGTTGGACTTTTTATGCGCCGCTGTCCACAACCTACAGTAATGACAATACCGCCATGTTTGTATTTGCTGTGCATATTATGGGTATTAGCTCCATTATGGGGGCAATTAATGTAATTGTAACCATAGTTAACTTACGTGCCCCAGGCATGACCTGGATGAAGGTCCCTATGTTTGTATGGACTTGGCTGATAACGGCATTTTTATTGATTGCGGTTATGCCCGTGCTCGCAGGTGCGGTGACTATGGTGCTCACCGATAAATACTTTGCAACCAGCTTTTTTGATGCAGCGGGTGGCGGTGATCCGGTGATGTTTCAGCACATATTTTGGTTTTTTGGCCACCCCGAAGTATACATAATGATTTTGCCTGCTTTTGGCATTATTTCTACTATAGTTCCGACCTTTTCGCGTAAAAAACTCTTTGGTTATTCCTCCATGGTATATGCCACGTCGTCAATTGCGCTGTTGAGTTTTACGGTGTGGGCGCATCATATGTTTACTACCGGAATGCCAGTGGCTGGCGAGCTGTTTTTTATGTACGCGACTATGCTGATATCGGTGCCCACTGGAGTAAAAATATTTAATTGGGTAGCCACTATGTGGCGCGGATCAATTACGTTTGAAGTACCCATGCTGTTTAGTATTGCCTTTATTGTGTTGTTTACCTTAGGTGGTTTTTCGGGCTTGATGCTGGCCATTACACCGGCTGATTTTCAGTACCATGATACCTACTTTGTAGTGGCACATTTTCATTATGTACTGGTAACGGGGGCGGTATTTTCGATTATGGCAGGCGCGTATTATTGGCTGCCTAAGTGGACTGGCAATATGTATAACATAGCGCTGGCTAAATGGCATTTTTGGTTATCGCTGGTAAGCGTAAATGTATTGTTTTTTCCTATGCACTTTGTAGGGCTTGCAGGCATGCCACGCCGTATTCCCGACTATGCGCTACAGTTTGCCGACTTTAACGCCATTATTAGTATTGGCGGCTTTGCCTTTGGATTATCGCAGTTGTTGTTTGTAGCTGTAGTGATTAAATGCGCACGTGGCGGCGACAAGGTTCCTGCAAAAGTGTGGGAAGGCGCAGAAGGGCTGGAGTGGGAGGTAGATTCACCTGCTCCGTACCATACATTTTCAACACCACCGGAAATTAAATAATGATACATGCACCGCTACTTAAGCGCTTAGTTGTTATTTGCTTAGCCATGTTTGCATTTGCATTTGCGTTAGTGCCTTTGTATGACGTGTTTTGTGATATTACCGGCATTAACGGTAAGCCATCATTAGAGCAAGCAAAGCAAAGCACGCAAGTAGTACAAAATCGCGAAATAAGTGTGAGCTTTACCACGCACGCACAAAGCGGTGCACCCTTTGCTGTGAAGTCTAAAGAGTACAGTGTTGCGGTAAAGCCAGGTGCTATGCGTGAGGTAATGTTTAGCGCCAAAAATAATAGTGACCAAGATAAAGTAATGCAGGCAGTGCCTTCGGTATCACCCGGTAGAGCAGCAAAATACTTACATAAAATAGCGTGTTTTTGTTTTGATCAACAGCCATTAAAAGCAGGTGAAGAACTAGAGTTTACGCTGCTTTTTTATGTTGATACCGCACTACCAAGCGACATTGAAGAGTTAACTTTATCTTATACGGTATTTGATATTAGTGAGCGGCTAGCAGCCAATAACAACTAGCCTAACTAGTGACAACCAGGAGCAAATAAAATGAAGCAAGAATATGAGCATTATTATGTACCAGATCAAAGCCCATGGCCGATTGTTGGCGCAGTAGCATTATTTTTTATTGCAGTAGGTGCAGCTCTAACCGTAATGAGTGCCGGTAAAGAAGGTGGCAGTGGCATTTATATTTTGTACGCAGGGATAGCAGTACTGCTGTATATGTTGTTTAGCTGGTTTAAAAACGTGATTGATGAGGCCGGAAAAGGCTTATATTCGGCGCAAATGGATCGCTCTTTTCGACAAGGCATGAGCTGGTTTATTTTTTCTGAAGTAATGTTTTTTATGGCATTTTTTGGCGCACTTTTTTACGCCCGTATGCTTTCTGTGCCTTGGCTTGGGGGTGCCGATAACAATGCCATGACTAACGAAGTGCTTTGGCCTACATTTGAAGCTGTGTGGCCATTAATTATCACGCCAGGGGGCGATACTACCCAAGCAATGGGATGGCAAGGCCTACCGTTGATTAACACCTTAATTTTACTGACCTCATCAGTTACTTTGCATTTTGCCCATGTGGCAATAGAAAGTGATAAACGCGGCCAGTTAAAAGTGTTTTTAGGGCTGACTATTTTACTGGGGGCCGTTTTTTTAGGCCTACAAGTAGAAGAATATATTCATGCTTATAACGATTTAAACTTAACATTAGATGCCGGTATTTATGGCAGCACGTTCTTTTTACTTACGGGTTTTCATGGCATGCATGTGACCTTAGGCACCATTATTTTATTGGTAGTATTTTTACGAATTGTAAAAGGACACTTTACTAAAGATAAGCACTTTGCTTTTCAAGCAGCGGCTTGGTACTGGCATTTTGTTGATGTAGTTTGGTTATGCTTATTTATATTTGTGTATGTGCTGTAAATATTAAAGGGGCGTTATTGCCGCTAATAAAGCCAAGTTTTAGTGCGGCAATAACAACTATTAATACCACCACAGAAAATAATACACGACGACCTAAAAAGTGAGACATAGGCCGTCCTTGGGTTTTTCCAGAGACCATAATAAATAAAGCGCGAAACAAGTTAAAAAGTATAAATAATAACAACAATACAATAATAATTTTAATCATCACTAGGTTGACCCTTTATGCAGTTAATTAGATGGCGTGAACAAAAGTTTAGCTCAATAATCACCATTTGTATGGTAGTGATTGTAGTTTTGGTGTGTGTGCGCTTAGGGTTTTGGCAATTAGAACGTGCGACACACAAACAACAGCAGTTAGCTTCTATTGCAACGCTGCAAACGCACGGTGTAATGAGCTGGCAACAAATGCTTAAACTACCTAGTAACTGGAATAAAACAGGGTTGTTAGTTGAGTTAACAGGGCATTTTATTAACGATGAATATTGGCTTTTAGACAACCAAGTTTATAACGGGCAGGTGGGCTATGACTTACTGGCACTGTTAAAGCCAAATAACGAAACACATGCTATTTTGGTTAATTTAGGCTGGATAAAAGCCCCCCCATCGCGCGATACACTACCTAAAGTAACCCTACCTAAACACCCTTTTACGCTTACTGCTCAAATAAAAGAAAATAACCTCACTGCTTTTAGTCTCGAGAGTAAAACCAATAACCTTGATTTACCAAAGCGAGTGCAAACAATTGAATTAAATAAGCTGAGCGAACAAAGCCAGCAGTTATTAGTTAATTTTATGGCGTATCGCCAAGGTAGCGGCGATGCAATAGGTATACCTCACTACACCGCTGTTGTTATGAGCCCACAAAAACACCACGCTTATGCGGTGCAATGGTTTTTAATTGCGCTGGCGTGCGTTTTAGTGGCTATTTTTGCAAGTAAAAAAAGGACACATAATGAAAAATAACCCCCTTTTACTGTTTGTTATTTGCTGCGCTATTCCGCTGATTTTAGCGTACAGCGCGCTTAAATTAGATTGGTTACCTACCGCCATTACTAACAATGGTGAGTTTTTACAGCAACAGGTTAAATATGAAAATTGGCCGCAGGACAATCATAAGCAATGGACTATTGCCCTAAATTACTCCAGTGGATGTACTACGCCTTGTAGTGAGCAATTAGCCGCACTAAATAATTTATACATAGCGCTAGGTAAAAACCAGAATAAAGTAGATGTAGCCGTGATAGGCGAAGTAAAAGCTGCAAACTCACCTTGGAAAAGTATAGATGCGCAACCAAACTTACAACCGGCTAGTTTGTATTTAATCGACCATATGGGACTTGTAGTGCTTGAGTATCCATTTAAAACACAGCCACAGGAAAATAGATTAGTACAAAAAGGGCTATTAAAAGATCTAAAAAAATTACTGAGTTATTCTCGTTCGAGCTAAGTAGGAAGATGCCATGTATAAAAATTATAAAAACTGGGTATTAGTGACGGGCTTATTGGCTTTGATAGTAGTGGCGTTGGGTGCTTATACGCGCTTAAGTGATGCCGGGTTGGGCTGCCCAGATTGGCCAGGGTGTTATGGCTTTTTAACTGTACCTAAACATGAAGCCGATATAGCGCAAGCAGCACAAAGTTATCCCGATATGATGTTTGAAACAGCTAAAGCATGGAAAGAAATGATTCATCGCTACTTTGCCGGTACGCTAGGTTTGCTCATATTAGCGTTATTTGTATATGCTTTTTTAAAACGTCAATCGCCAACAACGCCAGTTAAATTACCATTACTACTGTTATTGTTAGTGATATTTCAGGCTGCATTAGGTATGTGGACGGTTACGATGAATTTACAGCCGTTAATAGTGATGGGCCACTTACTTGGTGGCTTTAGTATTTTAGCGCTGATCACTTTATTGTATTTACGATTAAACGCCAAGCCAATAATGGGGGGAGATGCAGGTGCAAGACGCTGCTTTGGTTTAAGCCTAGTGGCGCTTAGTGTGCTCATTATACAAATAGCGTTAGGAGGTTGGTTGGCTGCAAATTACGCTGCTCCGCATTGTAATGGCTTGCCTTTATGTAGTAATGCCCAGCCATTTTCGCTTAGTAGTGTGTTTCAGCTTCCGCTTGAGCATGGTAACTACGAGTTTGGTGTTCTGTCGCAGCAAGCACGTATGTCGATTCATTTATTACACCGTATTTGGGCATTAGTTACTTGCATCGTATTGGCATTAATTATGTGGCGAATATACAGCCGTGCCTACTCGCAAAAAATAAAAAGCTGCGCCGTTAGCGTGTTAGTTGTCTTATTTTGCCAAATTGCTTTAGGCCTTGCAGTGGTGCATTGGCACATTCCGTTAGGTATGGCACTGGCACATAACCTAATGGCTGCCATACTGTTATTAACTTTAATTAGATTATGCTATTACCTAAAAGCACGAACTTAAAAGCACGAACCTAAAATTACAAATAGAAAGGAGCGTTGTTATGGCACTTACAATAGACAAAAAAGCAATACAACCAATCAATACACTACCGCTAATTACACGTAGTTATAATTTACTACAAGATTATTTAGCCATTAGTAAATTTAAAGTAGTTGCTATGTTGGTACTGACCGCGTGGGTTGGTTTGGCACTAGCACCCGATGTAGGCAGAGGCATGGGTGTGCAGTTTATAAGCTTACTTGGCATAGGATTCCTTTCAGCAGCAGCAGCGGTAATTAACCATGTTGTTGATAGTGAAATAGACAGCAAAATGGCGCGTACTCGTCATCGCCCAGTGGCTAAAGGCCGCTTAAGTAAGGCGCATGCACTGAGTTTTGCAGCAATAATAGGTGTGGCAGGTTTTATTATGCTAATGCTATGGGCAAATACCCTTACCGCCATATTAACCTTATTTGCGCTAGTAGGTTATGCCTTTGTGTATACCTCTTTTTTAAAGCGCGCTACGCCACAAAATATTGTTATTGGTGGCCTTGCTGGCGCTATGCCACCCTTATTGGGTTGGGTGTCTGAAACAGGGCAAATGGCGGCTGCACCTTGGCTATTAGTAATGATTATTTTTACGTGGACCCCTCCGCACTTTTGGGCATTAGCTATAGCCCGTAAAAGCGATTACGCTCGGGCTAAAATTCCTATGTTACCGGTTACGCATGGTATCGATTTTTCTAAAACCTGTGTGGTTGCTTACTCTGTGCTGCTGGCAATTGTGTGTATATTTCCTTATTTGATAGGAATGTCGGGGTTAATTTATTTAATTGGCGCATCTGGATTAAATGCGGTTTTTATTTATAAAGCGATTAAATTAAAACTAGCCGCTAACGACGACACTGCTATGGATTTATTTCGCTTTTCAATTATTCATTTAATGGTACTCTTCATCATATTATTTATAGATAAATGGCTACTTTTATGAAGCAATTATGGCTAGGGTTAGTTGTTGTTTTAACACTGCTTTTATCGGCGTGCTTAGATGGAAATGCACCGCCAGACGTTAATGCATTAGTGTACGAAAATGCTAAACCTTTAGCCGACTTTAGTTTAGATGATCAACATGGCGAATTGGTTACTAAGCAGCAGTTTTTAGGGCAATGGAATTTAGTGTTTTTAGGTTACACCAGCTGCCCCGATATTTGCCCGTTAACACTGGCTAAACTAAATGCAGTGTATAAAAATTTGCGTAGTGATTACCCCGTGCAAATTTGGTTCGTATCGGTAGATCCCAAGCGAGATACCCCAGCAAAACGCAAAGACTATATTGATTACTTTAATCCCGATTTTTTAGCGGTTTCGGGGGAGCACAAACAGCTTTTTCCTATGGTGAGAGGGTTAGGCTTAATTTATGCTATTAGTGATAGTAGCGAGTCAGAGTATGCAGTTGATCATAGTGCTTCAGTGGCTATGGTTGATGGCAATGGGGCGGTAAGAGCTATATTTAAACCTGAATTTAAACAAGGTAGCGTGCCGTTAATAAATTCCAAAGAGTTAACTCAAGAATTTAAACAAATAGCTGATTATTATAAAAACTAGTTATTTAAACAGTAAATTTAAAAGGAGCCCTAGGCTCCTTTTTTACTGCCGTAATTTAAGCTATTTAACCTGAACTCTGGTTAAGAGATTTACTAACGTATTGAATTATAGTTATATTTAACTTTATTTTCTCTAGCCAGAGATTTTCAGTGAAAATAAGGCGAGTTTACGCGTCAATAGCTGGCCTATTGCAAGTAAATTCAACGCAGTTAGCGCTGAAAATAGCTGCTTGAGATAGGTTTATTATCCGGAGCTCAGGTTATTTAATAACCCAAGGCTGCGAAAACCAAAAATAGCTACCAGCATTGTTAATTGCAGGGGCGGTACAATTAAAGCGCGAACGGCCTTTATTGAGCGCTTTAGGTGAGGTGACTTCTACTGTGTTTTTATTTATCCAGGTTAAATTAGCCTGGCCAACACTCGATACATAACAAGCAAACTGACTTTTATGAAAATCCCCCATAGTAAACTCAATAGTGAGTTTGGGTGGGTTTTTCGCCGTTACACTGTCTTCATAAGTGAGCGCGGTTATATTAAATGCGCGAGAATTTAATTTAGTGATCAGCGTATCTAATTTACTATAAAAGCCCGAAGCCGGAAAACGCGGTAAGCGACTAAAGTTAGAGTCTTTATTTACAGCGCCAGAATGCTGACCTATACCAATAAAGCCAAGCTCGGTTACTAGGGCTTGTAATTTATTGTTAAACTCACCATACGGATAAGCTAAATATTTATAATCGTGGCCAATTTCTGTTTTTATACGCTGTTGTGAATGTAGGATGTCTTGTTTAATGCGGGCTTGCCATTGCGCTTCGCTTTCGTTTGCAAGCATATGGTGTAAATAATCGTGTTGGCCACTATGGTTGGCAATAAGCGCGCCTTTTTTTGCTAATTCTTTGAGTTTATCCCACCCCATTACATAGCCTTTACCTTCGTCTATAAGCTTAGGATTGACAAAAATTGTGTACGGATAGCCAAATTTTTCTAAAATGGGCGCTGCTTGGTCGTAATTATTGTTGTAACCATCATCGAAAGTAATAGCGACGGTTTTATCTGGTAAAGTGTGTTTTTGCTGCAATGCAGTTATTAATTCATCTAAAGGAACAACATTAAAGTTATGCTCTTTTAAATAACTTAAGTGCTCAGTAAAAGTACTCGCGCTAACACTGGTTACCGCCGGAAGGGTTTCACTGACGTGATGATACTGTAAAATAACGGCTGCTTGAGCGCGCAGTGAAATACTAATAAGGATAAATAATACTAAATGAAACAATTTCTTATACATAATAAAGCACACCATAAAAGCTTGTTGTTGTTAGCGGGTCCGATGATATTATCAAATATTACCGTCCCACTGTTAGGAATTGTTGATACTGCAGTAATTGGCCACTTAGGGAGCGCTCATTATTTAGCCGGTATTGCGCTGGGCTCTGCGGTTATATCAATATTATTTTGGCTCGCAGGCTTTTTAAGAATGAGCACCACAGGGTTAGTGGCACAAGCTTATGGGCAAAACGATTTAACCCAATTAGCGGCGTTATTAAAACGCAGCTTAGTGCTTTCTTGCTTAGTTGCCGTATTGCTTATCGCCTTATCGCCTTTAATAAAACACGCTATTGCATTTTTATCGGCGGCCAATAGCGACGTGCTTACGCAAGCGTACCAGTATTTTAGTATTCGTATTTTTAGTGCGCCCGCAGCCTTATGTAATTTAGTACTATTAGGTTGGATGCTGGGTATGCATTATGGCCGTGGGCCGTTTTATTTATTATTAGTGACTAATATTACCAATATAGTGCTCGACATTTATTTTGTTGTATACCTAGATTGGGCGGTAGCAGGCGCTGCATGGGCGTCACTTATTGCCGATTACACCGCGTTAGTTTTTGCCGTGGTGTTAGTTATTAAATTAGCTAAAAAACGCGGCATAAAACTAAGCGTACCAGGTTGGTTTAGCATTACAAAAATGGCAAACCTACTAAGCTTAAACGGTGATATTTTTATTCGCTCATTTATTTTACAGCTCTGCTTTAGCTTTATGACCTTTTACGGCGCACGAATTGGCGAAACCACGCTAGCAGCAAATGCAGTATTACTTAACTTTTTAATGTTGGTAAGCTTTGCACTCGACGGCATTGCTTATGCCAGTGAGGCAAAAGTAGGGCATGCTAAAGGCCAGCAAAGTGTAAAAAATATTGAGCTTTGGGTAAAAATAAGTGTGTTTTGGGGCGCGCTGTTTGCCTTAGCATACAGTTTATTTTTTGCTATATTTGGCCGCTATATTATTACGCTATTAACTAATGTACCAGAAGTGATCACCACGGCTACGCTGTACTTGCCTTGGGTTATAGCCTTGCCATTATTGGCAATGAGTTGCTTTTTATTTGACGGTGTATTTGTTGGGCTTACCCGGGCAAAAGCTATGCGCAATAGTATGCTGCTCTCAGCAAGTGTTGGTTTTTTTGGTGTGTTTGCTGTGTTTCATCAGTGGGAGAATAATGGTTTATGGTTAGCAATGAGCTGCTTTATGCTAATGCGAGGAGTAACATTAATAGTGAAGTACCAAAGGTTAAAGGCAAGTAATCAGTTATTAGATTAAGGAAGTTTGGTGGCTTATTTCCATAGGTCGGGATCGTGGTTTTTAGGCTCAATATTTTTAAGTACTTGTGAAAAGCGATTAGCAAAAATACCGCTGTAGCCCCAAGCAGCAAAAAACAAAGCTGGCACTAAAATAACAACGCCAATAATTTGCAAGCTGTAGTGACTGTAATAGCCTAAAAAAATAAATATCACGGCTAGCACAAACAGTGCTACGCCGCGAAAAAAGCGCTTTAAGCTAAGCTTAGGGTTGCTCCCTAAGCTATATATAAGCGACTTTAGCATTAAAAATGCTTATTAATAGTAAGAATGATCGCCCGCTTGGTGCTCAGTAATATCGGCAACACCGGTGATCTCTTCAAACTTTTCGATCATCTCTTTTTCAATGCCTTCTTTTAACGTGACATCGATCATAGAACAACCATTACAACCACCGCCAAACTGTAATACAGCAATACCTGCAGCGGTAATTTCCACTAAGCTTACTTGGCCACCGTGGTTAGCAAGTTGTGGATTTACTTCGGTTTCTAGCATGTGTTGTACGCGTTCGTTTAACGATGCATCACCGCTAATTTTACGCGCTTTAGCATTTGGTGCTTTTAGTGTTAACTGAGTACCCATTTTGTCGGTAACAAAATCAATTTCAGCGTCTTCTAAAAAGGGTGCACTTTCTGCATCTACAACGCCGTCAAAACCATTAAAGTTTAGGCGAATATCGCTGTCTTCTACAGCGTCTTCTGGACAATAAGAAACACCACATTCCGCTTGTGATGTACCAGGGTTTACAACAAAAACACGAATGTTGGTTTGTTGTGCTTGATCTGCTAATAGTTTAGCAAAATGCGCTTGTGCTGTTTCGGAAATTGAAATCATAAGACCGTCTATACTTGACTAAATTACTCGGATACTGCATATCATACCCCGCTCATCGTGTTGCGGCTAGTGTTGAGCGTAAAAAGTTGGCATCTATTTTAAGCAATGCTAGCGTGCAAACAACAAACATTTTATGAGTAAATTATATGCGTATAATAATAAAAATAACATTAATGATAATGGTGGCAATACTGAGTTTTTCAACTCAAGCTAAACCATTGTCTTACTATTTTGCAGAGGATGTTGAGTTTGATCCAAGTATACCCACTCCAGAGCAAGTGCTTGGTTATCAAGTAGGTGAGTGGCATGTAAGGCACGATCAGTTGGTGCGTTATATGGAAATACTAGCGCAAAAAAGTGATCGAATTAATTTTGAAGTAATAGGGCGCACGCACGAACAACGCCCATTAGTGATGCTGACTATTACCGCCGCCAATAAATTAAAAAATATAGAGCAAATTCGCCAAGCCCATTTAGCGCGTTTAACGCCTAGCAACACGCAATCATCAGCGCAGCCTGGTGTTGTATGGATGGGTTACAGCGTACATGGCAATGAGTCGTCGGGCAGTAACTCTGCATTGCTGGTGGCGTATTACTTAGCCGCAGCGCAAGGTAATGAAATAAATGAGTTATTAAATAATACCGTTATTTTGCTCGACCCTTCACTTAATCCCGATGGTCTAGCTCGTTTTGCTAATTGGGCTAATAGTAATCGTGGTATGAACTTATCGTCAGACCCCGTTACCCGAGAGCATGTGGAAAGCTGGCCAAGTAGCCGTACTAATCACTACTGGTTTGACTTAAACCGCGACTGGTTATTACTACAGCACCCAGAATCGCGTGCGCGTATTGCAAAGTTTCATCAGTGGAAACCAAATATTTTAACCGACTTTCATGAAATGGGGCCAAATAGTAGTTACTTTTTTCAGCCCGGTATTCCATCGCGCAAACACCCGATTACGCCTGATGAAAATGTCAGCTTAACCAAAGCAATTGCAAATTATCATGCCAAAACATTAGACGAAAATAATGCGTTATACTTCACCGAAGAAAGCTTTGATGACTTTTATTACGGTAAAGGCTCAACTTACCCAGACGTAAATGGTGGCGTAGGCATTTTATTTGAGCAAGCCAGTTCGCGCGGGCATATTCAAGAAACCGTAAATGGGCCTCTCAGCTTTGCTTTTACTATTAAAAACCAGCTGCTTACTAGTTTATCAACATTTAAAGCCGCGATAGACAACCGCCAAGCCTTACTCGATTACCAAGCTAAGTTTTATAACCAGGCGATTGATTTAGCAGCCGACGAAAGCTTTCAAGGTTATGTAGTTGCAGGTGCAGCCGATAACACCCGAGTTAATGACTTTTTAAGCTTACTGCAGCAGCACCAAATTAACGCTTACCCTTTAACAAAAGAGCTAAAAGCAGGTGGTGAAACTTATTCTACCAATAGCTATTTTGTGCCTTTAGCACAACCACAATACCGTTTAGTTAAAGCTATTTTTAGCGAACAAAAAAACTTTGCCGATAACACTTTTTACGATGTATCTGGCTGGACACTAGCGCATGCGTTTAATTTACCCTTTGCTAAAGTAACCAGTAGTTGGGGATTAAAAGTTGCTGATAACGCATGGCAACAAGCTGCTACACCGCGCTTTGCACAACTTAATAAAGGGTATGCATTTGGCTTTTCGTGGGATGATACCTTAGCGCCAAAAATGCTCAATAGTTTACTGCAGCAAGGAGTAAAAGCCCGTGTTGCATTAAATTCATTAACGGCTAAGTCAGTAAACAGCGAAGAAGTAAATTTTGCTGCGGGGAGTATTATTATTCCTGCAGGGTTACAAACAAATAGTGATTGGATAGCACAGCTTAATCAGGCGCAAAATGAGTTTGGCATTGCCATTAAGCCAATAACGTCAGGATTAACCAGTAAAGGTGCCGATTTAGGGTCACGCTCAATGGCGGTGCTTAGCGCTCCCAAAGTGCTGCTGTTAGGCGGTAAAGGGGTAAACCAATATGAAGCTGGAGAAGTGTGGTACTACCTAGACCGCTTTGTGGGTGTTGCTCCAACCATTGTTGAGCTAGAGCGTTTGGGTTCAATTGAGCTAAGTAATTACAGCCATATTGTGTTGGCTCATGGTAACTACAGTGGTTTATCTGACGCTGATAAAGTGGCCATAAAAGGTTGGGTTAGAAAAGGCGGCGTTATTTGGGGTCACAAAGGCGGTGCTAAATTTTTGGCAGATCAGCAGCTATTAAAAGCCAGCTACTTGTCTCGCAAAGAAGTAGCCAGTGCGTTTAAAACCGACGGTTTAAACTATGCCGATAAAGAGCACTTAGCTGGGCGTCAGCGTATTGCAGGCGCTATTTTTAATACCCATGTAGATTTAACTCATCCACTTACCTTTTCACTACCACGTAATACGCTACCTGTATTTAAAAATAGCACTTGGTTGCTGGAGAGCTCTGAGGCACCGTTTGTTAATGTGCTTACCTATACTGAGCAGCCATTACTTGCGGGCTTTACCGATGCTGTAAATGTTACTCAAGTTGCAGGCGCAGCAGGCTTAATTGCGCACTCTTACGGGCGTGGAGCAGTAATTGGTATGACCGACGATCCGGTGTTTAGAGGTTATTGGTACGGTACGAGTAGATTACTTAGTAACGCATTGTTTTTTGGCCATACGTTTCGGGTAAGTGGCGACTAACTATTAAAATTTTAAATAGGCGTTAAGCAAGTAGTAAAAGCCCACACTTGTTTAGCGCCTGCTTGTTTTAAAGCCTGGGTGGCTGCATTAAGAGTAGCGCCTGTGGTCATAATGTCATCAACAATTGCCACCGTTTTACCGCTCATATCTGCAGTACATATAAATGCGTCTTTTAAATTTTTAACCCGCTTAGCTTTAGTTAGCTTAGATTGCGCGTGCGTTTTTTTATTACGTAGTAGCGAATCACTAAGTAAATTAAAAGATGATAAACACGGTTGCCATACTTGTGTTACTTGATTAAAACCGCGCTGAAAAAATCGACTTTTATGCAGCGGTAATATAATAAAGGTATCGGGTAGCGGGTAATCAGGAGTAAAAAAAGTACTCAATTGTTTAGTAATAACTTGTTGTAATGCATTTTTATAATGTATTTGGTTATTAAACTTAAGTTGCTTTAGCCATTGCTCAAAAGGGGGCTGGTAAAACGCACAGGCAAATAACTTATCAAATTCGCAGTTAGGAAACATTTCAATAATATCAGGGCGATATAGCAAGTTTTTTTGCTCGCTTAAATCAAATAATGGTAAGTCTTCTAAGCAATACTCACACAAGCCCAGCGCGGCTGGGACAGGGCTTTGGCAAAGTACGCAATGCGACTCAAACAGCCAATTAATAAATGCGTGCTTCATCGGGTAAATATACTCATTACAATCGCCTAGTTAAACGCTATTATAAACTTCAGTTTGGTTAAGGTTTGGCAAATATGCAAAATGAATTAGTGTTACTACATGGTTGGGGTATGAACAAAGGTGTATGGCAATTAGTACAGCCAGAGCTAGCATTTATTCATAATAACAACGTACGCAGTATTGATTTACCTGGTTACGGTAATAGTAAAATATGCCCAAACCCTTATACCTTACACAGCGCTGCAGCACTTTTAAGTGAGCAATTAAAACCACACTCTATTTTAATGGGTTGGTCTTTAGGTGGGTTATTTGCACTATATATTGCGAAACATTGGCCCGAAAAAGTAGCTAAAGTGATACTTGTTGCCGCTAGTCCGTTTTTTGCAGAGCAAGCGCCGTGGCCGGGTATAAAAGCACAGGTTTTAACGCAATTTAAAGAGCAGCTTGTTAATCATGGTGAAAAAACCATAGAGCGATTTTTAGCTATTCAGGCAATGGGCAGCGAATCGGCTCGTGATGATGTAAAGCAACTTAAACAACTACTAAATCAATATAAAGCTCCTAAAAAAGAGGCTTTGGCTGCGGGTTTAGATATTTTACAAAATGAAGATTTACGAGCGCTATTTACTCATTGTCCTGTGCCAATAAGCGCTATATTTGGCCGTTTAGATGCACTTGTTCCTTATAGAGCAATTGCCCAAATGGCAGCACTTAATACTGAGTTTGAGTATGAAGTATTAGATAAAGCGTCGCATGCTCCTTTTATTTCTCATAAAAATGAATTTATATCTGCCGTTAAATCAATGCTTTAAAATAGAGCGACGAATAGCGCAGGTTAAAGCTTTATTTTGTGCATTAGTTGAGCGATAATTAAACAATATTTATTTTAATGGAGGTTTAATATGCCAATAGGATCTGCATTTAATAGTGGCCTAGAAGGGTTTAACCGAGCTAGCCAAGGAATTGAAAGAGCCAGCGCAGAAATTAACCGTGCCAGTATTGAACAACAAGACGATGCGCAACTAGCACAGCAGCGCCAACTTACGGCTGCTCGCTCAGAAGAAGCGGTTACTGCGCCAGTAGCAAAACCTGCCCGTATTGATGAAGCTTTGGTAAACTTAAAAGTTGAAGAGTTTAACGCTAAAGCGAATACGCAATCGATTCAAACTGCCGATGATGTGCTCGGTACCTTAATTGATATAAACGTTTAAATATTATGAATATTGTCACGCCATTCCCGTCTATTAATATAAACACCGCAAATGTTTATACCGAAACTGCACGGCGTGATAATCAGCTTCGAGAAGTTATTCCCCCGCCAGCATCAAGTACGGCTAGCAGCACCGAAAATAAAGCCCAAAGTGATGCCGAAAAAGCTAAATTACCGGGTAACAGTGACCCAGCTACTTACGACGCGAAAGGAAAACTGGCCGGTGAAAAGTCTGTTGAGGCACGTGACGAAAGTTCAGGTAATTCAGACAATGCTGAGCAAGAAAACGAGCAAGAAAAAAACCAAGCGACAGAACAAGAAGCAGCAAAAGAAGAGCAGCAGTTAGCGCAACAAGAACTACAAATTAAAGAGCTTAAAGCGCGTGATACCGAAGTACGTGTGCACGAACAAGCACATGCAGCAGTGGGTGGGCAACATGCGGGCTCGCCTAGTTATGAGTATCAGCGTGGCCCAGATGGTACTAATTACGCTGTGGGTGGCGAAGTGCAAATAGATGTGGGGGCTATAAGTGGCGATCCACAAGCAACCATAGAAAAAATGCAAACAGTACGTGCAGCAGCACTTGCCCCAGCTCAACCATCGGGCGCAGATAGAGCAATTGCTGCCGATGCTACGCAAAAAATAGCCACCGCACAGGCTGAACTTGCAAGCCCAAAAAGTAATGAAGACGAAAAAACAACAAGTAAAGCACCCGCTTCACTTTCAAGTAATGATAGCAGTGAAGAAAAAACAGCAAAAAGTGCAGAGCAAGCTCGCGATACACAAGTTGAGGCACGCGCTGGGCGCATTGCTAACTTTTATCAAATGGCGACATCGCCCGCAAGCAACAGCGGTTTTTCAGCGCAAATATAGTTAACCTGAACTCTGGTTAAGAGATTTACTAACGTATTGAATTATAGTTATATTTAACTTTATTTTCTCTAGCCAGAGATTTTCAGTGAAAATAAGGCGAGTTTACGCGTCAATAGCTGGCCTATTGCAAGTAAATTCAACGCAGTTAGCGCTGAAAATAGCTGCTTGAGATAGGTTTATTATCCAGAGATCAGGTTAGTTATGTAGCTTAAGCAATACTGAGCTTAAAGCTCTTATCAAAATATCAAAATATCAAAATATCAAAATATCAAAATAAAAAAACCGCTAACGCGGTTTTTTTATTTTTAGCTAGATTTATTCTGAGCTATATAAGTATTATTTTTTCAGTTTAGCGTTAGCAAATGCATCGGCAAACGCATTACCCATTAGCGCATTACCATTATCACGCTTTGGCTTAGCAGCTCTTGGCTGTGAGCTGTTGTTAGCACGTGGCTTTTGCGCAGCAGGAGCTGCAGGCTTATTACTGGTATCAATGTCGTCATCTAGACGCATGGTAAAGCTAATGCGTTTACGTGCTGCATCAACTTCAACTACTTTAACTTTTACAATATCACCGGCTTTAACAACTTCACGCGGATCAGAGATAAACTTATTAGTAATTGATGAAATATGTACTAAACCATCTTGATGTACACCTACATCAACAAAAGCACCAAAATTAGCGACGTTAGATACAACACCTTCTAAAATCATCCCTGGTTTTAGATCGCTTATTTTTTCTACGCCGGCTTTAAATTCAGCAGTTTTAAACTCAGGGCGAGGATCGCGTCCGGGCTTATCAAGCTCGCTAATAATATCGGTAACCGTAGGTAAACCAAATTTATCGTCAATGTAGTCGTTAGCGGCTAACTTATTTAAAAAGTCGCTGTTACCCATTAAGCTATTTACATCAATGCTATTGTGCTCACAAATGCGTTTAACAACAGGGTAAGCCTCTGGGTGAACAGATGAGTTATCTAGCGGATCGCTGCCGTTGTTAATACGTAAAAACCCAGCGGCTTGTTCAAATGCTTTTGGCCCTAAACGTTCTACTTTTTTAAGCTCACTGCGTTTTGCAAACGAACCATTAGCGTCGCGGTAGTTAACAATATTTTGCGCTAAAGTTTTGTTTAAACCAGAAACGCGGGTTAGTAATGGCACCGAGGCCATATTTAAATCTACGCCTACAGAGTTTACACAGTCTTCTACTACTGAGATCAGGCTTTGCCCTAATTGGCTTTGCGATACATCGTGCTGGTATTGACCTACACCTATGGCTTTAGGCTCAATTTTAACCAGCTCAGCTAGAGGGTCTTGTAAACGACGGGCAATAGAAACCGCGCCTCTTAGAGAAACGTCTAAATTAGGAAATTCATTAGCAGCAAGTTCAGAGGCAGAATAGACCGATGCACCCGCTTCGCTAACCATAATTTTATTTAGTTTAAGCTCGGGATTAGCTTTCATTAGTTCAGCAATTAACTTATCAGACTCGCGAGACGCAGTGCCATTACCAATCGCAATAAGCTCAACCTTATGTTGACGACAAAGTAGCTCTAAGGTGCGTACAGACTTTTCCCAGTGATTTTGTGGCGCATGTGGGAAAATAGTTTGTGTGGTTAAAAGTTTGCCAGTGCTATCTACAATCGCAATTTTACAACCGGTACGTAAACCAGGATCGAGTCCTAGAGTAGTACGCGGGCCAGCCGGTGCGGCCATGAGTAGATCTTTTAAGTTTTTAGCAAATACATCAATTGCACCGGTTTCGGCTTTTTCGCGCATAGCCGCTAAAAATTCATTTTCTAAGTGTAAGCCTAGTTTAATTTTCCACGCCCACTGCACCACAGTTAATAGCCAACTGCTAGCTGCTTGGTTTTTAATATCTAAGCGATAATGGTCAGCTATCATTTGAGCACAAAGTTGCGCTGAATTTTCTGAGCTTGGCTCAGGATTAATATTAAGCTGTAAAATGCCTTCATTACGGGCTCTAAGCATGGCAAGCGCACGGTGCGAAGGTACTTTTTTAAGAGCTTCTTGATGCTCAAAGTAGTCACGATATTTAGCGCCAGCTTGTTCTTGGCCTTTAATTAAGCTGCTTTCAATAACCCCATTTTGACTAATGTAGCTTCTGAACTTAGCGAGTAACTTGGCGTCTTCGGCAAAACGCTCCATTAAAATAAACTTGGCACCTTCAAGGGCTGATTTTGTATCAGCTATGCCTTTATCTGCACTCACAAACTGCTCAGCTTGCTGCTCTGGATCTAGGTTCGCATCATTAAATAGTGCATTGGCAAGCGGCTCTAATCCCGCCTCTATTGCTATTTGCCCTTTGGTACGACGCTTTGCTTTATAAGGCAGGTATAAATCTTCAAGCTCAGTTTTACTTTGTGCAGCATTAATATCAGCACTTAGTGCTGCAGTTAGTTTTTTTTGTGACTCTATAGTTGATAAAATAAAGCTACGACGCTCTTCAAGCTCTCGTAAATACGACAACCTTTGCTCTAACAACCGCAGTTGCGTGTCGTCTAGTCCGCCGGTTACTTCTTTTCTGTAACGGGCAATAAAAGGAACTGTTGCACCTTCATCAAGTAACTTTGTTGCTGCAACAACTTGTTGCTGTTGTGCGTTTAACTCACTGGCTAAACGTGCAGAGATATCGCTCATGCAAAAACCTTATAAAACAAAAATAAGACCAGTTAAATTAACTTAACTGGCGGGTCAATTGCTTGAATAATATCACAGGGGGGGGTAATAAAAAGGTCTTAAAGCAAGCTATTTTGCTTGCTTTAAGATGTAACAATTAAAGCGATAACTTTAATTGTTGTAAAGCGCTTTAATGGGGGTGATCTACGCTCTCTAGTACTTCACTAAATGAGTTAGCAATAGGGGTTATATGTACAGGTATTTGCAGTGTTTTGGCAATTTCGCGAGCTGAAATTAAGCCACATATCTCATTATTAGCAGTAGTCACTAATAAAAACATAGCGCCATGGTGCTCCATTGTTTGTAGTGCATCGCCAATACATGCGTAGCTTAAGCTTTGCATGCTTACACCGAGTAAATTAGTTAATGGGATCATTAAATGATGTAAGTTAACTTCGCTGCGCGGCAAACCTATACGCTGGGCTATTATCATTGTTTTTGAGCTTTGCAAGTCTGCACTCGAAACAATGCCTATTAGCTTATGCTGCTCGTCGGTGACTAAAATAAAGTTTGAAGGTTGTACACTAAGTTGTTTTAGCGCTTGCTCAATGGTTGTTTCAAATGATGCACGCACTGGTATTTTATTCGTAAAGTTATTAATCATTTTAATAGCTGGAGAGGTTAAATCAATAAGCGGTTGTTCAACAGCAAATGTGTTAGCAATAACGCCATGAGAAATATCTTGAATACGAAGTTCTTTAAAGTTAGACATATTAGTCACCTTATTTAGTTATAAAATTTAATAGTTTGAAAAGTAGGTTATTAAATTAAATAGCTAGGCGGGCCTCGCTGATGCGCGCAGCTAAAAGGTTTGTCTAAAATAGTACTTTGATAATAAGAGTAGGGTGCTTTAGGGAGTGGTTGCAGTACCCTAAGGCTAATAACATAGGCATGAGAATCAAAGTCTATGTCGGGATTTGTTTGATCAGGAGTGTCACAAGCAATAAAATGAGGTGTAACTATACTTGAGTCTAGTTGTGTGTTTTTAGGACTGGCATGCAAAGTCAAACTTACACTCATGAAGAGTGCAAACAATACGGCATTACTTAATATGCGCGATACTATGTTTGACATAAATACGACCTTAATTAACGAGTCTCAAATTAAAATTGTATAACTTGAGTTAATTCAGTTATAGCTCATTGCATTAATTTACACAATAAAAAGTTAATATGATCTGAATCAAAGCAACTTAACTATTTTTTTGATAATTAATGCTGTTTACGTACCACTGTTTTTTGCCTTGAGGGGTAATAACGTCAAACTCGTCATCCACTTGTTTTTTTAACAATGCCCGCGCCATTGGCGAATCAATAGAAATATAATCTTTACGCTCATAAATTTCATCGGGACCAACAATTTTAAACTTTTTAATCTCGCCTTGCTCATTTTCAATTTCAACCCAAGCACCAAAAAATACTTTGCCATCTTGCACTGGCGAATAATCAATGATTTTTAAGTCGGGTATGCGCTTGCGTAAGTAGCGCACACGGCGGTCTATTTGACGTAGAAGCCGCTTGTTATATTGATAATCTGCATTTTCAGATCTATCTCCTAGGCTGGCCGCCCAGCTCACTATTTTGGTGATTTCAGGGCGTTTTACATTCCATAAATAGGTATGTTCTTGTTGTAATTGTAAATAGCCTTCGCGGGTAATTAAGTTTGTTTTCACGCCATGTTCTTTTTTAATACTCATACTGGGCAAGGTATTAAAATAACGCAAACTTGTCGAGTGTATTATTAATAAAACACGCGCACAAATGAGTTTGAAATGTTCAGTAACAATCTAAGCGGCTAATAAATTGTTGCTTATAGGGTTTTTCATTTATATTAATGGGTAATAGATTATAAAAATAAGAAACACAATGGGACACGAAACGACAAAAGTATTGGTTGTAGATGATGATATGCGTTTACGCAGCTTACTGGAGCGCTATTTAGTAGAGCAAGGCTTTATTGTAAGAACAGCGGGTAATTCAGAGCAAATGGATCGGCTTATCGAGCGTGAAAACTTTCATTTAATGGTGCTCGATTTAATGCTGCCGGGTGAAGATGGTTTGTCTATTTGTCGTCGTTTACGCCAAAAAGAAAACGACATTCCAATTGTTATGCTTACCGCTAAAGGTGATGAGGTTGACCGTATTATTGGTCTTGAGCTTGGTGCTGACGACTATATTCCAAAACCATTTAATCCACGAGAGCTGCTAGCGCGAATAAAAGCTATTTTACGACGCCGCGCCAAAGAAGTGCCGGGCGCACCTGCTGCAGAAGAAAACTTAATTGAATTTGGGCGATTTTCGCTTAATTTAGCCACTCGCGAAATGAGTGAAGGCGATAAAACAATTTCCTTAACCAGTGGCGAATTTGCAGTGCTCAAAGCGCTGGTCTTGCATCCGCGTGAGCCGCTGAGCCGTGATAAATTGATGAACCTAGCGCGTGGGCGAGATTACAGCGCACTGGAGCGCAGTATTGATGTGCAAGTGTCGCGACTTCGCCGCATGATTGAGGTAGATGCCGCCAGCCCACGTTATATTCAAACCGTTTGGGGCTTAGGGTATGTATTTGTTCCCGATGGTGAAAAGTAATTTATATGGGACTATTTCCGCGTAGCGCATTTGGGCAAACCGTTTTTTTAGTGGCGGCTTTGCTGTTAATAAATCAAATAGTATCTTACGTAACAGTGAGCTTATACGTAGTAAAACCTACCATTGAACAAGTTAATTTAATGCTGGCTAAGCAAATTAAAACCGTATTTATTGACTGGGAAGATGGTGTTGAAATAACCAATGAAGTATCGGATAAGTTTTTTGAAATTACCGGTATTGAAGTAATGACTCAGCGTGAAGCAATGCACAGTGGTTTAGGGCAAAGTCGCGAATATTCGGTATTATCGCGTAGTATGTCTGAGCAGCTAAATGGCTCAGCAAGGGTGCGTATTAGCCAAACCGATCCACTCATATACTGGGTAGAAGCTCCGCAAGCATTAGGTTATTGGGTAAAAGTGCCGCTTAGTGGGTTTAAAGAAAATAACCTCGAGTTTTTAACCTTTTACTTATCAAGTATTGGTTTTTTAAGTGTATTAGGTGGTTGGTTATTTGCTAGGCACTTAAATAGGCCACTAAAAGCACTGCAACAAGCGGCAGTAAAGGTGGGTAAGGGCGATTTTAGTACTAAGTTAGCCGAACAAGGATCGAGTGAGGTTATTGCTGTAACACGGGCATTTAATCAAATGTCGCGGGGTATTGCTGCACTTGAAAACGATCGGCGGCTGCTAATGGCAGGGGTGTCTCATGATTTACGCACTCCACTAACCCGCATTCGTTTAGCCACCGAGATGATGGCAGATGAAGATGATTATTTGCGTGAAGGCATTATTTACGATATTGAAGATATGAACGGCATTATCGATCAGTTCATTGAATATTTACGCCATCACAAACGTGAAGAGCTAAGCTGTGAGGACATTAACGCGTTAGTAGCAGAGGTAGTGCACACTGAGCTTAAGCACCAGCGAGTAATTACCTTTAAAGGTAATCCTAGTATTGGCAATATACCTATTAGTGCAGTGGCAATTAAGCGTGTAATAACCAATATGATTGAAAATGCGCTGCGTTACTCCGAAGGTGATATTGAAGTGCTCTGCTATTTTAATAGCAACAAAAAGTATGTTGTTATTGCGGTAAACGATAGTGGCCCGGGTATACCTGAGGGCGAACTGGAGTCGGTATTTGAGCCGTTTAAGCAAGGTGATACAGCACGTGGTAGCGAGGGTAGCGGTTTAGGGCTGGCTATTATTAAACGCATTATAGATATGCATGACGGTAAAGTTAAATTATCTAATCGGCCTGAGGGCGGGTTAAGTGCACAAATTTACTTACCAATTAAAGTATAATACCAACCCACTTTACTGCAGCGGGTTGGTATTAAGTTGTGCTGACTAAAATTATAAATACGCAGTAAGCGATTAAAGTGCTTTAAAACGAATAGCGGTACCGCCACTGGTGGCCAGCTTAAGTGTTAGTTTATCGCTTGCAGTAACAAGGCGTTTTTCGATAGTTAAATCGTACGGATTATTTTTCCACTCGGCATTTTTACCATCTTTATAAATGTGTGCCTCAAACTGTTTGCCGTTATCTAAAAAGTCTAAACTAATTTCAATAGTACGCGCTTGCTCGTCAGTCACTGCGCCTAAATACCAGTCGTTGCCGGTGTATTTGTCGCGCTTTCGCTCTTTTCGTGCAAATACAATAAAGTCGCCTACTGCACCATCAAGGGCAATGCTTTGTTGCCAGTCGGTCGGTACGTCTTGAATAAATTGAAATGCATCGGGTTTAGCTAAATAATTTTTAGGTAGATCGGCCGCCATTTGGATCGGGCTATACAATACAACATACAATGCCAGTTGTTTAGCCTGCGTAGTTTGCGGGCGATTAGTATTAGCGCCTAAACCGTTAAAACTTAAATCAAAAATACCAGGAGTAAAATCCATAGGCCCAGCAAGCATACGGGTAAATGCCAGCATAGCAATGTGTTCGGGTGGATTAGGAGGTGTGCCCCACGCGTTAAACTCTTGTCCACGAGCGCCTTCTCGAGTGATCCAGTTTGGATAAGTACGGCGCAGTCCGGTATCTTTAATCGGCTCGTGGGTGTTAATACTTATTTTATGTTTAGCGGCTAGCTTAACGTTATGTAAGTACTCGTTAACCATAAATTGGCTGTCGTGCCATTCATGGCGAGCTATACCGTTTTCGTCAATGCGCTTAATGTTTCCGCCATCGGCTACGTAACCGGTTTTAACTTGGCTAACGTTAGATTTTTCATACAATGCAAAGGCATCTGCCATTTGCTTGCGATAGTTACTGACGTTGCCGGATGTTTCGTGATGGCCAATGAGTTGCACGCCTGTTTGCTTAGAATATTTTGTTAGCGCTGCTATATCAAAATCATCGTAGGGCTGAGTAAAGCTAAACACATCACCATTAAAAAACCAGTCGCCATCCCAGCCTGTGTTCCAGCCTTCAACTAATACGCCATCAAAACCATATTTGGCGGCAAAGTCCATGTAGTATTTGGTATTTTGTGTGGTAGCCCCGTGCTTGTCGCCGCTGCCCCAAGTGTGTGTATTTATATGCATACCCCACCAAATACCTATGTATTTACCAGGTTTTACCCACGACACGTCACCGAGTTTATTTGGCTCATTTAGATTTAAAATAATATCTGAGTTAACTAAATCAACGGCTTTTTCGCCAATTTGAATAGTGCGCCATGGAGTATTAAACGCGCCCTGTTTTTTAACTGCAACACCGCTCGACCATGGCGTTAAATCGGCTTGAAAAACTCCAGGGCGGCGTTGATTAAGTACCATGGCGGCGTAATCAACTAGGGCGGCTTCATGAATACTAATATGCACACCATCTTGGTTTTTAAAGGTAAACGGCGTGTGTACCAATGCGGCATCGTTTAATGGGGTGGTATTATATACATATTCATAGCGATTCCAGCCGCGGGCAGGGATCCACCAAGCTGTAGCTGTGTGGCTGTTATTAACAGCAAACTCGGTAAGCTCTTTGGTTATTTCAATATTGTTAAGGCCTGCTTGTTTTGGTACTTCGTATCTAAAACCCACGCCACTATCAAACGCTTTAAAACGCACGCTATAAGTGCCACCTTGAGGTTGTGGCTTAGCAAAGGTTACAGTTACCTCGTTATGCTGATCTACAACCGTTTGTCGCTCGCCCCAAGGTTGTTGCCACTGAGTGTTGGTACTTTGTTGTTGAACTTTGGTTATTTTAAAGCTGTTACTAAACGGTGCATGTTGTTTAAATTCAAACCCGAGAGCAGAATTATTAATGACGGTTTTATTTTTAAAATTAATAGAATAACTTGGTGTACTCTGCTCGTCTGAGATGATTATTTTTATATTACCGTCAGGCGATTGTACAGTAGCTGTTTGAGCAACCGTAATACTTGAAAAAGCCATGAGTAGCAGTGCCAATGTGCGCATAATAGTTCCTTGGGTTAGCGACGTGTTTGGCTATCAAGCATAAAGCGAGAGGGTGGCGAATACGACAGGTTGCATACGTATTCAGGGTGATAAAAAGTGAGCAATGAGGTTGCTTGTACGCTAAGCAATAAAAAAGGGCTCTGTTGAGCCTAATGCCAGTCAGTTAACACTGACTGGCTTTTTTTTATACGGATATTTAGATGGTTTCTTTTTCACACATCGTGGAAAGCTGCGCTCATGACGCCTTGTCGGTAACTGAAATAGCGTCAGCGTTTCTAATAAATGCTCATAGTGTTTTGGTAAATTTCCCGGACTTGTCAGTGGGATAGTTAACAGAAATACGTTGATATGCCTTGAACAATGAGAAAAACTCAGTTGATTTGGCCATACTTCCAGTAACTCTGCCGCCTCACGCATGGCTATTCTTATAATATTGTAGGCAATTAGTAACCCCCACAATTCTTGCCTTATCATATCCGGCCTTTTTGAGCGTAGGATATAGTTTGAGTGCAGCATCGTTTGTTTTATTTCTCGATATCCTATTTCTATTTCCCAGCGATGCATGTACAAATCAGCTATTTCTTTTGATGGGTAACGCATTACATCAAGCATTGATGTAAGAATCTGATACTGCTTATTATTATGCGTGTAGGTAAGCAGCCGAGCTTCTATAAACTCTGGCAAGTCAGTAAACTTTTTTCGCGCTTGTGGCGATGTTTTAAGACGCACTAACTGGTCATTTTTACTCATTTTCTTTATGGTATCATCCAGTGTCTTTCAGTCCCTGCTTGATGCCAACGATGCAAAAGCCCTAATGAATAATAACCGCGATCAAATAAGGTTAATGAGTTATCCGGTGTGCCTTCAATGAGTTCTTCAGCGAGTGTCATCTCCCCTTGATGCTGCCCGTTAAAAGCACAATTAATGAGTTGATGACTCGTTAGCTCCATGTGGCATACCATCCGAATTTGCGGATAGGTATTTTCACCATACTGGGTTGAGCCACATCCAAATACGTCTTTATTCTCTGGCGTATCATGTGTACGAAAGACAACCCCATCAACAGCTAATAGATTTAAGCCACAAAATGTATCAAAGTGGGCATGATTATAATGCCGTGACGCCATCATCTTGAAGACCTGCTCGACAGCACCTTCACCTAAGCGTTGTCTCGCTTGAACCATGGCACTAGGGGCAACTAGTTTCCCTTTACCTGGTAAGGCGATGTCCATTTTAGAGGCTATATCCCAAACAGATTCATGACGAAATAAACTCATACCAATCACAGACCAAACGACAGCGTCGAGTGGTAAACGACGTTTACGAACGGTGGCGACCCCCGATTTTTCAAAAGCTTGGTTAAGTAATTCGGGATCTAATATGCCAGATAAGTTATCAAGCGCTGTAAATTCCTCGGCAGATGAGAAAGTGGTCGAAAGAGCTGTTTGAATATCCATAAAAAATCCGTAATTAGCGAAACTAATTACGGATTATTCACGATCATTTAGATCGGTCAACCGATCAATTAACCTTAACTGATCGGCATTACTCTGTTGAGCCCTTAATTTAGTATTGCTTAGATTGCGAGGTTATTTTTTATCAAAAGCGCGTTGCATAAAGTTTGGCGTAGCTAATGCACCGTGATGAATGCCGTTGTTGTAGTATTCGCTGTTCTTTGCAATATCGGCTGCTGCATCTTCTCTAAAACCATTAAAGGCTGCAGATTTACGCGCTAAAGTTACTGACCATAAACCACTTGGGTATATAGGTTGCGGGAATGGCAGTGTTTGTAAGTCGTTAAAACCTACCGTTAGCATAGCGTCGCGCATTTCAACTAATAACGGCATATGCATAAGCGGTGATTCGCTTTGTTGTACTAAAATACCTCCAGGGCGAAGTGCGTTTAAGCAGCTAGTGTAAAATGCATGATTAAATAAGCCTTCACCTGGGCCTACTGGGTCGGTGCCATCAACAATAACAACATCGATTGATTCGCTTGCGGCTTCGCGCATGTATTTAATGCCGTCGTCAAACATAACCGTTGCACGAGGATCGTTGTTAGATTCACATAGCTCTGGGAAGTATTTTAACGACATTTGCGTTACTACTTCGTCTATATCTATTTGCGTAACGCTCTCTACGCCAGGGTGTTTTAACACTTCGCGCAAGGTACCACAGTCGCCGCCGCCAATAATAACTACATTTTTAGGTGCTGGGTGCGCTAAAAGTGCAGGGTGGCTGATCATCTCATGATAAAAAAAGTTTTCGCGGCTACTTACCATAGTGCAACCGTCGATGATCATTAAATTACCAAAGTCGGTGGTTTCGAACATTTCTACTTTTTGAAAAGGAGACTGTTTTTCATCTAACTTTTTGTTAATACGTAATGAAAATGCGCTGCCATCGCGGTCGCTAATTTCAGTAAACCACTTACTTTGATCTAAATTTGCCATAGTTACTATTACACTTTTTTAAGTTGAGGATGAAAAAGGGGGCAATTTTGCCAGTGCTTGACGTTTTGCTCAATGACATTTTAACTGATTTAACCAATAAAGTTAGTTAGGAATGAGGGAAAGTTCAATTTTTGTTAGCCTAGAGGATAGCGACGTATTAAAATGCGTCATTGTATTTAATTGATTAAAGAAGAGTTGCCATGACTTGGGGTTTAGAAACAGCACGTGCCACTTATAATGTTGCACATTGGAGTGAAGGCTATTTTGATATTAACGCACAAGGCGAGTTGGTGGCCTACCCAGATGGCGACCAAGCAAAAACCGCAATTTCTTTAACGCAATTAACCGAACAATTTAAACAACAGGGTTTAACCTTACCAGTATTGGTGCGCTTTACTGATATTTTACAAAATAGGGTAGATACACTTACCAATGCCTTTACTCAAGCACGAGCAAATCGTGAATATCAGGGCGAATATACCTGCGTTTACCCAATCAAAGTAAATCAACAGCGCTCTGTAGTGAGTAAACTTTTAGCTCACCCTAGCGGGCTGGTTGGCCTTGAAGCTGGCTCTAAACCAGAGCTAATGGCTATTTTAGGGGTGGCAAAAGAGCCCATTACTATTGTGTGTAATGGCTATAAAGACAGTGAGTTTTTACGCTTAGCCTGTATAGGTCAGGCTATGGGTCACAAAGTTAAAATAGTGGTAGAAAAGCTCTCGGAGCTAACCACTTTACTGGAAGAAATTGATAATTTAGGCATTGAACCGGCTATTGGTATTCGTATTCGCCTAAACTCAGTGGGCAAAGGTAAATGGCAAAACACCGGTGGCGAAAAAGGTAAGTTTGGTTTAACAGCAGGGCAAGTGCTTAGTGCTGTTGAAGTGCTAAGAAAGCATAATAAATTGCACTTAATGCAAATGGTGCATTTTCATATTGGCTCTCAAATTGCCAATATTCGCGATATTCACCGTGCTTTGCGTGAATGTGCGCGCCACTTTGCTGAGCTTACTCAGTTAGGTGTACCACTTAATACCGTTGATGTAGGCGGTGGGTTAGGAGTTGATTACGAAGGTTCGGGTTCACGTAGTGCGTGTTCAATGAACTATACCGTTGCAGAATATGCCCGTAACGTAGTAAATGCGTTTTCTGAAGTGTGCGACCAACATCAATTAACTCATCCGGCCATTATTACTGAATCAGGGCGTGCGTTAACCGCGCACCACGCGGTATTAATTACCGATGTAATTGACGTTGAAAAAGCACCTAACCACTTGAGCCCAGAGGCGCCTGCGCAAAACAGTACACTAGTATTAGATGAAATGTGGCAATGTTTACAGCGTTTAAGCCCGCGTATGGCGCTGGAAATTTACCACGATGCAATGCACTTATTTAGCGAAGCACACGATCAGTACGTACACGGTTTAGTGAGCATGCTAGAGTGGGCGAAAATAGAGCAACTTTACTTTACTATTTTACATCGGGTGCGCTCATCTTTGAGCAATAATGTGCGTGCGCATCGCGAAGTACTCGATGATTTAAACGAAAAGCTAGCCGATAAATTATTTGTTAACTTTTCACTATTTCAATCGCTGCCAGATATATGGGGAATTGGTCAACTATTCCCAGTAATGCCTATTGAAAACCTCACTCAACCGCTTACTCAGCGCGCTATTATTCAAGATATAACGTGTGATTCTGATGGGCAAATTCGCGAATATGTAGAAGGTGCAGGTATAGAAACAAGCTTACCTATACCTGAATATATACAAGGGCAGCAGTATCATATTGCAATGTTTATGGTTGGCGCTTATCAAGAAATTTTAGGTGACTTACATAACCTATTTGGCGACACCGACTCAGTGCATGTGGAGCTTAACGATGACGGTTATGTACTTACTAACGCCATTAAAGGTGACAGCGTTAAGGATGTATTAAAGTGTGTTGACTATGATAGCGCCATTTTAGCCGACAACTTTGCTGAGCAAATTAATAAGCTCGATGTGTCTGAGCCATGTAAAGCAGGCTATTTAGCAGAGCTTAATGCGGGACTAGAAGGCTATACCTATTTTGAGGATTAACCTCAGCCATTATTAATTAAGTATAAAAAGCGCAGTAATTAGCTGCTGCGCGCTATTTAAAGGAATAGAAACAATGTCAGTTATCCGCAGTGTATTTAGTATTTTGTTGTACTTTATAAATACTCTTATTTGGTTTGTGCCAATTTTTATTTGTGGTGTTATTAAGCTTATACCAATTAAGCCGCTACAAAAGTTAATGAGTTGGGCTGCCAAGCAATTTGCCACTATTTGGGTTACTTTTAACAGCTTAAATCAAAAATTATTTACGCCAACTAAAATTAACGTTACTGGGCTTGAAGATATAAAACTAAAAGATTGGTATTTAGTTATAGCTAATCATCAAAGCTGGGTTGATATTTTAGTATTGCAACGCGTATTAAATCGCAAAATACCCTTTTTAAATTTCTTTTTGAAAAAAGAGCTTATTTACGTGCCTATATTAGGTTTGTGCTGGTGGGCGCTCGATTTTCCATTCATGACTCGTACGAGTAAAAGTCAGCTTAAAAAGAACCCTAAATTACGCGGTAAAGATTTAGAAACCACGCGTAAGGCCTGCGAAAAATTTAAAGAAATGCCAGTAAGTGTGGTTAATTTTGTAGAAGGTACGCGTTATACAAAGCAAAAACATGCTCGCCAAAATAGTCCTTTTCCACATTTGTTAAAACCCAAAGCAGGAGGCGTTGCCTTTGTAATGCAAGCCATGGGAGAGCAAATTACTAAAGTAGTTAATGTGACTATTCATTATCCTGAGGGCATTCCGACCTTTATGGATTTTGCCAGCGGTAAAGTAAAAAATATAAACGTACATGTTGAAGTAAGGCCGGTCAGTGACGAGCTAATTGGTGACTACACTAACGATCCCGACTTTAGAGTGCGCTTTCAAAGTGAGCTCAATCGGTTATGGAAAGAAAAAAACCAAACATTAATAAATCTTGAGCAAAAATAAGCGCATAAAAATATGAGCCTACAGTTACGCTAAAAACATTTACCTAATCACTGTCACTGCAGATTAAATTAGGTATTGTTTTTAATCACTCTGCTTGGCTCTGTTAATTTCACAGCGGGTATTACCCGCTGTAGTCAATATAATTGGTTATGCTGCAATGGCGCTTTTTACTCTAGCTAGCACTGTAATTTTAAACCTAACTCCCGCAAGGAAATAAAAATACCATGACCGATATCCACTTACAGAAGTTAATAGCGCCTTGGTTTGAAAAAGTGCCCGACGCTTTTTTTCTAAGCACTATTACTGCCGTCGCCATTGGTATATTTTCATTATTATTTGTGTACTTATTTACTCGCCGCTTAATGTTTCCTGCGATCCAAAAAATTGTTACTAAAATCTCACCTGAACGCATTGGCTTACTTGCACCTATGCTCAATAAGCTCAATAAGCGCATAGCTTGCTTACTTTGCTGTGCGTTGTTTTTAGCCACATTTGATAGTGTGTACCCGGTGAATGAGATTGCAGAGGAAATTTTAAAAACCTTAGGCCAAGCGCTGCTCATTATTTATGCGGGCTTTATTTTTAGTAGCATAGTGAGTATTGCGGGCGCTATTTATAATCAATTAGATTTTGCCCGCGAAGTACCCATTCAGGGATTAATTCAGGTTGTTAAATTAATTACCTTTATTGTCAGTGTTATTTTAATTGTTAGTATAGTGCTGGAAAAATCACCTACTTATATTCTCTCGGGGTTTGGTGCCATTGCCGCCGTCACTTTATTAGTATTTAAAGACACCATATTAGGATTTGTCGCAAGCATTCAAATTGCAGCCAATAGACTCGTTACGTATGGCGACTGGATCCAGGTAGATAATTATGGGGCCGATGGAGAAGTAATTGATTTAGGGTTAAACACAGTAAGAGTGCGTAACTGGGATAACACTGTAACTACTATTCCTACTTACATGTTAGTAGCTGGTTCATTTAAAAACTGGCGCAGTATGCAAGAGTCTGCCGGTAGGCGCATGAAGCGCTCGCTTAATATTGATATGAATAGTATTTTTTTAGTTGAAGATGATTTTCGCCAGCAAATAGAAGCGGCTATACCTTTGGCCGACTACATTCGTACGTCTTCACTGCCTGATCCTGTGTCTAATTTAGGTTTGTTTCGCCGTTATGCCGAAGGTTACCTAAAGCAACATAAAAAAATCAATACCTCGCTGACCTTGTTAGTACGTGAGTTACAGCCGACAAACCACGGCTTACCAATTGAGTTTTATTGCTTTAGTAGCGATAAACGCTGGATATCGTATGAGCATTTACAAGCCGAAATAATGGATCATTTATTGGCTGTGTTACCTATTTTTGGCCTGCGTCCGTATCAAAGTGTGAGTGGCCAATTTAGCCCACCCACAGCCGTGCCTACGAGCGAAAAACCTAAAATTAAAGTGCCCAATAATACTGAGCCAACCCCGTAGTAATAAAGAGTATTAACAGCCACCAAATAGGTGGCTTTTTTAATCTTAGCCAAGCGAGTGCCACAATAACTAGCGCAACTTGCCAAAGGTTGTGCACCGCCGATGTCCAAATAGGTGAATACAGCGCCGCGGCTAAAAAACCCACTACAGAGGCGTTAAGTGCGGCAATAACACTGGCAAAGCGAGGCTTGCTTGCTAAGTTTAACCAGCTTTTTTGAAACGCCAGTATGAGTAAAAATCCGGGCATAAATATAAGTACCGTGGCTATGATAGCGCCTAATAAAGGTTGTTCGGTACTTAGTTGTGCACCTAAGTAAGTCGCAATGGTAAACATAGGCCCAGGCACAGCTTGCGCGCTTGCATAGGCGCTCAAAAACTGATCGCTGCTTAGTGCAGGTACGCTTGCTTGCAATACAGGTAATACTACATGGCCACCACCAAACACCATGGCACCTGCTTGATAAAAGGGGGCAAACAAAGCTAATTCAGTAGTCAAAGGAATGAAGCTGAGCGCTAGCAGCAGTGTAAATAATCCTAAGGCGAGCCAATTTATATTACTTTTTGACTTACTTTGCTGTGCGGGTTCAGGATTTAATTTTAATAATGGCCATATTGCACCCACAGCAGCCGCGGTAATTAAAATAGCTATTTGTGTGCCCAGCAGAGGAAAAAGTATTAAGGCTAACGTGCTTAGTACGGCTAATAGCTTTAGGGCTGCACTAGTGCAAAAGCTCTTTGCCATACCTAATGTGGCATCGGCGACAATAACCACAGCAAACAGTTTTAACCCAGCAATAATGGCAAAATAAACAGCATCAAACTGATGCGCACTTATAGCCAATAGCAACATAATTAAAAACGACGGTAGGGTAAAACCAATAAAGGCAGCAATGCCACCAAGTACACCCGCGCGTTCTACCCCAATAGCAAAACTAACTTGGCTAGAGCCTGGCCCGGGCAATGCTTGGCTTAAGCTTATAAGCTGTGCATAACGGGTGTTAGTGAGCCAATTTAGGGTATCGACAAAATGGCGCTTAAAATAGCCTAAGTGAGCAGCAGGGCCACCAAAACTCATGCAGCCAAGTAAAAAAAACTGTCTAAAAATAGCAATTAACATTACGCCCCAATCCTCGTTATAAATTATAAAATTATCATCCAGTAGTATGACATATTTATGAAATCAGCTATTGATAGAATTTTTGTTGTTATACAGCATAAAACGCTAATTTTAATAGATTCTTCATGGCTTGTTCATTCATATATTTGCATAATAGCGCAAAATACTAAATGGATAGGACATAACATGACTTTAACTAAATCACTTTTAAGCGTAACGGTAGTGGCTGTATTACTTAGCGGTTGTGAAATGAATAACACAGGTAAAGGAGCGGCAATTGGCGCTGCAGCTGGTGGTGTATTAGGTAAGGCTACTGGTAATCATAAAGATAAGCGTATCTTTATTGGTGCTGCAATTGGTGCATTAGCTGGTGCTGCAGTAGGCGATTACATGGACAAACAAGAAACCGCTTTTCGTGACGAATTAGCTGGTTCTGGTGTTGAAGTGGTACGTGAAGGCGATAACTTACGTTTAGTTATGCCGTCAAATATTACCTTTGCAACCGATCAGTCGTATATTTCGTCGGGCTTTCACAATACGCTAAGTGCGATTGCTAAAGTGATGAACAAATACGAAAAAACTTATTTAAGCGTAGAAGGTCATACCGATAGCACAGGTAAAGATAGCTACAATATGAGCCTTTCACAGCAACGCGCTCAAAGTGTTAAAAATTATTTAGTTAATCAGCAAATTATGGCTGAGCGAATTAGCACTACAGGTTATGGTGAAACACGTCCAATTTCATCTAACGATAGCGCAAATGGCCGTGCACAAAATCGCCGTGTAGAAATTCAAATAGTACCTAATACGCAATAAGCACATAAAAAATCTAGTCTTTATTGAACTGTAGTTCACATAAGCGCTGGTATAACGGGGAGCTTTGCAGTAATTGCTGATGGCTCCCTGTTGCTATTATTTCCCCGTGTTCCATTACCACAATCATATCTGCATGTTTTACCGTTGCCAGCCTATGGGCAATTATTAACGTTGTTCGGTTTTGCATTAAGTGCTCAAGCGCGGCTTGTACATGGTGCTCGCTTTGTGCATCCAGTGCGCTGGTGGCTTCATCAAGCAATAGTATTTCAGGGTCTTTCAAAATTGCTCGCGCGAGTACAATGCGTTGCTTTTGACCGCCCGATAGCCTCACTCCTTGTTCCCCTAAAAAGCTGTTATAGCCTTGTGGTAGCTGTTGAATAAACTCATCGGCATGGGCATGTTTAGCTGCCGCATAAACTTGCTCGTCGGTAGCATTTGGATTGCCATAGCGAATGTTATGCATTACATCTGAGCTAAACAAAATGGGGTTTTGTGCCACCATGCCCATTTTATTACGCAGCGTATTGAGTGATAAAATTTTAATATTTACATCACGAAACTTAATAGCACCGCTGGCTGGATCGTAAAAGCGTTGTAGTAATTCAAATAAGGTGGTTTTACCTGCACCAGAAGGACCCACAATTGCCACTGTTTGCCCTTGCTGTATGTTTAAACTCACATTATTAAGTGCGCTTACATCGGGGCGAGAAGGGTAATTAAAGCTAATGCTTTCAAGTGTAATGGCAGAGTGGCTAGTGCTACTTAGGAGCTTTTCGTCTTGTGGGGAAATAGGGTTTTCAATTTCGCTTTTTACGGCGAGTAATTCTAGTAGCCTTGCAGCAGCGCCTGCTGCGCGCTGCAGCTCACCATAAACCTCTGCCACAGTTGCAACCGACATGGCCACCATAATAGCGTAAAACACAAAGGCACCTAGCTCACCTCCGGTCATAGTGCCGGCTAGTACATCGCTGCCGCCAACCCATAACATAGCGCTGATGGCACTAAAGGTTAAAAATATAACGGCGGCAATTAAAAGCGAGCGTTGTTTTATACGGCTTTTAGCGACGTTAAAGGCTTTTTCGACCTCCAGAGCAAAAGCTTGCTGCTCTCGCTGTTCGTGGCTATAGCTTTGCACTACTTTAATATTTTGAATGATCTCACCGGCGTAAGTACTTATATCGGCAATAGCACTTTGGCTGCTACTGGCTAACTTTCTTACTTTGCGGCCAAATACCATCATGGGCACCAGTACTAAAGGCACACAAGCAACTACCACTAAGGTGAGTTTTAAATTGGTAAATAGCAGCATGGCTAAACCACCCACTAGCATTAGTGCACTGCGTAGCGCCATTGAAAAAGAAGAGCCAATAATAGATTGCAGTAAAGTGGTGTCGGTGGTTAACCGCGACATTAACTCACCGCTGCGGTTTTCTTCAAAATAACTTGGGTGCAAAGTAACAATACGGTTAAACACCGCTTTACGAATATCGTTACTGACACGTTCACCAATCCACGACATTAAATAAAAACGACTAAAGGTGCCCACCGCTAATAAACTAATTAAGCCTATAAGTACCAGTACTGCTTGTTGCAACTGTGCTTGAGATCCTGCTATAAAACCATGGTCAATAACAAATTTAACGCCTTGGCCTAATGATAAATTAACCCCCGCCGTCACTAAAAGAGCAATAAGGGCGGCAATAACCATCAGTTTATACGGTTTAATAAACGCAAAAACAGGTAATAAACTACTAAACGCGGCTTTTTCTGCTGCAGGGGCTTGAGACATAGTGGGTTCTTTTTAATGATTGAGCTTTATATATGGCGTCTGTAAACTAAAATTCAATAGTGCTAAAAATAATCAGCAAGGATAAGTGATGACAAATAAAACGGATAATAAACAATGCAAAAAATAGTGGAATTTAAAAAGCGTGGATTTTTTAGCCACGCTATAGATTTAGATGCATTGAATGAGCGTATTTACCAATTAAATCAAGATGGATGGCGAGTTATTAGCGTAACAACAGCAACGGGCTTTCAAGGGCAAATAACGGCTTATGCCTTATTAATAGAAAATAATGAATTATAAAGGGTGATTAATGGTTTTATCTGTTTGGCTAAGTTTAGCGTTAGTTTGCATAATGGGCGCAATGTCGCCTGGTCCTAGCTTGGCTGTGGTATTAAAGCATACGTTAAGCGGTGGGATGAAAAACGGTATGCTTGCGGCATTGAGCCATGGCGTAGGAGTAGGATTGTATGCAGCTGCATCTTTACTCGGTTTAGGTGCCTTAATGGTGCAGTTTCCTAATGTTTATCAATTATTAGTCTATTTAGGAGCAGCATATTTAGCTTATTTGGGAATTAAAATACTACTGGCTAAACCTAGTAATAATGAGCTACAAGTGCAAAAGAGTGAAGTAAGTGCATTAAAGGCGCTACAAGATGGCTTTGCAATTGCATTTTTAAACCCCAAACTCGCTATCTTCTTTTTAGCCTTATTTTCGCAATTTATTGACCCGCAAAATCTTACTCTCAGCATTGGTCTTATTATGTGCTTAACGGTGTTTGTAATTGATACCGGCTGGTATTTACTGGTGGCACTGTTAACTGAGGTTTCTAAAAATCGCTTTGGTTTTACTAAACAAAACCCATGGCTAGATAAAGTGTTAGGTGCGGTATTTATTGTTTTAGCTATAAAAGTAGTAGTGAGTGTTTAACTATTGCTGCTATTTATGGCCATATAAATACCTATAAACAGAGTTAACAATGGTGTTGAGTGAGCGTTAAAAACCGAGCACAACGAGGTGCTCGGTAAAGGTTGTTAATTAAAAGTGATAAGTGATAGACATCATTGCAGTAGTGAGATTATCGGTGTCTATAATAGGTGAATCTTCAATATCAGCATCTAGCTGGTTAAATTTAACTAGCGCGTTTACGTTCCAGTTTTTATTAAGTTGGTAACTTGCTAACAAGCCAATATTATAGTTAACCGTAGAGCTAAGCTCGTATGCATCAAAAGTGCTAGATTCGCCCTCTGCCACACCGTAATAATAGTTTGATAACTGGCTACTATTAATTTCAACCCCAACGAAAGGCGCTAACATTAGCTCTTTAGTTAACTTAACCGGGTAGCTATAGTCGGTTTTAAACTTAGCGCCATCACCGTGGCCTAATACATCATGAGATATACTTGCGCTAACGCGGCCAAAACTGGCAGCGTAACTTACCTTTGTACCCGCGTAGAGTGACATTTTACGCTCATTTAATGCTTTAATGGCAACATTATCAGAATCCGTAGAGTCAAAAAATTGTCCAGGCTCAAGAATAACTGACCAATTTAAACCTTCATCACCAAGCAATTTATAATCAAGCATGTAGCCTTTAAGGGTTAATCGTTCACCTGTATAGTTGACCATAGGTAAACCGAGTGTTTTGCTATCGGTATCTGCATATGGCGACTCTACAGAAATCACCCCGCCTGCAACCGACCAACGCGACTCAGCATGAGCAGCAGATGCTGTAAAAATTAATGTAGTTACTAACACTCGTAAACTGTTTGTCATGTACGTATTCATAATTACCCTAACTATTTAAGTTATAAATTGATTTGTGATCTAAGGTAAATATTGTATAGCTAATAGCCCAAAAATGGTTGTAAGTTAATGTATAAAAGTTTGTATCGATGTAAATGCAATAAAGGATTAGGTAACCTTTGTATAGGTTGAGCTTTAAAATTGCGGAGTAGTCGGGGGTATTGGGGTTGTTACTTATTTTAGTGAACGCCAGAGAATTACGCGAAGTAATCTTAACTCAAAAAGATAGCCCTCACAGCGCAGCAAGTAACTATAGCCTAAAGCAATCAAGCATAAAGCTATAGCTAATTTGGGTATCACCTACAGCGTAAAAAACATTGAGAAAATGCTAGGGTCTAATTTATTTCAATTTTATTTTTGACATTAATAGGGAGTCCATATAAGACCCTAGTCACGCTGCTGGGTGAAAAAGCACTAAATTTAAAAAACGCTACAAATCTCTTCGGCATTACAAGTAATCACGGTCACGTTTTCGTAGCCAACGCGAGTGAGTGCTTCGGCGCCAAGAGTAGCGCGGGCTGCACTGGCACAGTGTAAATAAATTGGCCGTGTAGCGTCTTTTTCAATTTCCATTAATTTCATTTCGAGTAAACCACGAGGGATATTTATCGCGCCAACAGCCGCTTTATTTGCATGCTCTGCTGGTTCGCGTACATCGATAAGTAACCCTTTATTGCCCTCAAGCTCTTGTTTTGCTTGTTGTGCACCAATACGGCGCTGATTAGGGATAATTGTTTTTAATAAGTCGGGAATGGATGTAAGCATTTGTTATTCCTTAACGCCAAGTTTGCGTAATAGTGTGATCATTGGGCACCAGCAGGTAAAAGCTGATTGCATTAGGTTTAGTGCTATAAATACAGTAAACCATATCCAGCGTGGGTCATGAAAGCTTTGTAATAAAACAGAGGTAATAATCATGATGCCAGCAATTAAGCGCAGTGCATTATTAAGCTTCATTATAGTTGGTCATTTTAGTGAGTATGTATAGCTACTATATTAGGTTTTTATATATTAGCAAGATCTAATGTTAGACATGGCTGTGCTAGCAATCTATACTTACCAACAAATTAAGTATAAGAGCACAGTATGAATATTGACTTTACCGCTATGGCTGCCAATGTAGAAAAGGCAGAAAAATTATTAAAAATTTTAGCCAATAAAAATCGCTTAATGATTTTATGCTCCTTACAAGACACCGAAATGAACGTGTCGCAGTTAAATGAAGCCGTACCTCTTGCACAGTCCGCACTTTCTCAGCATTTAGCAGCACTGCGTAAAGCAAATATAGTGGCTACTCGACGCGAAAGCCAAACAATTTATTATCGTGTTATTGATAAAGATGCGGTAACACTGCTGGCAACTTTGTATGGGTTATTTTGTAAGGAATAACGCAATGAACGCTATAGATAACGCTGTAAAAAGCAGTTTAAGTGGCCGCGTACCAATTATTATTTTTGTGTTGTCGGTACTGTGTGGGTTATTTGCTTTGCAGCAAACGCCGCGAGAGGAAGAGCCACAAATAGTGGTACCTATGCTCGACATTTATGTGTCGGCCCCTAATGTAGAAGCTCCTGAAGTTGCAAGGTTAGTCACTGAGCCATTAGAAAAGTTACTGGCGCAACTTAGCGGTGTAAAACATATATATTCAACTACGCAAAGTAGTCGTGCTGTGGTTACTTTGCGCTTTGAGGTAGGGCACGATCGCGAACAAGCCATTCTCGATACCTACGCCAAGCTGTATAGCTATCAACACACCATGACTCCTATTATTAAAAGCTGGCAAATACGCCCAGTAGAAGTAAATGACGTGCCTATTGTTATGCTTGGGCTATATAGCAAAGATCCTAAGCTTTATAGTGATTATGAATTAACCCGCTTTGCTAACGAAATAGCCAATAATTTACAACGAATTGAACACACTAGCGAAGTACAAGTAATTGCTGGGCGTAACCGCGCCATTACCGTTAATTTAAATGCCACCGCTTTGGCTGCACACCAAACCACATTAAGTGATGTTTATTATGCGCTTAGTGTATCTAATCAACTCACCGAGGTGGGTAGCGTGGTAAATGCCCAGCAGCAAATAATTTTGCAAGCGGGTGATGTATTAAGAACTAAAACAGCGATAGAGCAACTAGTCGTTAATGTTGTTAATGGTAAAAGTGTTTATTTAACCGACGTAGCTCAGGTTAGTGATGGCCCCGCTGAGGCACAAAACTATCAATGGCTAGCGCAGTCAAATGAGCAACAGCATTACCCTATGGTAACGCTGAGTATTGCCAAGCAAGCAGGCAGCAACGCTGTTGCGGTGGCAAGCGATGTACATGCCATGATGGCAGAGCTAAAAACCACGTTACTACCAGCAGAAATAACGTACTCAGTACTGCGAGATTACGGCCAAACCGCCGACGAAAAAGTAAATAATTTAGCCTCAAGCTTAGTGTTTGCAGTATTTACTGTGGTTATATTTGTGGGCGTATTTTTAGGTTGGCGCCCGGCAATAGTAGTTGGACTTGCTGTACCCATTTGTTATGGCATTACGCTCTCGCTTGATTTTGCCTTTGGTTACACAATTAACCGCGTAACCTTATTTGCGTTAATTTTATCTTTAGGGTTACTGGTTGACGATCCGATCACAGGTATAGATAACATCAGCCGTTTTATAAATAAAAAGGGTGATAAAAAACAGCAAATCGTGAATGCGATGAGTGAAATTCGCACCGCACTATTAATGTCGACCCTGACTATTATGGTGGCATTTATTCCACTGGCTTTTATTACTGGAATGATGGGGCCTTACATGGCGCCCATGGCATTTAACGTACCTGTGAGTGTGATGGTATCAACATTGGTGGCGTTTTTTGTAACCCCGTGGCTTGCCATGAAATTACTAAAACCTAATAGTGCAGAGCCCAATCAAGCAAATAACAAAACGAGCCTTTACGAGCGTTTACTAACACCGTTACTGGCCTCAAAACCACGTGCTAAATGGGTACTGTGGATCACGCTTGCGTTATTTATTATTAGCGCCATGTTACCTGTGATGCGATTAGTACCGCTGAAGTTATTACCGTTTGATAATAAAAATGAACTACAAGTACTAATTGATATGCCAGAGGGCACTAATTTAGAGCAAACAGCTGCTTTTACCCGACAAGTGCAAACGCTCACATGGCAATTAACCGAGGTAAGTGAAATAGCCGCTTATGTAGGCCAGCCTTCAAGTATGGACTTTAATGGTATGGTACGTGGTTATTACCGACGTGAAGCACCAAACTTAGCTGAACTAAGAGTGCTACTACTAGATAAAACAGCACGAGAGCATCAATCTCATGCGGTGGTAATGCGTTTGCGTCAACAGTTAGCACCATTAGTAAATAATGGCATAGTGATTAAAGTAGTTGAAGTGCCGCCAGGGCCGCCGGTGTTAAGTACCTTGGTGGCAGAAGTTTATCGAGATACATTTGTTGATAGGCAAACGCATTATTTAGCCGCAGAGCAAGTTGTAACGCGCTTAAAACAAGAGCCTCATGTGGTAGAGGTTGATACTTCAATGGTTACAGCAGCCCCTTTGCAGCGTTTTATTACTGATAAAACGAAAGCGGCGCATAGTGCTATATCTACCGAAAATATCACGCAAACACTTAGCATAGCGTCACAAGGGAAAACGGTTGGGCAGCTTTATGTCAGCAATGACACTCAGCCTGTGCCAATAAAACTGCAGTTATCTTATAGCGAACGCAATCAATTTGCGCAGTTGCTGGCATTACAACTAAGGGGCGACAGAGACATAGCTAAAAATGCGAGTAAATTTGGCTTAAGCAGTGCGCCGCGCCCTTTAGTTGCGCTTTCTGAGCTTGGTGAATTTACTCAATTAAATGTAGCGCACACTATTATGCGCAAAGATCAGCGCGAAGTTATTTATGTTATGGCAGAGCTAAACGGTAGAACTCCCGCAGCAATAATTGCCGATGTAACTGCTGATTTAAATACATCAACAGACAACTTTGTAAAAACGCCTTGGTTAGCACGGCACTTTTTTAATAATGGTGGCACCGCACCTTGGCAATTACCGCCAGGCACGCAAGTAACATTTAGCGGTGAAGGTGAGTGGCGTATTACCATAGATGTATTTAGAGATATGGGGATTGCCTTTGCATTTGCACTTAGCGCCATTTTTATTATTTTACGCCTACAAACACGCTCAATAAGCTTGTCGCTTATTATTATGTCGGCAATACCACTCACTGTTATTGGTATTATGCCTGGTTTTTGGCTACTTAATCAGTTTGGTGAACGCAGTATTGCATCGGCTCCCGAGCCGGTTCTATTTACCGCCACCGCGATGATAGGCATGATTGCCTTGGCGGGGATTGTGGTACGTAATTCACTTATTTTAGTTGAGTTTATTAACCAAGCACGCGCCCAAGGCATGGCAATAAAAGCAGCGTTAATTGCAGCAGGAACAGTGCGCATGCGCCCCGTATTACTAACCGCAGGCACCACATTATTAGGTAACTTAGTGATAACACTAGATCCGGTCTTTAGTGGCTTAGCAATTGCGATTATTTTTGGCATTGTGGCATCAACGTTGTTTTCGTTATTTGTAGTGCCGCTTGTTTATTACTTAGTATTTGCAAACACAGAAACCACCGCGGGAGAAACGCATGCAAGGTAAATCAAAACTAGTTGGCTCGTTACTCGCTTTATTAGTGGTAATAGGCGCCGTATTGTATATGGCGGGCAGTTTTACAAACAAGCAAGTCGCTGGTTTAAAAATGGCCAATGCTAACAATTACCACGGTAAGCGGGAAACTGTTTTGCTGCAAAAAATATCCCGTAGCGAATGGGTGCCAGGCAGTATTATTGCGAAACAAAATACCCAAATTTCATCGCGAGTTATGGCACAAGTTGAGCGTTTAAGTGTACGCGCAGGCGATAAAGTAACCCAAGGTGATTTACTCATTACCTTACAACAAGATGACTTTAAAGCGCAATTAGCACAAAGTGAGGCGCAAATTAATGCTATTCAAGCCGCATTAACACAAGCGACAAAGCAACTTAAGCGAATTGAAAGTGTGTATGCGCAAGGCTTAGTGTCGTTAAGCGAGTTAGATAATGCGAAGGCAAATTTTGATAGTTTATCGGCTAATTTAATTGCCGCTAAGCAGCAGCAAACACAAGCTAAAGTTGCGCTGAGTTACACCCGTATTACTGCGCCTATTTCGGGGGTTGTAGTAGAGCGGTTAGTAGAACCGGGTGATACAGCTACGCCGGGGCAGGCTTTATTAGGATTATATAACCCGCAGCAGCTACAAGTTGAGTTTAATGTGCGAGAAACGCAAGCGGTTAAATTGCAGTTAGGGCAAAGTTTAACCATAAAGCTGCCTGCACTTAATTTAACCTTGCCAGCCACAGTGGCCGAAATAGTTCCGGTTGCCGATAGCGCCTCACGTAGTTTATTAATTCGCTTAGATTTTGACTCTACTGTAGGGGTAATGCCCGGCTTGTATGCGCAATTAGAGTTAGTATTACCCGATGAACAAGGAATATTGGTAGATAGTAACTGGATACATGAGTTTGGCCAATTAACTATGCTGTATGTGATTAATAGTGACAATGAGCAAATAGAACGCCGGTTTGTACGCTTAGGTGAAATAATTGGCGCAAAGCAGCATATAGTTACTGGGCTTACCCCCGGCGATATTTTAGCGGTAGATTACTTACCTAACTTAGAGCATACAGCTAAGTAGTGTTTAGCTTGTTATTATTGATAGCTTTAGAGAGCCGTATTTACTACGGCTTTTTTGTGTTTCTAAATCGTATTAGTTCATTGGTTAGCCAGCTATTTGCGGTTAACTTAGCACCATTGCTTAAAATTACCGTGTAGGCTTTACCACTCCATGAACTTTTACTGGCTAGATTATTAATGAAGTCGTCGGCTGTTTTTGCATAACGTTTAGCTTTACGGTATTTCATGGCTAAATGCTCAGCGGCTTCTTTGCTAGTATGCTCATCGCCATTGCGGATAAAAGTGGCGTTGCTGTTGCTAATAAAGGTAATTAAATGCTGCACTTCTTGATCGGGTTCTCGATTGGGTTCTTGATTAGGTAATTGGTTGGAGTGTGCAGCTTGGCTTATTTGGCTAAAAAAAGTGAATAATATGGCCAGTAGCCAAGCAGAATAAATACTAGGTTTTTTCATGTTATACATCATCAATTTTTAAAGTGGCTAAAATAGGGTTGTGATCAGAACTGTTATATTCGCTTACTAAAGTATCAGAAATAACAACACCGCGAGCCCACACCTGATCCAGTGCTAAGCCAAATGCTTTTGTACGCTTGTCATCTACGTATATAGCTTCTTTAAGGCCCAGTTTAGTAAGCGCGTCATTAACTAGCTTTTGGCGTGCATCGTTCCATGCGTTTAAATCGCCCGCAAAAAGAATTGGCCCTTTGTGTTGTTGCATTATTTTTATACTGGCTTGTAACTGTTGCGCGTAGGCTTTAGTACCAAACGTAAAGTTAATGCCGTGCAAATTAACGCTCAATAAGCGCTGTTGGTTAGCCATTGCATATTCAACAATGTTAGTTGCTTTTGGGCTTCGTAACCATGGCTCTTTATGAATAAAGGTACAATGTACAGTTGCAGGCCAGCGGCTAAGCGTCATTACACCAGATTGTATATTGCCACTTTTATAACCGGGCGAAAAACGCCAAAAAGGTTTAAGGCTAGTAAGGCGGGTATCTACAATGGCCTCTTGTAATAAAACAATGTCAGCACTTTGATTAAGGTGAGTTAAGTCTTTATACAGGCCTTGATTTTGTGCCTTATAAATATTCCATGAGAGTAACCTAGCTTGTTGAGGAACAATAAACTTACGGCTGTATGTTTTTTGCCTACTTGCCTGTAGCTGCTGATTACAACGCAGGGGAGTATATGCGGTTTCGGTTATACCTTGCGCTTCATCTGATGGGTTTAGTTGTGCTAGCGCCAAGCTAGAGTTTAGAGTTAAAAAAGAGCATGCAGCAACAATGCAACGTATTAGCTTTTTGTGCATTTAATACCTTATTTAAAATTAGCAGTGAGTAATATCAATAGCTATAGTGTGTACTTTGGGTGGTTTAAGCGTTAAAAGTTCATTTTTAAGTGGTGTTTAAGTAGGGTAATACTTTGTGCTTGAAGTTTAAAGGGAGTTTTAATCACTGCGCTAATTATGTAGCTAGGCTTACATCCTTGTAAGCCTAGCTACAATGCTGTTGTTACTCGTAACGCAGTGCATCTATAGGGTTGAGCCTGGCGGCTTTAATGGCTGGGGCTAAACCAAACACTATGCCAATTAATGAAGTAAAACCAAACGACAACATTACCGCCCATGCCGGAATATACGCATCGGGCATGCTAGGAACCATAAACGAAATAAGCCCCGCTGCGCCATAACCAATGGCAAGCCCAATTAACCCGCCAAATAGCGATAACACCACAGCCTCAACTAAAAATTGCAACATTATAAAGCCGGGTGTAGCGCCTAGTGCTTTAAGGGTGCCAATCACGCGGGTGCGCTCAGTTACCGACACTAACATAATATTCATTACACCTATGCCACCAACTAATAAACTAATACCAACAATACCTGCGGTTATGGCAGTAGCACTACCGGTAAATTTATCTACTTGGGCGCGGGCTTTTTCGGCGGTTTCAAATTCAAAGTCATTGTCGTCGCCGTCTTTAAGTTTATGTAGCTGGCGCAGTATACGAGTGATTTTTGCTAGTACCTGCTCTTCGTTAGCGTTGTCTTCAAGCCTAAACATAATTTGTACATTACTTTGCGTATTACCTCCCTCTAACGCACTCATAGTGCTAATAGGAATATTAATATAATCGTCTTGATCAAAGCCCAAAAAGCTACCTTGTTTTTCGGCTACACCAATAATTCTAAACCATTCACCCCCTAGCTTTATGTATTCGCCTACCGGATTGCTAGGTAAGTTTAATTTTTCGATAATTGACGGTCCAATAAAAGCTACGCGGCGGCGTTTTTCGTCGTCTTCAGCGCGAATAAAACGTCCTAGATCGGGGTAGGTGCGGTATGCTTTTTGATAGTCTTGCTCAGTACCCATAACCCGCGATGAATGACTTTTATTACCATATTCAGCCCCGCCCGAAAAACGCCAAGTAAACATGAGTGCGGTGAGTGTTTCTGCTTCTTTTACCCGTGCTTTTAAGGTTAAAAAATCGTCGTAGCTAAGTTTGGCATTTTTACCAACCATTTCTAGCTCAATACTGGTATACGCCTTAATAGTAGTTACGTCGGGCGACATATCAGCGAACTGATCGTTTATTTGCTTGGTAAATCCTTGCATTACAGCAACCACAGTTACTACTGCGGCCACACCAATAATAATACCTAAACAGGTGAGGGCAGAGCGCATTGCATTTGCTTTAATTGCCGAAAATGCGGCTTTAGTGCCTTCCATAGTGGCCAGTGCAAGTTTAAACATGCTGCCTTGCTCCTTGGTTTTTAGTCACGTCACTCACTACTTTACCATCAACTAAGCGAATTACCCGCTGGCAGTGGTCGGCAATTTCTTGCTCATGCGTAACCAAAATAATGGTATGTCCTTCGTTATGCAGCTCATCAAATAAGGCCATAATTTCGCGGGTGGTTTTACTGTCTAAGTTACCGGTTGGCTCATCACCTAATAATATATGCGGTTTAGTGACTAAAGCACGAGCAATAGCAACTCGTTGACGTTGCCCACCCGACAGCTGGCTTGATAAGTGATTTACTTTGTCGGCTAAGCCCACGCGCTTTAGTGCTTCAAGTGCTTGCTGTTTACGTTGTTTGCTGGGAGTAAAGCGGTAAACTAAGGGCTGCATTACATTTTCTAGCGCCGATGCGCGTGGTAATAAGTTAAAGCTTTGAAATATAAATCCGACGCTTTCGTTACGTTGATGCGCAAGCTCGGTTTCGGTCATACTTTTTACTAACTTATCTTTTAAATAATACTCGCCGCTGGTGGGGGTATCTAAGCAGCCTAACAAGTTCATTAGGGTAGACTTGCCCGATCCCGAAGGGCCAATGATAGCTACATATTCATTGGGCATAATGCTAATGTTTACATCATCAAGTGCTTTAAATATCTCAGCGCCCATTTTGTATTGTTTATTAATATGCTCAAGCTTGATCACCCCAGTCATTAGTTGTTTTCCTTCGCGGCGGCTTTTACTTTTACTGTGTCGCCTTCTTTTAAAGTACTAATAGGGCGAGCTGGGCCAATAACTATTTTGTCACCTTCATTGAGCCCCTCGGTAATTGCTTGCTCAATATCTGACGATATACCAACAGTTACGGTTACTTTACTAACGCTGTTGTCGTTATTTAGACGCCAAACAAAGGTGTTGTCGTCTTGTTTTTGAATTGCTTCTATTGGTAACTTTAAACCATTTTCGGCAATGCTGGTGGCAATTTCTGCTCTACAGCTCATTCCGGCATATAGTTGACGATCGGTAGCATCGAGTAATACTTTTACTTTAAATGATAACCCTTGTGAGCCAGGCTGGTTTTTAGCCGAGGTACCTATGTTTATTACTGTGCCAGTAAAAGGATTATTAGGATAAGCGGCGGCATAAATATTCGCTTTTTGATGGAGCTTAATACTGGCTATGTCGGTTTCATCAACTCGCAACTCAGCTAAAATAGCGCTAGGGTCGGCAACTAGCATTAAATCAGAGCCTATTATATTGGTCGTTCCGGCAATAACCGTTTCGCCTTCTTTAATATTAACCGAAGCTAATAGGCCACTCATAGGCGCTTTAAAAACACTTTTATTTAGCCGATCTTGAGCAATTTGCAACGACGCATGGGCTTGGTTAAACGACTCTTTACGAGATTCAATATCTATTTTGGCTAAATCGCGGGCACTTGCTAGGTTTTCATAGGCTTCTTCATTGCCCAAACCGACATCGTAAAGCTCTTTTTGTCTTTTTAGTTGGCGTTCAAAGTTAACTAAGCGAATTTGGCTGTGCTTAATTTCTATTTCAGTGGCACGTAGTAGTGCTTTATTACGGGTTACTTCAGATTCAAATGCAGTGGTATCAAGGCGCATTAAAATATCGCCTTGTTTTACACTTTGGCCTTCTTCGACAAATACTTTATCTACTCGGCCGGTCACTTCAGAGCGTAATTGCACTTGTGTATTAAAAACTAAATTACCAGACGCCATAATTGAGTCGGCAATATTGCCGAGTTCAACATGGGCGATATTTACCTCGGGCTGTTTTTTATCACCAGAAATTTGTTTTGATACAATTAACGCTATAAAAGCGGCAATAGCGAGTGTGATGATAATAGCTTTTTTCATTTTATCGGTCCGTGAGTGAAAATGTGTAGAGGCTAACTTACCTCTGTATAATAATTAAAGTGCGGCAATAATCGCCCAAACACCAAAAATAATAATACTTGGTAAGGCTGCAAACAGCAGTGCTTTATTAGTTGAGAAATTAGTCCAGCATTTTAGCCCAACCATGCCCAGCGCAATGCTCCAAATAGTGAACAGATTAATTGATTCTAGTAAGGTATAAAAAGTATGTGTGGCATCAAGCCCAACAATGAGCTGATTGATAGAAGCGTAACTAAACACCGCTTGTTGCGAAATTTGATCTGTATTGGCCATTAATACTAAGGCGATAGTGCCAAGGCTTGAAATAACCGCAGGCATCATAGTCCACAATGAAAAGCCATACCAAGCACCGTAACTATGCTGTGAGTTAGGATCGAGTTTAGCAATCAACATATAATAAAGTGCGACTAAAGCATTCATTATTACTATGCCAATAATACCGCCGATCATGCCAAACCATATTTGATTTGGGGCATTTTGTTCAATCGCTTGGCGAATCATTTTTTGCTCGCCAATAGTGGCATCAACACTTGCAACGGTTACTTGCTCATTAATTAAAAACTGTATATCAACACTATTATAAAAAACAAACATACTCGCGGCGGTGGCAACTGCAATACAAATAAGGGCCAACCATGACCAGCCTTTTGCTTGCTCTATGCCACTAAACGCTTTGCTTGGGCTGATATAAATATCGATTAGTGCGCTTAGCGCGTTAGGTGACTTCATTATTATTCCTTAATAACCTAATTTTGGGGGGAATTACTGGCTATAGCATAAGGCAAAATGAGGATAAGGTGATTATTTTATTGTAACGGTTTGTTAACGTGGTTTGTTTAGTGGCCAGGTTATTTATACTGCTAAAACTAAAAAAGAGCCTTTCGGCTCTTGGGTTGCAGCAATTACAGTGTAATTTTTAAAGTGTAAAGTCTACTGAATAAATAATATAGGCTTTTACGTCAGAGCCATCTATATCGGTATCAGATAAACCAAAAGTGAAACCATCTTTAGATACTGCTATGCCATAATCAATAATATTGTCATCACCAATAAAATCACCAGAGTAATGACCTAAATGAAATGCTATTTCGGTGCCGTTACTGCCAACAGCAAAAGCATAATCTGCCGTTAGGTAAAGTGAGTCAGCAAAGTCTGTACCATCACCACTCGCTGCAGAGGTTGCTAATACGGCAGCGCCAAAGGTGAAACCTTTTACACTAATACTGCCGTAAATTTCAGAAAAGTCAGCATCAGCCATTGAAGCCGCATCAGGGTATGCATAATAAATGTAGCCAATATCGTAGCTCACGTTTTCATTTATTGCGCCACCAAAGCCTGTATACAAGTCTAATTCATAGGTCATCTCATCGGCCCAAGAGGCATTTGATGCCCACGCACCGGCATAAAAACCAGACTCGTTGGTGTAGTCAATGCCTCCTGAAATGGCGGCATCACCACCGGTTTGCTCTTGTCCGCGCCATAAGTAGTTTGATGTTGCTGCCACATTAGCGGTTACTTCAGCATAGGCTGTTGTTGATGCGACACTAACTAAAGAGAGTGCTGCTATTGTTATGACTTTTTGTAGTTTTAGCATGTTTTAGTTCCTGTTAGATGACTGCACGCGAAAGCTTTAGGGCTTACAGCTTGGCAGCATTTTATTATTTAACAGAAAAGAAGATTGCACGGGATATGCCAGCTTCACTTTATGGCAGTGAATATGGTTTTAGTTGTTTTAAAACAATGGTTTATAATTATTGGAGGGAGAGGTGCAGAGATAAGGTTTTAAGGGGTTTTACATTTGTGGTGCATAAATTAACCTAGCTGCACCAAATCGGCGCTGCTAGGTTAGTTATTAATAATTAACCAAAAATAGTACGCATTAAGCTAATTGTTTCGTTAACTCCACGACCTTTTTGTACTTCATTAATAATAGAATCACGTTTGCTACGAATATGCTCAGGAATATCGTCAGCTGCAAGTGCGCGGTCTACTAAAATTTCTGCAGACTCTTTACCTCTACGCTTAGTTTTACCTGTACCTGAAGTACTACGCTTTGGTTTGCTTAGCAGCTTGATGTAATTAGAGCTATCGGCTGTTGTGGTGTCGGCATAGTAAAAAAAGCACGGAATAAGCGCTTTAATGCTTACCAGCTGCTCTTCTAATTCGTTGTCTGCTTTAGCCATTTTAAACCAAGACAGAGTTTGAATTTTTTGTACTATGTCTTGCCAGTAACGCTCAAAGTCAGTGTTTTTTAGTTTGCTAACACCTAGTGCGCCACATAAAGCATCTAATCTATTATTGCTAATAGGAGTAAATACGTCAGGACGGCGCATCGCTAATAAGCGAGTTGCTGGAGCGAGCGTTGGCTTTTCGTTACCATCGCTAAAAGCTTTTAAGTAAGCTGCAACAAATTGTTGGTACTCATAATGAGTAATATTACCTTCCAACGGAATATTGCTAAGTGCATCATCAAACGCATCAGGCATATCGGCCAGTAGTTGATGAAACGCTTTAGCGCTTTTAGTTGATGCAAACCATTCAACATCAAAGTTATAAGTGCTTGGATCAAGCGATGCCATGTGCTTACCACTAAACGCAAGTAAGTCTTCTGGGATCATATCTTTAAGTGATTGCGGGCGAATGCTTGCAATGTAGCTAGTTAAGCGAAGTTGCTCATCAAGTGCAATAAGATCTTTGTGCTGCTCAATAAATGTAGTTACTACAGGCCAAGGCGCTACACGTAACGTTTTAACTTGTAAAAAGCTAATAGCAGAAATAAGTTGGTCGTGCAGTTTTTTTAGTACCGGTAACTGTTGCGGCTCTAGCAAGTCGTAATTCATACGCTCTTTGCTTGCGTTAAGCAGTTCATAGCACCAAAGTAAAAAATCATCTGGGTGGTTTTCTACTTTCACGGCCATTAGATTTAGGCTGAGTTCTGAGGATTGCTTCAGAATGTTTTGATATATTTGGTTTTCTTGCTCGCCTAGCGACATTTGTGACGGTGAAATTAGCAGTTTTTTCATGCCTTGTAGAACCTCGAGTTAGATGCATTTTTTAGCTGGTCTATTTTAGCGCAAATCTTGCAATAACAACAGAGGCATATACAAGCCTTAAGAATACAACAGTTAAAGTGCTCATAATTATTAATTTATTAAAACAATAAAATAGTTAACTTAAGTGGTGAAAACTCAGTTCGATTAGATTGTTTGAAAATCATACGGTGGTGTGCTTTTTGTATATTACTTGTTGAAAAGTAATGATTTATTGTTTTTTATAAAGCGGGTATGTGTTGTTTGTTAATATTTAAATAGTGTTGATATTATTAGCGCGTAGATTCATCATTAAAAAATAAATTAGTTGAAAGTTATTTTTTTTAGTACTGACAATGATTTTAGCGATAACTCTCGCTATGATATGAGTATTATTTGCACATTTGAAAGGACGATCATGAAAACCTTATTTAAAATTATAGGTGTAATACTGCTGTTATGTATTGCGCTTATTGTTGCAGCACCCTTTTTAATTCCTACTGATGCTATTTTTAATAAAGTCTCTGAGCAGGTGGAACAAACCACAGGACGTACATTAACTATTAAAGGCGATAAAACGCTGAGCGTGTTTCCTGCATTAAAATTAGAACTTAACGACGTACATTTTGCGAACATGAAATCGGGCTCGCGCGCCGATATGGCAAGTATGCAGCAACTTGCAGTACATATCCCTTGGCTATCGCTATTAGATGGGGAGTTTAAACTCGATAAGTTTGTTATTAACGAGCCTGATATTTTATTAGAGACAGATAAAAACGGTAAAGCTAACTGGCAGCTATTTGATGCGGTAGCTGAGCAGCCTAAAGAGCAAACAGGATCAGCGGAAGCGATAAAATTACCTGAGAACTTTGACATTGAGCTAGGAGAGGTTGCTATTTATGGTGGTACCTTTACTTATTTAGATGGTAAAACCGGGGTTAAACAGCAAATAAGTGATTTAGAACTGGCTATTTTACTTCCATCACTGCGTAAAACATTAGAAGTAAAAGGCGCAATAACTTACATGCAAGAGCGTTTTGAACTTGATGTAAAGCTAGATACGCCCGCAAAAGCGATTGAAGGCGCTACTTTTAATGTTCAACAAAGTTTAGATTCACGTTTAGTTGATTTAACTTTTGAAGGAACTATTGCCAAACAAGGCCAAGATATAAAAGGTCAGTTAGCGCTAAGTGGGGACTCAGTAAAAAATATAGCCAAATGGCAAGGTGTAGAGTTAGACGCTAAAGAAAATGCATTTAACGCCTTTAGTGTAAATGGCAAAATGCATTTAGCGGGTGAGAAATTTAAGCTTGAAGAGCTTATTGCCACATTAGATGCACTGCAAATAAAAGGTAAGAGCGAGCTAAACTTAGGTAACCGCTTAGCAGTAAATGCTGACATTGACTTAGGTATGCTTGACTTAAACCCATACTTACCAGAAGCCGTAGCTAAAAAAGAGCAGCCAACTACAGACGAAACCAAACCAGCAGAGCCCATTGTATGGGACGACACTAAAATAGACTTAAGTGCCTTAAATGCACTTGATGCTAATGTAGTAATACGCTCAAGTGGTTTAAAAGCTAATGATATTAAACTCGGTGCAAACCAATTTACAGTAACATTAAAAAATAGTGTCGCTAAATTAAGCTTAGATAACTTTGCAGCCTATGACGGAACAGGCAAAGGGGCAATTAATATAAATGCCCAGCAAACACCTTATAAAATAACCACTAATTTTGATTTAGCCGGTATTGATGCACAACCGTTATTAACCGATGCCGCAGGGTTTGATAAGTTAATGGGGAATGGCTCATTAGGTTGGAACTTAACCACAACTGGGCAAAGCCAAAAAGAGTTTGTTAACGCACTCAATGGTGAGCTAGGGTTTGAGTTTGCTAATGGCGCAGTAAAAGGTGCAAATATAGCTGAAATGATTCGCAAAGGTAAAGAATTGCTTAAAGGTAATGTAGGGGCAGTATCAGAAGGGCTAGATACTGGCTTTGATAAGTCACAGCAAACCGACTTCTCAGCATTAACGGGCAGCTTTAAGTTTACTAATGGGGTGGGCCATAATAACGACCTGTCGTTAATCAGCCCACTGATCCGTATTTCAGGCGAAGGTGATGTAGATTTACCGAATACTATTATTAATTACCGACTAGTAACCGGTATAGTGGATTCTATTGAGGGGCAGGGTACAACCGATGATAGTACCGGCTTTAAAATACCACTGCGCATTAAAGGGCCATTCCATGATGTAGGCATTAAGCTTGATTTTGGTAATGCGCTTAAAGAAGAAGCAAAAGAAAAGCTCAAAGAAAAAGCAAAAGACAAACTTAAAGATAAATTGAAAGGTTTGTTTGGCTAAAACCCTGATAAATAATCTACAAGGCACTAAGATAGTGCCTTGTTTGTTTTGTAACCACATGTAAAATAGCTAGATAGCCGTAATTACTCAATATTAATTAGCTTTCCCTCATAATTAATTAAAAAATAACCTACCGCTCCCCCCGTAATGCTGGTACAATTGCCCGCCCTTAAGAGACAACTAGCTTGTTTTTTGAGTGGATTTCAATCGAAATGTCTTGATTCTAAACGAATTTAAGACAAGTTGTAATTACTACACCGGAGGTCATTAACATGATCCAAATGCAAACTCAGCTGGAAGTTGCTGATAACAGCGGCGCTCGCAAAGTGCAGTGTATAAAAGTCCTTGGTGGTTCTCACCGTCGCTATGCAGCGATTGGCGACATCATTAAAGTTTCTGTTAAAGAAGCTATTCCTCGCGGTAAAGTGAAGAAAGGTGATGTTAAAAACGCGGTAGTTGTGCGCACCAAAAAAGGCGTTCGTCGTCCAGACGGTTCTTTGATCCGTTTCGATAGCAATGCAGCTGTTATCTTAAATGATAACTTGCAGCCTATTGGTACTCGTATCTTCGGCCCTGTGACTCGTGAACTTCGTAATGATAAGTTCATGAAAATCGTTTCACTAGCCCCAGAAGTACTGTAAGGAGTCTATCATGGCAGCAAAAATCCGTCGTGATGACGAAGTAATCGTTCTAGCAGGTAAAGACAAAGGTAAGCGCGGCAAAGTGCTTTCAGTTGTTACTGAATCTGGAAGATTATTTGTCGAAGGCATAAACTTGATCAAAAAACACCAAAAGCCGGTTCCACAATTGAACCAACCTGGCGGTATTGTTGAGAAAGAAGCGTCTATCGACGTATCAAACGTTGCGATCTACAACTCGGAAACGAGTAAAGCAGATCGTGTAGGTTTCAAGATTGAAGATGGTAAGAAATTACGTATCTTTAAATCTACTGGTAAAACTATTTAATAGTTGGAGTAGAATGATGGCGAAACTGCATGAAGTATATAAAGACAAAGTAGTTGCTGAACTTCAAGAGAAGTTTGGTTTCAGCTCTGTCATGCAAGTCCCTCTGATCGAAAAGATCACATTGAATATGGGCGTGGGCGAAGCCCTAGCTGACAAGAAAATTCTAGATAACGCTGTTGCGGATCTAGCTGCAATCTCTGGTCAGAAACCTTTAATCACTAAAGCACGCAAATCTGTTGCTGGCTTCAAAGTGCGTGAAGGTTACCCGATAGGTTGTAAAGTAACCCTACGTGGCGAACGTATGTGGGACTTTTTTGAGCGTTTGGTATCAATCGCTATCCCACGTATTCGCGACTTCCGTGGCGTAAGTGCTAAGTCTTTTGATGGACGTGGTAACTACAGCATGGGCGTACGTGAACAAATCATCTTCCCAGAAATCGATTACGATAAAGTAGACCGTGTACGCGGTATGGATATTACTATCACTACTTCTGCGAAATCTGATGAGGAAGGCCGTGCGTTGTTAGAAGCGTTTAACTTCCCATTCAAGAAATAAGGGTAGGGTTATGGCAAAGAATTCTATGAAAGCGCGCGAAGCAAAGCGCACAAAACTAGTTGCTCAGTTCGCTGAAAAGCGCACAGCACTAAAAGCTATCATCAGTGATGTTAATACATCTGAAGATGATCGTTGGGACGCGGTACTTAAGCTACAAGCTTTACCACGTGATTCTAGCCCTGTACGTCAGCGTAATCGTTGTAACATTACGGGCCGCCCACATGGTTTCCTTCGCAAATTCGGCATGAGCCGTATTAAAGTTCGCGAAGCAGCTATGCGCGGTGAAATTCCTGGCCTTAAAAAAGCTAGCTGGTAAAAGAATCACGGGAGTAAGACTATGAGCTTGCAAGATCCTATCGCGGATTTGTTTACACGAATCCGTAACGGTCAGTCAGCGAAGAAAGTATCTGTAACGATGCCTAATTCAAAACTGAAAGTAGCAGTAGCTAAAGTATTAAAAAATGAAGGTTACATCGCTGATTTCGCAATCAATGGCGACGTAAAACCTGAGCTTTCTATCGAATTGAAGTACTTCGAAGGCAAAGCTGTTATTGAAAATATCCAGCGTGTTAGCCGCCCTGGTTTACGTATCTATAAGAGACGTGACGAATTACCAAAGGTAATGGGTGGTCTAGGTATCGCTATCGTATCAACTTCTAAAGGCCTAATGACAGACCGCGCAGCACGTAGTGCAGGCGTTGGTGGTGAAATCATTGGTTTTGTAGCTTAATCGGAGGGGAACTATGTCTCGCATAGCAAAGGCACCAATTAGTGTTCCTGCCGGTGTAGAAGTTACATTAAAAGGCCAGGAAATCACAGTTAAAGGCAAAAACGGTGAATTAACTCGTACTATCAACAACGCTGTTGAAGTAAAAGTTGAAGAAAACGTTATTACAACTTTACCTCGTGAAGGCGTAACAGATGCATGGGCTCAAGCAGGTACTGCTCGCGCTCTAATCAACAATATGATTGTTGGTACGCATGAAGGTTACGAGAAGAAACTTCAGTTAGTAGGCGTTGGTTATCGTGCAGCAGCTAAGGGTAAAACATTAGATTTAACTCTTGGTTTCTCGCACCCAGTTCATTTCGCAGTTCCTGAAGGAATTACGATTGAAACTCCAAGCCAAACAGAAGTTCTAGTTAAGGGCGTAGATAAGCAGTTAGTTGGTCAAACAGCTGCTAACATTCGTGCATACCGTAAACCTGAGCCATATAAAGGCAAGGGTGTTCGTTATTCAGATGAGAATGTGCGCCGTAAAGAGGCTAAGAAGAAGTAAGGTAAGACGATGGATAAAAAAACAGCTCGTCTACGTCGTGCTAAACGCACTCGTAGAAATTATATTGAACAAGGCACAACGCGTCTTGTTATCCACCGCACGCCACGTCACATATACGCTCAAGTAGTTACTGCTGAGGGTACTGTACTGGCTGCTGCTTCTACTGTTGAAAAAGCTATTTGCGAAACAGTTAAAGGCACCGGCAACGTTGCAGCTGCGCAAGCAGTTGGTAAAGCGGTTGCTGAACGTGCGGCTGACAAAGGCATCGAAAAGATTGCTTTTGATCGTAGTGGCTTTAAATATCACGGCCGTGTGAAGGCGCTAGCTGATGCTGCGCGTGAAGCCGGTTTGCAATTCTAGGAGTAGACAATGGCTAACGTAGAAGCAAAGCAACAACAGCCTGATCTAGCTGAAAAGCTAATCGCGGTGAACCGTGTGTCTAAAGTAGTTAAAGGTGGTCGTATCTTTAGCTTTACAGCACTAACAGTAGTTGGTGATGGCGCAGGTAAAGTAGGTTTTGGTTATGGTAAAGCACGTGAAGTTCCAGCTGCTATTCAAAAAGCAATGGAAAAAGCACGTCGCAATATGATCAATGTAGACCTAAATGGCAACACATTACAGCATCCTGTTAAAGGACGTCATGCTGGCTCACAAGTGTTTATGAAACCAGCATCTGAAGGTACTGGTATCATCGCGGGTGGTGCAATGCGTGCGGTACTAGAAGTGACTGGTGTGCAGAACGTACTTTCTAAATGTTACGGTTCTACTAACCCAATCAACGTAGTGCGTGCAACAATCTCTGCTCTTGAGAATATGAATTCTCCACAGACGATTGCTGCTAAACGTGGTCTTCGCATAGACGAGATACTGGGGTAACCATGGCAAATCAAACTGTAAAAGTAACACAAGTAAAAAGCTCTATCGGTCGTTTACCGAAACATAAAGCTACATTACGCGGTCTTGGTTTACGTCGTATCAACCACACTGTTGAGTTAGAAGACACAGCATGTGTACGTGGTATGATAAACCAGGTTTCTTACATGGTTAAGGTAGAGGGTTAATTTCATGCATTTGAATACACTTTCACCTGCTGCAGGTTCAAAAACTGCTCCAAAACGTGTTGGTCGTGGTATCGGTTCTGGTCTTGGTAAGACTGGTGGTCGTGGTCACAAAGGTCAAAAATCACGTTCTGGCGGTAAAGTACGCGTTGGTTTCGAAGGCGGTCAAATGCCTATGCAACGTCGTCTACCTAAGTTCGGTTTCACTTCTCGCAAATCATTAGTATCTGCAGAAATAAACCTATACGAAATCGCTAAAGTAGAAGGCGATGTGGTAGACCTAAGCGCGTTACAAGCAGCTGGTCTAGTTAAAAAGAACGTTTTGTTCGTTAAAGTTGTTAAATCTGGCGAAGTTTCACGCGCTGTTACCGTTAAGGGCCTTAGAGCCACTAAAGGTGCACGCGAAGCTATCGAAGCTGCCGGAGGCAAGGTAGAAGACTAAGGAAGTACTAATGGCTAAACCAGGTCAAGATATGCAAAGTGCACAAGGTGGACTTTCGGAATTGAAGCGCCGATTACTCTTCGTATTAGGTGCTATCATTATATACCGTCTAGGTTCATTTGTGCCGATCCCTGGGATTGACGCCGCTGTACTTGCCGATTTCTTCGAGCAACAAAAGGGCACCATTGTTGAGATGTTCAACATGTTTAGCGGTGGTGCGCTTGAGCGAGCTTCAGTGTTAGCACTGGGTATTATGCCGTATATCTCGGCTTCGATTATTACGCAACTATTAACGCATATGTATCCTCCGTTTATAGAGCTTAAGAAAGAAGGTGAGCAAGGGCGTAAAAAAATTAGCCAGTACACACGCTATGGCACGCTTGTGCTTGCTACTATCCAATCAATCGGTATTGCCACAAGCTTACCGGGCATGATCGAAGGGTTAGTTGTTAACCCTGGTATGGGTTTCTATTTCACCGCAGTGGTGAGTTTAGTGACTGGTACTATGTTCCTTATGTGGTTGGGCGAACAAATAACAGAGCGTGGTATCGGTAACGGTATCTCTGTTTTAATATTTGTTGGTATTGTAGCTAACCTGCCGTCTGCTATTGGTTCGACAGCTGAAATGGCGCGCCAAGGTGATTTGAATGTTTTTGTACTGTTGATGGTTGCGGTAATCGTATTCGCTGTTACTTATCTTGTAGTGTTTTTTGAACGTGGCCAACGACGTATTGTTGTTAACTACGCTAAACGCCAACAAGGTCGTCAAGTATTTGCTGCCCAAAGCACGCATTTACCACTAAAAGTAAATATGGCGGGTGTTATTCCACCAATTTTCGCTAGCAGTATAATTCTGTTCCCTGGTACAATTGCCAGCTGGTTCGGCCAGGGTGAAGGTCCGGTCGCTGATGTGTTACAAGCTATAGCTACAACGTTGACCCCAGGTCAGCCATTGTATGCAATGGTTTTAGCAGCAGCTATCATCTTCTTCTGCTTTTTCTACACAGCGTTGGTGTTTAACCCACGTGAAACAGCAGATAACCTGAAGAAATCTGGCGCATTTATCCCAGGTATTCGTCCAGGTGAGCAGACATCTAAATACATTGATAAAGTGATGACACGCCTGACATTGGCAGGTGCTTTGTATATAACCTTTATCTGTCTGGTGCCTGAATTCATGACAATGGCATGGCAAACGCCATTCTACTTCGGCGGTACATCAATTTTGATTATCGTTGTTGTTATCATGGACTTTATGGCACAAGTACAGACTCACCTGATGTCTCATCAGTATGATTCTGTGCTGAAAAAAGCGAACCTTAAAGGCTATGGTCGATAAGGTCAGTTTACGGAGTTGAGCAATGAAAGTACGTGCTTCCGTTAAGAAAATATGCCGTAACTGTAAAGTTATTAAACGTGCTGGTGTAGTACGCGTAATTTGCAGTGAGCCTAAGCATAAGCAAAGGCAAGGTTAAGTAAACAGCGTGCAGGCTGAGTTTTCTCGGCCTGTGTTTTTAGTAGTGATTTGGTCTTCGTTTGAGTATCCTTACGGGCTCTTCAAACAGATGATTACCAAATTCGAATATAGGAGATGTGTTAGTGGCCCGTATTGCTGGCATTAACGTCCCTGATCATAAACATGCAGTTATTGGTTTAACAGCTATTTATGGCATAGGTAAGACTCGCTCTAAGGCTATCTTAGCAGCGACTGGTATCGCCGAGACCACAAAAATCGGTGAACTTTCAGACGAAACTCTTGACGTATTGCGTGATGCAGTTGGCAAGTACACCGTTGAAGGTGATCTTCGTCGTGAAGTTACTTTAAATATCAAGCGCCTAATGGACCTTGGTTGTTATCGTGGCCTACGTCACCGTCGCTCTTTACCACTACGTGGTCAAAGAACTAAGACTAACGCGCGTACCCGTAAGGGTCCTCGTAAGCCTATTAAGCGATAAGGGGATAGTATTATGGCTAAGACACCAATTCGTCGTAAAAAGGTTAAAAAACAAGTTGCTGATGGTATGGCTCATGTTCATGCTTCTTTCAACAACACTATTGTAACGATTACCGATCGTCAAGGTAATGCACTATCATGGGCTACTGCCGGTGGTTCAGGTTTCCGTGGTTCACGTAAATCTACTCCATTTGCTGCTCAGGTTGCTGCAGAGCGTGCAGGTACTGCTGCTCAAGAATACGGTTTAAAAAATCTAGAAGTTTTCATCAAAGGTCCAGGTCCAGGTCGTGAATCTGCTGTACGTGCTTTGAATGCTGCTGGCTACCGTATTACCAACATTACTGACGTGACGCCAATACCACATAATGGTTGTCGTCCACCGAAGAAACGTCGCGTTTAACAATAGGTTAGGAGAAATAACATGGCAAGATATTTGGGCCCTAAGCTCAAGCTGAGTCGTCGTGAAGGCACTGACCTGTTCCTTAAGAGCGGCGTAAGAGCTATCGACTCTAAGTGTAAACTTGAGACTGCACCTGGTCAGCATGGCGCTCGTAAAGGTCGCTTATCTGATTACGGTTTACAATTACGTGAAAAGCAAAAAGTACGTCGTATCTACGGTGTATTAGAAAAGCAATTCCGTAACTACTACAAAGAAGCTGCTCGCCTTAAAGGTAATACAGGTGAAAACTTGTTACAGCTATTAGAGCAACGTTTAGACAATGTTGTATATCGCATGGGTTTTGCTAGTACACGTGCAGAAGCACGTCAGTTAGTAAGCCATAAAGCGATTTTAGTTAATGGTCGTGTTGTGAATGTTCCTTCATACGTAATTACTCCAGAAGATACTGTTGTAATCCGTGAGAAGTCTAAAACACAAGCACGTATCATCGCTGCTCTAGAGTTGGCTGAGCAACGTGAAAAGCCGACTTGGGTTGAAGTTGACGGTAAGAAATTGGAAGGCAGCTTTAAGCGTCTACCTGAGCGTTCAGATCTGTCTGCGGACATTAATGAACAACTAATCGTCGAACTTTACTCTAAGTAAAGTTAAGAGTTAAGAGAGGATAAAATGCAGGGTTCTGTTACAGAATTTCTAAAACCAAGGTTAGTCGATATCGACGCTATCAACCCAACACGTTCTAAAATAGTTTTAGAACCACTTGAGCGTGGCTTCGGTCACACTTTGGGTAATGCCTTACGCCGTATACTGCTTTCATCTATGCCTGGATGTGCAGTAACTGAAGTTGAAATCGACGGTGTATTGCATGAGTACAGCGCGAAAGAAGGCGTTCAAGAAGACATCATTGAAATACTACTAAACCTAAAAGGTTTAGCAGTAACGTTAGAAGGCAAAGATGAAGTTTTTCTGACCCTGGCTAAATCTGGTGTAGGCCCTGTGACTGCGTCAGATATTCAGCACGATGGCGATGTAACAATTGCTAACCCAGATCATGTTATTTGTAATTTAACAACAAATAACAGCGAGATCAGCATGCGTATTCGTGTTGAACGTGGTCGTGGTTATGTGCCGGCATCTAGTCGTTTATCCTCTGATGACGATGAGCGTCCAATTGGTAGATTGTTGCTTGATGCATCATTTAGCCCAGTTGAACGTATTGCGTACTCGGTTGAATCAGCTCGAGTTGAGCAACGTACAGATTTAGACAAGTTAATCATTGATATGGAAACAAACGGCACTTTAGATCCAGAAGAAGCGATCCGCCGTGCGTCTACTATCTTAGCTGAGCAATTAGATGCATTCGTAGATTTACGTGATGTAACTGAGCCAGAAGAGAAAGAAGAGAAGCCAGAATTCGATCCTATTCTACTTCGTCCAGTTGATGATCTTGAACTAACAGTACGCTCAGCAAATTGTTTGAAAGCCGAGCAAATTCAATATATCGGTGATTTAGTTCAGCGCACTGAAGTTGAGCTTCTTAAAACGCCTAATTTAGGTAAGAAGTCTCTAACTGAAATTAAAGACGTGCTAGCTTCACGTGGACTTTCTCTAGGCATGCGCCTAGAAAATTGGCCACCTGCAAGTTTAGCTGAATAATCTAAATCACTATATTAGTTTAGTTAGAAGGATAGGGTCATGCGCCATCGTAAGAGTGGTCGTCAATTAAACCGTAACAGTAGCCATCGTAAAGCGATGTTTAGCAATATGGCAGGTTCTTTGGTGAAACATGAAATCATCAAAACTACTTTGCCTAAAGCGAAAGAGTTACGTCGTGTAATTGAACCTTTAATCACACTGGCTAAGACTGACAGTGTAGCAAATCGCCGTTTAGCGTTTGCTCGCACGCGTGATAATGAAGTTGTTGGTAAGTTATTCAGTGAAATCGGTCCACGTAACGCGGATCGTCCAGGTGGTTACACTCGTATTCTTAAGTGTGGCTTCCGTACTGGTGATAATGCACCAATGGCTTATATTGAACTAGTTGGTCGCCCAGCGACTAGCGAAGCAGTTCAAGAAGACGCACAGTCTGCAGAGTAAGTCTTAAAGAAACCTAAAAGCCGAGCTTATGCTCGGCTTTTTCTTGCCAAAAATTTGTTAATCTATATGAATCAGTAATTACCTTCTATATATGATCATTTACGAGTACTGACTCATAGATTCTAAATTGATAAATTGTTTTAACACCTGCTTTAATATCCCTACCTAGTTAAGGATTATCTTCACTATATATTGTTCGTTTATAGCTACTATATAATACAGCTGCAAAACTTAGATTATCCAGTAGAGCGGCTCCTACGAAGTTTATATTTATAAATCTGCTTATAAGACATAACGTGTACTCATTTATCTATATACCTAATATTAAGAATCTCATAGGTTAAGTATTACGACCTAAGTAAACTTATTTCTTAATATTATAAAACTATGATTAAGCATAGCTCGATCAATTCAATTTTTGCCTTTCGATTACTTTAAATGATTTTAAGTAATACGCGTCTTCTCATATTGGTTAGTTATTCAGCATAGATAATCCAAATATGTCTTTATTCATTAGTAGTTGCCATAATTTTCATTTCAAATAGCTCTATAAATCTCTTAACGATAGTAGTTTAGTTGTGTTTTTGAGCGTTTAGCTCAAATACCCAGCGAACAGCAGTTTATTTCAAGTTTTCTTTAAAAAACAGTTGATCTGTTTTCGGATCTCCCTATAATGCGACCCCACTGAGACGAGAACTACTTAGAGAGTTAAATAAAACTTCGGTTTTAAATCTTCCAAAAAGAAAGTTTAAAACAAAGTATTGACTCGAAAAATAAAGGATGTATTATACGCATCCCTTGAGACGCTAAAGCGAATCAAAACGTTCTTTAACAATATAAAGCAATCATCTGTGTGGGCACTCGTACAGATTGAGTTCTAACAGCCAAACTGCTTACTCTTTATGGGTAATTAGCGAGGCAAACAAATTAGAGTCTCAATTGAAAACTGAGTGACCAACAGAAGTAACTTATTTATAAGTTGCTTCGGCACAGTCAATTCAATATCGAAAGATATTAAAATAAATTCAGAATTCATTGAGCTGTCGAAAGACATAAAACTTTTTAATTGAAGAGTTTGATCATGGCTCAGATTGAACGCTGGCGGCAGGCCTAACACATGCAAGTCGAGCGGTAACAGAGAGAAGCTTGCTTCTTTGCTGACGAGCGGCGGACGGGTGAGTAATGCTTGGGAACATGCCTTGAGGTGGGGGACAACAGTTGGAAACGACTGCTAATACCGCATAATGTCTACGGACCAAAGGGGGCTTCGGCTCTCGCCTTTAGATTGGCCCAAGTGGGATTAGCTAGTTGGTGAGGTAATGGCTCACCAAGGCGACGATCCCTAGCTGGTTTGAGAGGATGATCAGCCACACTGGGACTGAGACACGGCCCAGACTCCTACGGGAGGCAGCAGTGGGGAATATTGCACAATGGGCGCAAGCCTGATGCAGCCATGCCGCGTGTGTGAAGAAGGCCTTCGGGTTGTAAAGCACTTTCAGTCAGGAGGAAAGGTTAACGGTTAATACCCGTTAGCTGTGACGTTACTGACAGAAGAAGCACCGGCTAACTCCGTGCCAGCAGCCGCGGTAATACGGAGGGTGCGAGCGTTAATCGGAATTACTGGGCGTAAAGCGTACGCAGGCGGTTTGTTAAGCGAGATGTGAAAGCCCCGGGCTCAACCTGGGAACTGCATTTCGAACTGGCAAACTAGAGTGTGATAGAGGGTGGTAGAATTTCAGGTGTAGCGGTGAAATGCGTAGAGATCTGAAGGAATACCGATGGCGAAGGCAGCCACCTGGGTCAACACTGACGCTCATGTACGAAAGCGTGGGGAGCAAACGGGATTAGATACCCCGGTAGTCCACGCCGTAAACGATGTCTACTAGAAGCTCGGAGCCTCGGTTCTGTTTTTCAAAGCTAACGCATTAAGTAGACCGCCTGGGGAGTACGGCCGCAAGGTTAAAACTCAAATGAATTGACGGGGGCCCGCACAAGCGGTGGAGCATGTGGTTTAATTCGATGCAACGCGAAGAACCTTACCTACACTTGACATACAGAGAACTTACCAGAGATGGTTTGGTGCCTTCGGGAACTCTGATACAGGTGCTGCATGGCTGTCGTCAGCTCGTGTTGTGAGATGTTGGGTTAAGTCCCGCAACGAGCGCAACCCCTATCCTTAGTTGCTAGCAGGTAATGCTGAGAACTCTAAGGAGACTGCCGGTGATAAACCGGAGGAAGGTGGGGACGACGTCAAGTCATCATGGCCCTTACGTGTAGGGCTACACACGTGCTACAATGGCGCATACAGAGTGCTGCGAACCTGCGAAGGTAAGCGAATCACTTAAAGTGCGTCGTAGTCCGGATTGGAGTCTGCAACTCGACTCCATGAAGTCGGAATCGCTAGTAATCGCGTATCAGAATGACGCGGTGAATACGTTCCCGGGCCTTGTACACACCGCCCGTCACACCATGGGAGTGGGTTGCTCCAGAAGTAGATAGTCTAACCCTCGGGAGGACGTTTACCACGGAGTGATTCATGACTGGGGTGAAGTCGTAACAAGGTAGCCCTAGGGGAACCTGGGGCTGGATCACCTCCTTATACGATTTAGAACTTATTTGTTCGTAGTGTCCACACAGATGATTGTTAATTAGTGCTTGTCCTTCGGGATAACTAATTAATATGCTCTTTAAAAATTTGGAAAAGCTGATAATAAAATTCTGATAGATACATTGTATTTATCAAGAGTTTTCAAAAGTAAAAAAAAGAATGGTAGCAGTACCATTCAGTGCCATTTAATTAACTCTTATGAGTTGATTGATTGGTATCTACTTTAGTATTCAATATTGACTTCTGGCGAAGTTAAACTGTCACACAACAAAGACCCGTTTGGGTTGTATGGTTAAGTGACTAAGCGTACACGGTGGATGCCTTGGCAGTTGGAGGCGATGAAGGACGTATTAACTTGCGATAAGCCTAGTCAAGCTAGTAAAAAGCACTTGAGACTAGGATTTCCGAATGGGGAAACCCACCTGCTTGCAGGTATCGTTAACTGAATACATAGGTTAACGAGGCGAACGCGGAGAACTGAAACATCTAAGTACCCGTAGGAAAAGAAATCAACCGAGATTCCGAAAGTAGCGGCGAGCGAAATCGGAACAGCCCTTAAGCTTATTATGTGTTAATGGAAGGCTGCTGGAAAGCACCACGATACAGGGTGATAGTCCCGTACATGAAAAGACATTTTAAGTGAAATCGAGTAGGTCGGAGCACGTGAAACTTTGACTGAATATAGGTGGACCATCATCTAAGGCTAAATACTCCCAACTGACCGATAGTGAACCAGTACCGTGAGGGAAAGGCGAAAAGAACCCCTGTGAGGGGAGTGAAATAGAACCTGAAACCGTGTACGTACAAGCAGTAGGAGCCCACGTGTTGGGTGACTGCGTACCTTTTGTATAATGGGTCAGCGACTTATATTTTGTAGCGAGGTTAACCGATTAGGGTAGCCGTAGGGAAACCGAGTCTTAACTGGGCGAATAGTTGCAAGGTATAGACCCGAAACCCGGTGATCTAGCCATGAGCAGGTTGAAGGTTGAGTAACATCAACTGGAGGACCGAACCCACTAACGTTGAAAAGTTAGGGGATGACTTGTGGTTAGGAGTGAAAGGCTAATCAAACCGGGAGATAGCTGGTTCTCCCCGAAATCTATTTAGGTAGAGCCTCGGACGAATACTTACGGGGGTAGAGCACTGTTAAGGCTAGGGGGTCATCCCGACTTACCAACCCTTTGCAAACTCCGAATACCGTAAAGTAATATCCGGGAGACACACGGCGGGTGCTAACGTCCGTCGTGAAGAGGGAAACAACCCAGACCGCCAGCTAAGGTCCCAAAGTCATAGTTAAGTGGGAAACGATGTGGAAAGGCCCAGACAGCCAGGAGGTTGGCTTAGAAGCAGCCATCCTTTAAAGAAAGCGTAATAGCTCACTGGTCGAGTCGGTCTGCGCGGAAGATGTAACGGGGCTAAACTATGCACCGAAGCTGCGGATTCATCTTAGGATGAGTGGTAGGGGAGCGTTCTGTAAGCCGTTGAAGGTGTACCGGGAGGTATGCTGGAGGTATCAGAAGTGCGAATGCTGACATGAGTAACGATAATGGGAGTGAAAAACTCCCACGCCGGAAGACCAAGGGTTCCTATCCCATGTTAATCAGGGTAGGGTAAGTCGACCCCTAAGGCGAGGCCGAAAGGCGTAGTCGATGGGAAACAGATTAATATTTCTGTACTCGATATAATTGCGATGGGGGGACGGAGCAGGCTAAGCAAGCATGGCGTTGGTAGTCCATGTGAAAGTGAGTAGGGCGTTTGTTTAGGTAAATCCGGACGAACATTAAACCTGAGACACGAGACGAGTCACTAAGGTGATGAAGTTGCTGATGCCATACTTCCAGGAAAAGCCTCTAAGCTTCAGATTATATGGAATCGTACCCCAAACCGACACAGGTGGTCAGGTAGAGAATACTAAGGCGCTTGAGAGAACTCGGGTGAAGGAACTAGGCAAAATCGTACCGTAACTTCGGGAGAAGGTACGCTCCTATCTGTGATGAGACTTGCTCTCTAAGCGGACGGGAGCCGCAGTGACCAGGTGGCTGGGACTGTTTATTAAAAACACAGCACTGTGCAAAATCGCAAGATGACGTATACGGTGTGACACCTGCCCGGTGCCGGAAGGTTAATTGATGGGGTTATCCTTAGGGAGAAGCTCTTGATCGAAGCCCCGGTAAACGGCGGCCGTAACTATAACGGTCCTAAGGTAGCGAAATTCCTTGTCGGGTAAGTTCCGACCTGCACGAATGGTGTAACCATGGCCACGCTGTCTCCACCCGAGACTCAGTGAAATTGAAATCGCAGTGAAGATGCTGTGTACCCGCGGCTAGACGGAAAGACCCCGTGAACCTTTACTACAGCTTGGCACTGAACATTGAACCTACATGTGTAGGATAGGTGGGAGACTTTGAAGATGAGACGCTAGTTTTGTTGGAGTCAACCTTGAAATACCACCCTTGTAGTTTTGATGTTCTAACGTTGGCCCCTGAATCGGGGTTACGGACAGTGCCTGGTGGGTAGTTTGACTGGGGCGGTCTCCTCCTAAAGAGTAACGGAGGAGCACGAAGGTTGGCTAAGTACGGTCGGACATCGTACGGTTAGTGTAATGGTAGAAGCCAGCTTAACTGCGAGACAGACACGTCGAGCAGGTACGAAAGTAGGTCATAGTGATCCGGTGGTTCTGAATGGAAGGGCCATCGCTCAACGGATAAAAGGTACTCCGGGGATAACAGGCTGATACCGCCCAAGAGTTCATATCGACGGCGGTGTTTGGCACCTCGATGTCGGCTCATCACATCCTGGGGCTGAAGTCGGTCCCAAGGGTATGGCTGTTCGCCATTTAAAGTGGTACGCGAGCTGGGTTTAGAACGTCGTGAGACAGTTCGGTCCCTATCTGCCGTGGGCGTTTGAGAATTGAGAGGGGTTGCTCCTAGTACGAGAGGACCGGAGTGAACGAACCGCTGGTGTTCGGGTTGTCATGCCAATGGCATTGCCCGGTAGCTACGTTCGGAACTGATAAGCGCTGAAAGCATCTAAGCGCGAAGCAGGCCTCGAGATGATTTCTCACTAGAGCTATAAGCTCTCTGAAGGGCCGTTGGAGACTACAACGTTGATAGGCAAGATGTGGAAGTGCTGTGAGGCATTAAGCTAACTTGTACTAATTACCCGTGAGGCTTAACCATACAACGCCAAACGCGTTTTATGTGACAGTTCAAGCAAGAAGTTAATATAACTAAAGTAGATATTACTGAAGAACGACTTAAAAAATATTATCAGATATTTTCCAAATTCAGTTAATTTGTAGTAATACGAATTAACGCCCTAATTTGCTTGGTAACAATAGCGTTTTGGACCCACCTGACCCCATGCCGAACTCAGTAGTGAAACGAAACAGCGCCGATGATAGTGTAGCATTTGCTATGTGAAAGTAGGACATTGCCAGGCTCCTAATTGTAGAAAGCCCGAATCTAACGATTCGGGCTTTTTTACGTCTGCAGAAAAGTAAAACTTAAGCTGGAAAGTACTAGGGATAATCTCGATATTGTGAAAGAGCGCAGTTTTAAGCTAGTGCGTAGTTAGATTTATTACCAAGCCATCTATTTATAAGCGCATCGACTTGTTTTGGGTGCTGTATTAGCATTTGCTGTGCTATTGGCCTGACTTGATTTAAAGTATGTTTGTCGCGGGTTAGATCGGCAATTTTAAATTCAGCTAAACCGGTTTGTTTAGTGCCGAGCACTTCACCCGGGCCGCGGATCTCTAAGTCTCGCTCGGCTATAACAAAACCATCGTTACTATCTCTTAACACGCCTAGGCGCTTTTGCGCTGTATGTGAGAGAGGTGCATGGTATAAAAGTACACAATGCGAAGCGGTAGCTCCACGCCCCACTCGACCACGTAGTTGGTGTAATTGTGCTAAACCTAAACGCTCAGGGTTTTCTATAATAATCAAACTGGCATTAGGTACATCTACTCCTACCTCAATGACTGTGGTTGCGACTAAAACATGAATATTACCAGCTTTAAACTCACTCATAATGGCTTGCTTTTCTGCAGCTTTCATTCGTCCATGTATAAGGCTTACGTTTAGCTCTGGTAAGGCTTCTTTTAATTGCAGCGCACTATCTTCGGCGGCTTGGCATTGCAGCACTTCTGATTCATCGATGAGCGTACATACCCAATAAACTTGCCTGCCTTGCTCATGGCAGGCTAATTTAACGCGCTTGATAATATCGCCTCGACGAGTGTCTGGTAATGCCACTGTTGTTATGGGTGTGCGACCCGGTGGTAATTCATCTATTACTGAGGTCTCTAAATCGGCATAAGCGGTCATTGCAAGTGTGCGAGGTATAGGTGTTGCTGTCATGACTAGTTGATGCGGGTAGCAGTCGCCAAAGCGGCCTTTTTCACGCAGTGATAATCGTTGATGAACACCAAAACGATGTTGTTCATCGATGATAATAAGCACGAGGTTATGAAACTTCACCTCGTCTTGAAATAGCGCATGGGTACCGACGATCATTTGCGCCTCACCGGAGGCTATCTTTTCAAGTGTAGTTACACGCTCTCTACCTTTAGTTTTACCGCCAAGCCAGGCAACTGTTATGCCTAATTGGTTAAACCAGTTATTAAAGTTAATCCCATGCTGCTCGGAGAGAATTTCGGTAGGAGCCATTAAAGCTACTTGAAAACCTTGTGCTATAGCAGTCAATGCACTTAATGCTGCTACTAATGTTTTACCTGAGCCAACATCGCCTTGTACTAAACGCATCATAGGATAGGGCTGTTGTAAATCACCTTTAATCTCGGCTACTACACGACTTTGTGCATTGGTTGGATCAAAAGGGAGTTGCGCTAAAAATTGGCTTTCTAGTGCGTTGTTAGAATCTAAGCTGACTGCTTTAACTTGTTGCCCTTGTTGGCGTATTTTTAACAAGCTGAGGTTTTGCGCTAGTAACTCTTCAAAAACGAGCCGCTGCTGAGCCGGATGGGTACCTTGTTCAAGTGCAATTACGTCTATGTCGTTAGGCGGGCGATGTAATAGTAGTAAGGCATCACTTAGCCCTAAATTAGAAGGTTGCCATTGCGCCGGAAGTAACTCTTCTACTGAATATTTTTGCAATAGATTAATAGCTTGATCGCTAAGTGCTCTAATTGATAATTGCTTTAAACCTTCTGTGGTTGAATAAACCGGAGTAAGCGTTGTCGCCGTAGGCTGCTCATTGGGTGTGTCGCTTATGCTATATTCCGGATGACTCATTTCAAAGCCTACACGGCCACGGCGAACTTCACCAAAACAACGTATTATTTTTCCTGCACTGAGGGCGTTTTTTTGTGCCGCGGTAAAATTAAAAAACCGTACTGTAAGTCTGCCGGTGCCATCGTTTATTTGGCAAACTAGCATGCGCCTTTTACCAAAAGTGATTTGGCTTGTTTCAATTGTTGCTTCCACGCTTACATGGCTGTGCAATGAAAGCTCGTTTATAGTATAAAGCCGGGTGCGGTCTTCATAGCGAAGAGGTAAATGAAACAGCATGTCTTGTACTGTAGAAATACCTAGCTTTAACAATCGCTCGGCCATTTTAGGGCCAACGCCTTTGAGTTCTGTTATTGGGTATTGGCTTAAGCTAGGTTTAGACAAGGTGGGCTCAAATCTTATTATTTGTAAGTGAGTTAAGTGTACTTATAGTGCGACGTGGCATCAAGCATGTTTTAAAGCTTGCCAAAACTGTTCATCAGCCACTATTTCACCGTGCTCATCGAGTGGTGGGTAGGGAAGCCTTTTTAGCTTACATTGCCGAGCAATAATAGGATGACACCCTTCAAAAAAAATGGGATGTTTAATTTCATCACTCAACATATTGCGATTATAAAGCCCTGCAAGTTCGCGCTGACGTTGTGCTTCAAAGAGTATTAATGCAGCAGCAACGGATACATTAAGTGATTGCACCATCCCTTGCATGGGTATAATAATGTTTTGATCAGCGTATTTTAAAGCTTGCTCTGAGATCCCCGTTTTTTCTTGGCCAACAATAATGGCGGTTGGCTTGGTGTAGTCTATTTCTCTAAAATCAACGGCATCGGTTGATAAGTGAGTTGCGAGTATTTGTATATCGGGATTACGAGCACGCATGGCTGTTGCCGCATCGTTAATATTTTTATGTAAATGTGTTTCCAGCCAGTTTTTACTACCACCAGAGGTATTATTAGTAAGCCATTTTTGATTTTCTGGCCATACGGCATGCACATGATGACAACCTACGGCGTCTGCACTTCTTACGATAGCGGAAAGGTTATGGTGTTTATGCACGTCCTCTAAACACACTGTTAGGTCAGTTTGTCGGCGCGAAAGTACGTCTGCGATTCTTTGATAGCGAGTTTGCTGCATGATTATCCTCTTTTTCAGTAATTATACGAGATTTTTAGTGTTAAGGCATTACTGTGCGGCTAATTGGGTTTTGTAGCGATATAAGAGTTTCTGTTGATTGAATAGCTTCAATTGCTTGTATTTTATTTATCAGTACATCTTGCAGATGATCGATTGAGCGAGTCATTACTTTGATAAAAATACTGTAGTTACCAGTGGTGTAATAAGCTTCAACAACTTCCTCTAGTGCTTCGAGTTTAATTAGAGTTTGCGGATAATCGCGGGCACTATTTAAGTTAATTCCAATAAAACAGCACACATCATAGCCCAGTTGCTTGGTGCTAATAGTTAATTGAGTTCCTGTGATGATCCCCGCTTGCTTCATTTTTTCAATACGAACATGAATTGTGCCGGCACTTACATTAAAACGTTTTGCTAATTCTGCGTAGGGTGTGCGTGCATTGGCCATTAATGCATGCAGAATCTGTTTATCGAGATTATCGATTTGATAATATTCCATTACTTTTACACTCTTTGATTGTTGAATCTTAATCTTTTATAGCATTTAATTGATGGTTTTAATACGTTAAAGCTATTTTTATTGTTGGTTATTGAATTAAATAATTAAATTGTTACGATAACCATATTGAAGCGTTATTTAAGACGCAATGAGTTACGAAAGTACAATAACTGGGAATGAGGCCAATTATTATGAGTTCACTTTATGTGCAGCAGCAGCAGCAAATAAGTCAAGTTAAGCATTTTTTTTCACAGCAACTAGAGCAGCAATTAGGATTAATAGAAGTACAAGCTCCTATACTTGCTCGAGTGGGCGATGGCACTCAAGACAACTTAAGTGGCCATGAAAATGCGGTAGCTGTAAATATAAAAGCTATTCCAGATAGCCGTTACGAAGTAGTGCACTCACTTGCAAAGTGGAAACGTAAAACATTAGGAGATCATAGCTTTTCTCATGGTGAAGGCATTTATACACAAATGAAGGCGTTACGCCCAGATGAAGACTCGTTGAGTCCTATTCACTCAGTATATGTTGATCAATGGGATTGGGAAAAGGTGATCTGCCAAGATAGCGAGCGCACACTAACTACACTTAAAAAAACAGTTGAAGCAATCTATACCGGTATTAAAAAAACGGAACAATTTGTTAGCGATAAATTTGGTATTACACCATTTTTGCCAAGCAGTATTACATTTGTACATAGCGAAGAGGTGCGAGAAATGTACCCAAATTTTAGTGCTAAGCAACGAGAAAAAGCGATTGCACAAGAGTACGGGGCGGTATTTTTAATTGGCATTGGTGGTAAATTGAGTGATGGTAAAATTCATGATGTAAGAGCACCAGACTACGATGACTGGTCAACGCCAACCTGTGACAAATACGCAGGATTAAATGGTGATATTTTAGTGTGGAACCCATTATTAGAAGACGCATTTGAGCTATCTTCAATGGGGATCCGCGTTAGTCCAGATGTGTTGCAAAAACAATTAAGTATGACGAGTGACGAAGACCGTTTAGAGTTTGATTGGCATAAGGCATTAATACAAAATAAATTTCCGCAAACAATTGGTGGCGGTATTGGTCAATCTCGTCTTGTTATGTTGTTATTACAAAAACCACATATTGGCCAAGTACAAGTGAGTGCATGGCCGCAGCACACTCATGCTGCATTCGATGGCTTGTTATAAATAATAAAGCCAATTAGCATAACTGCTTGGGTAATTTAACAAATTTAAATAGCCCCTTAGTTAAGTAGGTTGATTTAATGAGTGCTTCAAAAGCACTCATTTTTAATGTGTTTTAAATTCTACCTCAATTTTATTATTTTGTAGCTTTACACTACACGGAGGATAAGTGCGCGTTGTTTTGAGTACTTTATCAAAAATATGTATCACTACCCCTGAATGTAAAACACTGTTAACTGCTAAATTGGCATTATTCAATAAATCATGTAAATTATTTTCTAAATTTGATAAACGCTTTTCTAACTGCTCGGCTTGTTGGCAGTAATGCTGTTGAGTTGCGCCAATTTTTCCAATAAGTATATTCTTTTTTTCTATATCCTTAAGTAAATCGGCTTTTTCTAATGCGGCTTGTAAGGTATCAAGTTGTTTATCGGTATTTGCCAAGTCTTGAAAGCAATTATCGGTATCAGCAGTAATTTCGGCCCCTGATGCAGCTAAGTTAATGACCATTTTTGCCCCCGACTCATTGCCTATTTCCCCAGCAATAAGGGTTGTTGCATTGAGCACTTCTCCGCCAAATATCCTACCCTTGGGGGGCTCTGCTTGACCAACCTGCAGTACATTAACAGCCTTTATTGAGCAGTGACTTGCTTGGCGTTCAATGATTATATTAGTTGCTTCAAGGTAGCTATATTGTGCGTGTGAAATATAGATGTCACCTTTACAGTTGAGTGTGCAAGAGAGTGATTTATCTTCAGGTTTATAATAGCCAATAATGCCTTGTTTTACGGTAATGTTACCATCGGCTGTTAACTGTGCAGACTCAACAGTACCAAAAATAGTAATATCACCTTTAGCCTTTACTCGCATACCTGGCTCAATGTTGCCACTAACAATAACACTGCCATTAAAATCAATATGACCACTTTTTACTGTAACTTCCGATATGGTAAAAATATCATCAACACGCATGCCATTATTTATTTCAACCGGTACACCAGCAATAGTAGAGACAAGTTCAAGTGGGTTAGATTTTGATATTTCAGTGCCTTCACCAGAAACTAAAGAAAGTATCTCGCCTGATTTAGCTGGGAGTAAGTCGCCAAGTACATTAAACCCTTCTTTACCTGGCGTGGCTGGTTGCTGGCGAATAAGTGTTTCGCCTGGGCTTACACTGGCTAATTTACCAAAGTCGCGCATATCAACACTGCCATCGTCTTTTAGTTTTGGTGTTTTTAGACGATCTTTAAGTGTTTTTACTAAAGTATTAAATTTAGTATCTTGGCCATCAATAGGTAATCTACCTTTAGCCAAAATACCTTTAGTTGAGCTTCCGGCAGGCATTTCAAATTGTTTTTGCAGGAGTTTTTCTAAAAAAGCTTGTTTATAGCCTCTTGCTACTCGCGCTTTTACCAGCTGCATTTTTGCATCATCTAAACTAAGAGCATTACCGCCTTGAGCCAGTGTTAATTCGCCAATAGCGAGCATTTTGTCATCACTAATAGTCACGCTTAATGTTGCATCGTGCTTAGTTGCTACTACTAAAATAGGCTCAGGGTTTTTACTTTTAAAAAAGTTATTAATAGAGTCATAATCTATTTTACAATCACAAAAATTCGATTCTTCAAGTGCTTCAATTATAAAAGCGGCAGAAGGAGGCGAGTGCTTACCGATATCAAGTAACACATTTCCATTATGAGCAAGCTTAAACACTAGTTAATCCTTTTTACTATCAAAGTTAAGTTTGTTTATGTGACAGAATAATAGAGTGCTAGAAATTTACTTTTGAGTCAAGAATTGAGGATAATAATGCGCAGGAAGTAGCAAAATAAGAGCTATAGTTTTGGCTATAGCTCTTAGAGTAAGTTAGTTAGTTGAAGGTAACTCCATAATTCCATCAATTTCAACTTGTACATTTTTAGGCAAAGCTCTTACACCAATGGCTGCACGGGCAGGATATGGTTTTTTAAAGTATTGGCTCATTACTTCGTTAACTATTGCAAAGTTAGATAAGTCGGTAAGGTAAATATTCACTTTTACTAAGTCTTGAATTTGACCACCGGCTTCTTCACATACCGCAGCAATATTTTTAAATACTTGGTGTGTTTGCTGCGCAAAGTCTTCTGATATGACTTCCATCGTCTCAGGTACTAAGGGTATTTGACCAGATAAATAAACAGCAGTGCCTACTTTAACTGCTTGGCTATAAGTGCCAATTGCAGCAGGTGCTTTGTCGGTAGAGATAAATGCTTTATTCATGTGTTTCCTATTTTACTTTTTACGATAGACTTTTTGCACATCAGGCATCACACGAATGCGGCGCATAATATTAGCAACATGGATACGGTTTTTAACGGTAATCCCTAAATCTATCACGTATAAATTACTTTCTTTTTCATCGGTGGCAATTTCTACAATATTAGCTTGTGTTGTTGCAACCACATTAGTTAACTTAGCGAGTGCACCTTGGTGGTTAATAATTTCAACACGTAAAGCCGCAATATATTCTTTTTCAGGGTTGTCATCCCATTTAACCACTAAGTATTTAGAGCGATCATTTTCCCACCCACGAATGTTTTTACATTCTTGGCGATGAACTGTTAGTCCTTTACCTTGGCTTATGTGGGCAGTAATAGCATCACCAGGAACAGGGCGGCAGCATTTAGAGTAGTTAACCAGCATGCCTTCAGTACCAATAATGGTTGCCTTAGCTTGCTTGGCAATATTGGCTACATCACTATCCTCGTTTTGCAATAAGCGTTTTGCAATTAGCATACTCATTAAATTGCCAGAACCAATCTCAACTAATAGTGCCTGTACTGTAGTGAGCTCATGCTCTTTAAGTACTCTGTCGATATTTTCTTGGGCAATGCTGTCGAGTTTACTTTCACCCAATGCAGAGTCGAGTAAACGTCGGCCTAAAAGGAGTGCTTCTTCGTGATGCTGACTTTTAAGGTAATTACGAACCCCTAAGCGCGCTTTACCTGTAACAATAAAGTTTAGCCAAGTTGCATTAGGGTGAGCACCAGAGCTAGTAATTATTTCTATCGTTTGCCCTGTATCAATTGGTTTACTTAACGGGTAAGGTTTGCGATTAACACGTGCGCCAACACAAGTATGGCCCACGTCAGTATGTACTGCATAAGCAAAATCGACCGCTGTTGCCCCCATAGGTAGCTCAATAATACGACCATCGGGTGTAAATACGTAAATTTCTTCAGGGAATAATTCAGTTTTTACGTTTTCAACAAATTCAAACGACGAGCCAGCGCTTTGCTGTAACTCTAACAAGCTTTGCATCCACTGGCGTGCACGTTGCTGTGCAGTACTTCCAGCACCACCATCATTTGCTTTTTTATACATCCAATGTGCAGCAACCCCTTTGTCTGCCATATGATCCATGTCATGGGTACGGATCTGAATTTCAACCGGAATCCCATGGGGACCCACTAAAGAGGTATGTAAAGACTGGTAGCCATTGGTTTTTGGCACGGCAATATAATCTTTAAAGCGTGTTTCAATTGGTTTATATAAGTTATGTGCTACGCCTAAAACGCGATAACAGATATCCATAGATTCAACCGCTATTCTAAACGCATAAATATCCATTACTTCATTAAATAACAGCTCTTTATTAAGCATTTTTTTATAAATACTATAAATATGCTTTTCGCGGCCAGACACAGTTGCTTTTATTCCTGATTGCTCAAGACGCATTTCTATTTCGTTTTGAATGTTAGAAATAACTTCCTTGCGATTACCTCGCGCTTTAGCAACTTCAGATTTAAGTGCACGATGACGCATCGGATATAAAGCCTGAAAACCTAAATCTTCTAGCTCATTTTTAATATCATGAATACCTAAACGATTGGCAATTGGTGCATAAATTTCTAATGTTTCGCGGGCAATACGGCGACGCTTATCAGGGCGAAGTGAGCCTAATGTGCGCATATTGTGCGTACGGTCGGCAAGCTTGATTAAAATAACCCGAATATCTTGGGTCATTGCCATAATCATTTTGCGGTAATTCTCAGCTTGGAATTCTTTTTTATCTTTAAAGCTAAGTTTATCGAGCTTACTTACCCCTTCAACTAACTCAGCAACAGTATCACCAAAAATTTCAGCTAAGTCTTGCTGGCTAAAATTCGTATCTTCAATAACATCATGCATCAACGCAGCCATAAGTGTTTCATGGTCAAGATGCATACTTGCAAGAATTTGGCTTACTTCAACAGGGTGAGTAATGTAGGGCTCGCCACTTGAACGAGTTTGTCCTTCATGGGCCTCTCGGGCTACCACATAGGCTTTTTGCACCAGCTCAACGTCGGCGGCTGGCAAGTATTCTGAAATTTTCTTTTTAAGACCTTCAAAAAGATACATTCACACTCCAATGTTCTTGTGAAGCAAATAGGAAACGGTAAGTTAAGAATATACGATGAAAAGACAGGATTGCCAACGGCTAGTGAAGAAATACTGCGCCGTTGGCTAAAATCAGACCGGGAGGTCGATTATTGGTTGCCACCAACAATAGCAGCAACAGCAGCTAGTTCAGCTGCTTCTTGATGTTGTTGCTCTTCACGATCAATAACGTCCATTGATGAGCTATCTACCAAACCTAATTCAATTTCACGTAAAGCAATTACCGTAGGCTTATCGTTTTCAGGGTCTACTAGTGGTCTTTTACCACCAACAGCAATTTGACGGGCACGACGGGCCGCAACTAAAATTAAGTCAAAACGATTACCAATTGCATCTACTGCATCTTCAACTGTTACGCGGGCCATCTCAGCACTCCAAAATAATTTAAAAGCAAAGGCGTAGTTTACTGCAAGCAGCCTGTTTCGCCAATAGCCAGTGGTTAATTTTTATCTGTTTTACTTGCTTAATAGCAATATAAGCAAAGCTTACATTATTTAAGTAAGCTATTTAGTAAGCTTTGATGACGAACGCTTTGCATTTTTAATGTTAAACGCTGCGCCATAACAATTGTTTCTATGTCGGTTAGTGCAGTATCAAAGTCATCATTAACAATTACAAAGTCGTATTCGTTGTAATGTGATGTTTCTGATTGCGCTTGTGCCATACGCCCAGCAATAATTTCTTGCGAGTCTTGGCCGCGGTTATTCAAACGTTGCTCTAGCTCTGCCTTTGAAGGCGGTAAAATAAAAATAGTTTGTACACTAGGCATAATTTTACGCACTTGCTGCGCACCTTGCCAATCAATATCTAAAAACACATCAATACCAGCATCTAATTGCGACTCAATAGCTTGTTTTGATGTGCCATAGTAGTTATCAAACACTTGCGCCCATTCAAAAAAGTCATCTTTAGTTATGAGTGCTTTAAATTCATCGGTTGATACAAAATGGTAATGCACACCATTTTCTTCACCAGGGCGTTTAGCGCGAGTCGTGTGTGATACAGATACCTTCATATCAGTATGCTTTTTCAATAACGCATTAATTAAGCTTGATTTACCAGCCCCCGATGGTGCCGATAAAATAAATAAGTTTCCGCGAGTTTGAGCCATGTTTTTCTCTATCTAAAATAAATAGGCTTGGGTTATGAATAAACCAAGCCTTTAATAACACTATTGTACTTTAATTAACTCTTAGTGCTCAAGTTTAAGGCTTGAACGTTAAAGTATTACTCAATATTCTGGATCTGCTCACGCATTTGTTCAATCAGTACTTTTAGCTCTACAGCGGCAGTAGTAATGTCACTATTGATAGACTTAGATGCTAATGTGTTTGCTTCGCGGTTAAACTCTTGCATCATAAAGTCTAAACGGCGACCACATGCTCCGCCTTTTGTAAGAATTTTTTTGGTTTCTTTAACATGCGACTTTAAGCGATCTAATTCTTCAGCCACATCTTGCTTTTGTGCTAAATAAATAAGCTCTTGTTCAAGGCGTGATTCGTCAATATTAGCTGTTAAGTCTTCGAGTTTTTGCGCTAACTTTTCGCGCTGCCATTTGGCAATTTCAGGCATGTGCGTTTCTACAATCTCTACTTGCTCTAAAATAGCTTCCAGGCGAGTAGCTATCATCTCTTGTAGGTTTTCACCTTCATCACCACGTGCAGATTTAAAATCTTCTACTACTTGGTCAAAGCCTGCAATAAGAGCAGTATTCACACTATCCATATCAAGCTCTTGTGCTTCCATAACACCAGGCCAGCGTAGTATATCAACTGGGTTAATGTCACCATCACTGTGTTGTTGTACCCACTTAGCACTATTTATTAGCTGCTCTGCAAGTGCTTCATTAATTGATAGCTCGCCAATATGCGCAGGGTTTGCTACAAACTTTAAGAAAACTTCAACTTTACCGCGTTGTAAATGTTTACGTAAGCGCTCACGAATTACTGGCTCCATGCCACGAAATTGCTCTGGTGCACGAATAAATGTTTCAAGGTAGCGCTGGTTCACTGAACGAACTTCCCAAGTGCCGGTGCCCCAATCGCCTTTTATTTCGCGACGCGCGTAAGCAGTCATACTGTGGATCATGGATAGTTTCCTAAAATTAATAAATACAATATTACAATGATTATACCGTAACACTGCTTAAGCTCTAGGGAAAATTTAATAGACTGAATATTTTACAATCAGCATGGCATCTACACCGACATGCACTTATAATGTCGCAAATTCTGAATTAAGGGGATCGTCAATGCGTCCAAGCGAAAGAACAGCTAACCAAATTAGACCTGTTACATTTACACGTAATTATACTTTGCATGCAGAAGGCTCAGTACTTGTTGAGTTTGGTAATACCAAGGTGCTTTGTACTGCCACAGTTGAATCGGGTGTACCTCGTTTTATGAAAGGCCAAGGTAAAGGTTGGATCAATGCAGAATACGGTATGTTACCGCGTGCAACGCACACTCGTAATGCCCGTGAAGCGGCGCGTGGAAAGCAGGGCGGTCGTACTATGGAAATTCAACGCTTAATTGCGCGTGCACTTCGTGCTGCTGTTGATTTAAAAGCACTTGGCGAAAACACGATTACTATTGATTGCGATGTTATTCAAGCTGATGGCGGAACACGTACCGCATCTATTAGTGGTGCCTGTGTTGCATTAGTTGACGCACTTACGCATATGCGCGCTAAAGGGATGATTAATTCAAACCCACTTAAATACATGATTGCAGCAATTTCGGTAGGCATCTATAAAGGCCAAGCCATAAGCGATCTAGAGTACATAGAAGATTCAGCAGCAGAAACCGATATGAATGTAATTTTGACCGAAACCGGCAAAATTATCGAAATTCAAGGAACAGCCGAAGGTGAACCGTTTTCGTTCGATGAACTTGATGAGTTACTTACATTAGCTAAGCACTCTATTCGTGAAATTATCGACGTACAAAAACAAGCATTAGCATAAACGCAAAGGATCACCGTACATGAAAGATTATCAAATAGAGTTTATTGAATTCGCTTTAGAAAAACAGGTATTAAAGTTTGGTGAATTTACTTTAAAGTCGGGCCGCACTAGCCCGTACTTTTTTAATGCTGGCTTATTTAATACAGGGCGTGATTTAGCACGCTTAGGCCGTTTTTACGCTGCAGCATTAGAAGACGCAGCCATTGAGTACGATGTATTATTTGGTCCTGCTTATAAAGGTATTCCTATTGCAACGACAACCGCTGTTGCTTTAGCAGATCATTACAATAAAGATGTACCTTATTGTTTTAATCGTAAAGAGAAAAAAGCACACGGTGAGGGTGGCACATTAGTAGGCTCTGAACTTAAAGGTAAAATCATGCTAGTAGATGATGTAATTACCGCCGGCACTGCTATTCGTGAGTCGATGGAAATAATTGCTGAGAATGGCGCAGACCTAAGCGGCGTTTTAATAGCATTAGATCGCCAAGAAAAAGGTAAAGCCGAGTTATCAGCGATTCAAGAAGTTGAACGCGACTTTAATACTAAAGTAATCTCTATTGTAAAATTAGCAGATCTTATTAGCTACCTTGAAGCTCAAGGTACGATGGACGAACATTTAGCTTCAGTTAAAGCTTACCGCGACCAATACGGTGTAGCGTAAATAAAAGCCTCGCAATGCGGGGCTTTATTTTGACCTTCATTCATAGGGTTTATTAATGAAAGATGTATTAAAACCAAATGGCCTCGGTCTCAAGCGTATTTTTAAAGCTAGTTATTGCTCGTACCTTGGCTTTAAAGCAGCATTTAAAGAAGAAGTTGCATTTAGACAAGAGCTACTCCTGTGCCTTATTTTATTACCAGTATCATTTTGGTTAGCATCGTCATTACTTCATTGGGCACTACTTGTTAGTTCGCTACTGATTATGCTTATAGTCGAATTACTAAACTCCGCAATTGAAGCCCTAACCGATCGGGTAAGCACAGAGCGGCATGTATTATCAGGTAGAGCCAAAGATATGGGATCTGCTGCAGTAACACTTGCATTGACGATCGTCGTGATCCTCTGGGGCATTAGCCTTTATATAAAGATCGTTTAACCATACTTTTAAAGTGAGAAGGTATAAAAACACCTTTAGTTGTTAATAGTTTGCTAGTTATGTTGTGTTTTTAACGTGTTTAGCTCAAATACTCAGCGAACAGCAGTTTATTTCAAGTTTTCTTTAAAAAACAGTTGATCTGTTTTCGGATCTCCCTATAATGCGACCCCACTGAGAAGGGAAACGCCAACGCATAGCGAGGCACGAACTACTTAGAGAGTTAAATAAAACTTCGGTTTTAAATTGTCGAAAGAAAGTTTAAAACAAAGTGTTGACTCGAAAAATAAAGGATGTATTATACGCATCCCTTGAGACGCTAAAGCGACTCAAAACGTTCTTTAACAATATAAAGCAATCATCTGTGTGGGCACTCGTACAGATTGAGTTCTAACAGCCAAACTGCTTACTCTTTATGGGTAATTAGCGAGGCAAACAAATTAGAGTCTCAATTGAAACTGAGTGACCATATGTTATTAAAAGATTCAGCCTTGAGCTGTTTTGATTTTACTTTTTTTAAAAGTGAAAATAATAACGCACAGTCAATTCGTTTTTGGCAACAAAAACAAAAAATTCAGAATTCATTGAGCTGTCGAAAGACATAAAACTTTTTAATTGAAGAGTTTGATCATGGCTCAGATTGAACGCTGGCGGCAGGCCTAACACATGCAAGTCGAGCGGTAACAGAGAGAAGCTTGCTTCTTTGCTGACGAGCGGCGGACGGGTGAGTAATGCTTGGGAACATGCCTTGAGGTGGGGGACAACAGTTGGAAACGACTGCTAATACCGCATAATGTCTACGGACCAAAGGGGGCTTCGGCTCTCGCCTTTAGATTGGCCCAAGTGGGATTAGCTAGTTGGTGAGGTAATGGCTCACCAAGGCGACGATCCCTAGCTGGTTTGAGAGGATGATCAGCCACACTGGGACTGAGACACGGCCCAGACTCCTACGGGAGGCAGCAGTGGGGAATATTGCACAATGGGCGCAAGCCTGATGCAGCCATGCCGCGTGTGTGAAGAAGGCCTTCGGGTTGTAAAGCACTTTCAGTCAGGAGGAAAGCGTGGTGGTTAATACCCATCATGTGTGACGTTACTGACAGAAGAAGCACCGGCTAACTCCGTGCCAGCAGCCGCGGTAATACGGAGGGTGCGAGCGTTAATCGGAATTACTGGGCGTAAAGCGTACGCAGGCGGTTTGTTAAGCGAGATGTGAAAGCCCCGGGCTCAACCTGGGAACTGCATTTCGAACTGGCAAACTAGAGTGTGATAGAGGGTGGTAGAATTTCAGGTGTAGCGGTGAAATGCGTAGAGATCTGAAGGAATACCGATGGCGAAGGCAGCCACCTGGGTCAACACTGACGCTCATGTACGAAAGCGTGGGGAGCAAACGGGATTAGATACCCCGGTAGTCCACGCCGTAAACGATGTCTACTAGAAGCTCGGAGCCTCGGTTCTGTTTTTCAAAGCTAACGCATTAAGTAGACCGCCTGGGGAGTACGGCCGCAAGGTTAAAACTCAAATGAATTGACGGGGGCCCGCACAAGCGGTGGAGCATGTGGTTTAATTCGATGCAACGCGAAGAACCTTACCTACACTTGACATACAGAGAACTTACCAGAGATGGTTTGGTGCCTTCGGGAACTCTGATACAGGTGCTGCATGGCTGTCGTCAGCTCGTGTTGTGAGATGTTGGGTTAAGTCCCGCAACGAGCGCAACCCCTATCCTTAGTTGCTAGCAGGTAATGCTGAGAACTCTAAGGAGACTGCCGGTGATAAACCGGAGGAAGGTGGGGACGACGTCAAGTCATCATGGCCCTTACGTGTAGGGCTACACACGTGCTACAATGGCGCATACAGAGTGCTGCGAACCTGCGAAGGTAAGCGAATCACTTAAAGTGCGTCGTAGTCCGGATTGGAGTCTGCAACTCGACTCCATGAAGTCGGAATCGCTAGTAATCGCGTATCAGAATGACGCGGTGAATACGTTCCCGGGCCTTGTACACACCGCCCGTCACACCATGGGAGTGGGTTGCTCCAGAAGTAGATAGTCTAACCCTCGGGAGGACGTTTACCACGGAGTGATTCATGACTGGGGTGAAGTCGTAACAAGGTAGCCCTAGGGGAACCTGGGGCTGGATCACCTCCTTATACGATTTAGAACTTATTTGTTCGTAGTGTCCACACAGATGATTGTTAATTGTAAAGAGAACAACACTTATTGTTTGGGTCTGTAGCTCAGCTGGTTAGAGCGCACCCCTGATAAGGGTGAGGTCGGTAGTTCAAATCTACTCAGACCCACCACTTTACTCCCATACATCGTTATGGAATATCTCGTTTAGTAAACTAAACGTCGATTTCCCACGCCTTGCCTGGAAGCAAAGTCGGTATACAAACAGTAAGACCAGCATATGTGGGGCTATAGCTCAGCTGGGAGAGCGCCTGCCTTGCACGCAGGAGGTCAGCAGTTCGATCCTGCTTAGCTCCACCACTTTACTTCTTAAAAATAAATATTCTTTATCGGGTCATAAACGACCTGAGAATGAAGTGTGTTTAATTTTGAGAAGTTTTTATTTCTCTTGCTCTTTAAAAATTTGGAAAAGCTGATAATAAAATTCTGATAGATACATTGTATTTATCAAGAGTTTTCAAAAGTAAAAAAAAGAATGGTAGCAGTACCATTCAGTGCCATTTAGTTAACTCTTATGAGTTGATTGATTGGTATCTACTTTAGTATTCAATATTGACTTCTGGCGAAGTTAAACTGTCACACAACAAAGACCCGTTTGGGTTGTATGGTTAAGTGACTAAGCGTACACGGTGGATGCCTTGGCAGTTGGAGGCGATGAAGGACGTATTAACTTGCGATAAGCCTAGTCAAGCTAGTAAAAAGCACTTGAGACTAGGATTTCCGAATGGGGAAACCCACCTGCTTGCAGGTATCGTTAACTGAATACATAGGTTAACGAGGCGAACGCGGAGAACTGAAACATCTAAGTACCCGTAGGAAAAGAAATCAACCGAGATTCCGAAAGTAGCGGCGAGCGAAATCGGAACAGCCCTTAAGCTTATTATGTGTTAATGGAAGGCTGCTGGAAAGCGCCACGATACAGGGTGATAGTCCCGTACATGAAAAGACATTTTAAGTGAAATCGAGTAGGTCGGAGCACGTGAAACTTTGACTGAATATAGGTGGACCATCATCTAAGGCTAAATACTCCCAACTGACCGATAGTGAACCAGTACCGTGAGGGAAAGGCGAAAAGAACCCCTGTGAGGGGAGTGAAATAGAACCTGAAACCGTGTACGTACAAGCAGTAGGAGCCCACTTGTTGGGTGACTGCGTACCTTTTGTATAATGGGTCAGCGACTTATATTTTGTAGCGAGGTTAACCGATTAGGGTAGCCGTAGGGAAACCGAGTCTTAACTGGGCGAATAGTTGCAAGGTATAGACCCGAAACCCGGTGATCTAGCCATGAGCAGGTTGAAGGTTGAGTAACATCAACTGGAGGACCGAACCCACTAACGTTGAAAAGTTAGGGGATGACTTGTGGTTAGGAGTGAAAGGCTAATCAAACCGGGAGATAGCTGGTTCTCCCCGAAATCTATTTAGGTAGAGCCTCGGACGAATACTTACGGGGGTAGAGCACTGTTAAGGCTAGGGGGTCATCCCGACTTACCAACCCTTTGCAAACTCCGAATACCGTAAAGTAATATCCGGGAGACACACGGCGGGTGCTAACGTCCGTCGTGAAGAGGGAAACAACCCAGACCGCCAGCTAAGGTCCCAAAGTCATAGTTAAGTGGGAAACGATGTGGAAAGGCCCAGACAGCCAGGAGGTTGGCTTAGAAGCAGCCATCCTTTAAAGAAAGCGTAATAGCTCACTGGTCGAGTCGGTCTGCGCGGAAGATGTAACGGGGCTAAACTATGCACCGAAGCTGCGGATTCATCTTAGGATGAGTGGTAGGGGAGCGTTCTGTAAGCCGTTGAAGGTGTACCGGGAGGTATGCTGGAGGTATCAGAAGTGCGAATGCTGACATGAGTAACGATAATGGGAGTGAAAAACTCCCACGCCGGAAGACCAAGGGTTCCTATCCCATGTTAATCAGGGTAGGGTAAGTCGACCCCTAAGGCGAGGCCGAAAGGCGTAGTCGATGGGAAACAGATTAATATTTCTGTACTCGATATAATTGCGATGGGGGGACGGAGCAGGCTAAGCAAGCATGGCGTTGGTAGTCCATGTGAAAGTGAGTAGGGCGTTTGTTTAGGTAAATCCGGACGAACATTAAACCTGAGACACGAGACGAGTCACTAAGGTGATGAAGTTGCTGATGCCATACTTCCAGGAAAAGCCTCTAAGCTTCAGATTATATGGAATCGTACCCCAAACCGACACAGGTGGTCAGGTAGAGAATACTAAGGCGCTTGAGAGAACTCGGGTGAAGGAACTAGGCAAAATCGTACCGTAACTTCGGGAGAAGGTACGCTCCTATCTGTGATGAGACTTGCTCTCTAAGCGGACGGGAGCCGCAGTGACCAGGTGGCTGGGACTGTTTATTAAAAACACAGCACTGTGCAAAATCGCAAGATGACGTATACGGTGTGACACCTGCCCGGTGCCGGAAGGTTAATTGATGGGGTTATCCTTAGGGAGAAGCTCTTGATCGAAGCCCCGGTAAACGGCGGCCGTAACTATAACGGTCCTAAGGTAGCGAAATTCCTTGTCGGGTAAGTTCCGACCTGCACGAATGGTGTAACCATGGCCACGCTGTCTCCACCCGAGACTCAGTGAAATTGAAATCGCAGTGAAGATGCTGTGTACCCGCGGCTAGACGGAAAGACCCCGTGAACCTTTACTACAGCTTGGCACTGAACATTGAACCTACATGTGTAGGATAGGTGGGAGACTTTGAAGCAGCGACGCTAGTTGTTGTGGAGTCAACCTTGAAATACCACCCTTGTAGTTTTGATGTTCTAACGTTGGCCCCTGAATCGGGGTTACGGACAGTGCCTGGTGGGTAGTTTGACTGGGGCGGTCTCCTCCTAAAGAGTAACGGAGGAGCACGAAGGTTGGCTAAGTACGGTCGGACATCGTACGGTTAGTGTAATGGTAGAAGCCAGCTTAACTGCGAGACAGACACGTCGAGCAGGTACGAAAGTAGGTCATAGTGATCCGGTGGTTCTGAATGGAAGGGCCATCGCTCAACGGATAAAAGGTACTCCGGGGATAACAGGCTGATACCGCCCAAGAGTTCATATCGACGGCGGTGTTTGGCACCTCGATGTCGGCTCATCACATCCTGGGGCTGAAGTCGGTCCCAAGGGTATGGCTGTTCGCCATTTAAAGTGGTACGCGAGCTGGGTTTAGAACGTCGTGAGACAGTTCGGTCCCTATCTGCCGTGGGCGTTTGAGAATTGAGAGGGGTTGCTCCTAGTACGAGAGGACCGGAGTGAACGAACCGCTGGTGTTCGGGTTGTCATGCCAATGGCATTGCCCGGTAGCTACGTTCGGAACTGATAAGCGCTGAAAGCATCTAAGCGCGAAGCAGGCCTCGAGATGATTTCTCACTAGAGCTATAAGCTCTCTGAAGGGCCGTTGGAGACTACAACGTTGATAGGCAAGATGTGGAAGTGCTGTGAGGCATTAAGCTAACTTGTACTAATTACCCGTGAGGCTTAACCATACAACGCCAAACGCGTTTTATGTGACAGTTCAAGCAAGAAGTTAATATAACTAAAGTAGATATTACTGAAGAACGACTTAAAAAATATTATCAGATATTTTCCAAATTCAGTTAATTTGTAGTAATACGAATTAACGTCCTAATTTGCTTGGTAACAATAGCGTTTTGGACCCACCTGATCCCATGCCGAACTCAGTAGTGAAACGAAACAGCGCCGATGATAGTGTAGCATTTGCTATGTGAAAGTAGGACATTGCCAGGCTCCTAATTGTAGAAAGCCCGAATCTAACGATTCGGGCTTTTTTACGTCTGCAGGAAAGTGAAATCTGGGTATAAATACGCTACAAATAATATCAATACTGCGAATGAGATTAAACCTAACTTGTGAGTATGATTGAATTGATAATGTAGTTATTCTTTTTTTATCACTAAATACAGCATGTAGTCGTAGTTACTGTTGATAACTTTCGCTAATTTTTGATCTTATTATTTGCTATAATCGTTTTATAAATAGCCTGTATAGCCGTATTGAGAGATCAGCACAATGGAATTTGAACAAGATAGCACTTTAACCCTTCCTTTATTTCTTTTTGATGACACTTTAAGTGACAGAGATTTAGAACAGCCTGACTTTGAAATTTCATTGCCACTAGATGACGAATTACTGACTCAACTATGTCAAAACCCTAGTGAAGATAGCAGTATTGCAATTAGTGTTGTGAGCTATCAGCTAACTATAATTAATCCTGAGCTGGCAGGTATTGCAGGGCAACAGCATGATGCACAATTAACTTTAACCCGCGGGCCATTACTAAGTGCAGTACTAATTACAGCAGATCAACAAACTTTTGTTTCTCCACAAATGGATATGATGCCTACGTTTGATTTAGGCGATGAGGACGAATGATGAGAAAAGTTGTAATAAGTACGCTAATACTGATTATTTTAAGTGGTTGTGCATATTTAGGTAATGCTCATTACAATGATTTATTTGGCCCTGAGCAAACACAAGATCGTATGGTTTCACATAGTACAATTGAGGGGGCTGATTTTTTACAAAATGTAAAGCCCGTGCTTGATACCCGCTGTGTAGTTTGCCACGGCTGCTACGATGCGCCATGTCAGCTTAAGCTTTCATCTCCCGAAGGGATTGACCGAGGTTTAAGTAAAGAGCTGGTTTATGATGGCATGCGTTTATCAGCCACTACACCGAGCCGTTTGTTATTTGACGCTGACAATACTCAGCAATGGCGAGATAAAAATTTTTCGCCAGTGTTAAATGAGCGCGAGCAAAGCTTAGAAGCAAACTTAGCCGGCAGTGTGTTATTTAATAGCTTAGTGTTAAAGCAAAGCGCTCCGCTACCCGCTAATGAAGTATTAGATGATGAGTTTGATTTTTCGTTAAGTCGCTCGCAAACCTGTGCCACTATGGGAGAGTTTGATAGGTTAGCGGATGATCAACCGCATGCTGGAATGCCTTACGGTTTACCAGGCGTATCGCGTGAGGAGTTTAAGCACTTACAAAATTGGCTGAAAAATGGCGGCAAAATGGCCAATATTGCACCACCAACAGCGTTCGAGCTACAGCAAATTAAGCGTTGGGAAGCATTTTTAAATCAAGATAGTTTAAAGTATCAGCTTTCTGCGCGTTATATTTACGAGCATTGGTTTTTGGCAAATATCTATTTCACTCCACAAAACACGCAAACCTTTTTTAAATTAGTGCGCTCAAGTACACCACCCGGTGAAGAAATTAAACTCATTAGCACACGTCGTCCTTATGATGATCCTAATGTTGAACGTGTTTACTATAGAATGATGCATGAACGCTCAACTATTTTATCAAAAACACATTTGCCACTTAAATTAAATGATGAAAAGCTAACGCGTTTATATCAGCAGTTTATAGAGCCTGAATATACGGTAGCGAGCATGCCAAGCTATGAGCCAAAGGCTGCCTCTAATCCTTTTAAAACCTATGAAGTGATTCCAATCGACTCAAAATATCAGTTTATGCTTGATGAAGCTGAGTTAATAATTATGGGCTTTATTAAAGGGCCGGTTTGTCGTGGGCAAATTGCACTTAACGTCATAAATGATCATTTTTGGGTTGCATTTGCTGATCCTAAAAAAGTGGCTACTCCTGCTGTAGGCGAGATGCTGATTCAGCACGAAGATGCGCTTGAGCTACCTGCCGCTGAAGAAAGTAACGCATTAGCGATTAAAAGCTGGATTAAATATTCGGTGCGCGAAAAACGTTACTTAAAAGCTAAAGTTGAGTTGGCTAATGAGCTGTTTAAAAATGGCGATCACTTAACCACTAATTTATTATGGAAAGGTGATGGTGTTAATAAAAATGCAGCGTTAACTGTGTTTCGTCACTCAGACAGTGCCACAGTAGTGAAAGGCTTAATTGGTCAAGAGCCTAAAACTATGTGGGTGCTTGATTATGCTTTATTTGAGCGCATTCATTACTTATTAGTTGCTGGATTTGATGTGTACGGCAATGTAGGGCACCAACTGGTTACTCGTTTATATATGGATTTTTTACGTTTAGAGGGGGAGGGTAACTTTCTTGGTCTATTACCTGAAGATAAACGAGAGCAAATTAAAAGTAGTTGGTATCGTAAGTCACCACCTAGCTTATCTAAGTTCTTTAAAAATAACGAAGAGTTTAGCCAGCCTAGTGGAATAGTTTATAAAACGGATGATCCGCAACATGAGCTTTATGGCTTAATTAAAACGGCGTTATCGCCCGTACTTAGCGAGCATTACGATTACACTAGCGTACCAGAGCCATTAGCAAGTGTTAATACTATGCCAGTTAAGGCAATTAACTTATTGCCACCAGTGTCTTATGTATTGGTTAAACAAACAGATAATAGCCATAAAGCGTATACTATTATTCATCATAACGCGCATTACAATATTTCTAGCTTACTTAACGAAGATGGTCAGCGAGCTTTTGAAGAAGATACTGTCACTCTAGTCCCTGGTTTTATAGGTGATTATCCAAGTGCTATTTGGTATTTAAATAATCAACAGCAAGTTGCAGCATTTGCAGAGCAGTTACCACTGATGCAAATTGAAGCTGATTATCGTGCGTTAAAATCTAAGTTTGGTATTCGCCGTACTCATCCACAATTTTGGCAGTACAGCGATATTTTACATCAGGCTGCTAAGCAGTATCGTGGTGTTGAATACGGTATGTTTGACTATAATCGCTTAGAAAATCGCTAGTTTTAATGAACTAAACGAAAGCCCAGCACTAAGTTGCTGGGCTTTTTATTGCTTGCTGTTTATTACTTGAAATAATTTACAGCGCAGAAAATAGCGGTTGCTTCGAAGTTTAACTTTGCGGTAGTTTAAATTAAGTAGAATAAATAATAAGAGTAAGCAGTGCAGTCAATTCAGCTTCAAGCATTTAGTGGCTATTTACTAAGCCAAGGGCAAAGTCGCTATCATATTAATAACCTAAGTTGGCAGGTTAACCAAGGCGAGCATTGGTTGTTACTTGGCGCTAATGGTGCCGGTAAGTCGGCTATTACTGCTGCGTTAGCTGGCGAAGCTAAACACAGTAGTGGTGAGCGCCGTTGCAATATAGATACTGTGCAATTAGTTTCATCTGATGCGCAAAAACAGCTTATTAATAAAGAACTAAAAAATGACAAACAAAGCTCAGTGAAAGAGCTGTTACTGGGTACAGCCAATTATGATACTGAGTTGGCGCAGCGTTTAATTAATATATTAGACTTTGAAAAATTACTAGAGCGTCATTTTAGGGAGCTTTCAACCGGAGAAACGCGAAAGTTATTATTAATTAAAGCGCTGAGTTCGCGTCCTAATTTAGTGGTGCTTGATGAGCCCTTTGACGGGCTTGATGTAGAGTCGAGTGCTGCGCTTAATATGATTTTGGCGCAGCTAAGTGAGTATATTAGTTTTGTGTTTGTAGTGAATCGTGTAGACGAAATCCCCTCTTTTATTAGTCATTATGGTTATGTAAATCAAGGATGTTTACAGCATGTTTTAGCACACCCAAATGCAGAGCAAATAGCCGACTTACTCAAGTTACTGCACTTAGAGCACAGCCAACTGAATATTCCAGAGCGAGATAGCGCACAAGTTCAAGGAGTGTTTACGGGTAATACTTTGGTAAAGCTAAGCCAAGCAAGCGTAAGTTATAGTGGTTTGAGTATTTTTACAGGGCTTGATTGGACTATTAATAAACATCAGCACTGGCAGCTAAGTGGTAAAAATGGCTCAGGTAAAACCTGTTTATTAAACTTAATTACTGGCGATAATCCGCAGTGTTATAGCAACAATATTGAAGTGTTTGGCTTTAAGCGCGGCACAGGGGAGAGTATTTGGGATATAAAGCAACATATTGGCTTTATATCGAATGCGCTACACATGGATTATAGGGTAAGTATATCGGCATTAAATACTATTATTTCTGGCTTTTACGACAGTATAGGTTTGTATCAAACCCCAAGTGACACACAAATTAATATTGGCAAACAATGGCTCGCGTTAATAGGTTTGGACGAGCAATATAATACCTCGTTTACTCAGTTATCGTATGGCGATCAGCGGTTATTACTTATTGCTCGCGCTATGGTTAAGCACCCAACCTTGCTTATTTTAGACGAGCCCTGTTTAGGGTTAGATGAGGCAAACCGACAGCGAGTACTATTATTGATTGAAAAAATATGTGCAGCAGGCAGTAGCACAGTAATTTATGTAAACCATCATGCGGCGGATAAAATTAAAGGGATAGAGAATTACTTAAAAATGGAAGATTTTAAGCCGTAAGAATAATGTGAGCCACTATTTGGCAGGCTCACATTGTTGTTAGTATTAGCTAAGGTTACAGGCGAGTAACGTTAAAGCCTTTATCTTTTAATTGTTTAAGTAAGCCGTGTTGTTCAGGTAAGTGCAGTGCGCCTACAGCAATAAATAGTTGCTCGTTTACTAAGCGCGGTGTTAGTTGTTTAATCCAGTTATTGTTGCGGTTAATGAGCATTACTTGCTCACTAATTTCACCGTAATTACTATCATCAAAACTAGTATTGTAATAATTGGTTAGAGTTTGCATATCGCCATTTTTCCAAGCATCAACTAGCTTAATAAAGTAGGTGTTAATGTCGGCAAGCTGCTCAAAGGTTTCTGCAATCATTTCATTACTTAATAATTCCATACCATCAAACATTTGTAGTTGTTGTTCAAGAGTCTCCAGCTCCCCTACTTTAATATCTTCACTTTTGGCGTAAGCGAGTACTTGCTTATCAATGCCTGTTTTATCTGAATAACCGGCATTTTGAAACTCAATTTGCATCATAGTTACCATTACTGCCCATGGCTTTAAGCCATTAAACATAGCTACATCAATCGACTTTTTGGCAAAATAATCCTTAAGTTTATTGTAATTTTCTGCAGAGAGCTCAGTTTGTAATGTTTTACCGTTGCCTAGCATCATAAATGGCATAGAGCGCTGTTGCATTTGCAGTGGCGTTAGTTTGCTTATATCTACCTCTACAATAACTTGAGAGCTTGCATCAATTGCATCAGTTACATTTTTTGGCAGGCCTTGCATGCTGGCGTCGCCTACGTGCACAGTGCCAAATAAATAGGAATTAACTCCGTTTTTTTCTATTTGGTATAACGCAGGAGCTGCATAGCTGTTAAGGCTAAATGTTATAAGTAACGCCACAATAAAAAAGTGGCTAATACGGAGCAGAGCGTTCATGGTTTATCCTTAAAATCTCGAAAATAAGTAGTGCAAATACTAACCTAAATTTACCCGGTGGGTAACGTTAATATAAACGTTAGCGTATTGTTTTCGGTATTACTAGCCGTAATAGTAAAGCCATTTAAGTTACATAAGCTTTGCACAATAGATAATCCTAAACCGTGACGCTGGTTATTAGTTCTAGCTGAATCTAGCTGATAAAGCGGGTCGAAAATAGCTTGTAATTGTTGTTCGCTCAATGCTGTAGCCACTTTATTACTTAATGAAATAATAATGGATTTTGGATTACTTACAGCACTTAATTCGATGTTGTGCTGCGTTAAACCATAAAATAACGCGTTATCTATTAAATTACATAAAATAGTATTAAGGCTAAACTCGTCAGCAATAATGGTTACATTATTTGCAATAGTATTATTTATACGGGTGGCAATATTAGGGTGTTTAAAGGTTAGCTCGTTAATTGTTTGCTTGACCAAATTATTTAAAACGATAGTTTGCGCGTTTAATTCTATGCTGCTAGTTGAGCGCTGCAATAAGAGCAGGTTGTTTACAATGGTTTTCATACGTTCAGAAATACTTAGTACGTCACTGGTATAGGTATCGCTAATACGCTTGTCATCTGGGTATTTAAGTGCGACCTCAGATAAGCTTATTAGCTCTGCAATGGGAGTTTTAAGCTCGTGGGCTATATCGCTGGTAAGGCGTTTTTCATTACTGTAAAGCTGCTGATTAGTAGTAATGAATTTATTGAGCTCATTGCGTATAGGCTCTAACTCTTCAACTTTAAAGTCGCTTTCTATAGTTTGTGCCACACCTGTAATATCAAGGCGTTTTATTTGCTCGTTTAGGCTATGTAGCGGAAACAGCCCTTTATTTACAATGCGTGTAACCAAGTAGCGCACGGCAAATACACCAATCACACAGGTGAGAATAAACACTACATCAATAATGATCAGTACTTTATTAAGCTCGGCCGTTGGGGCTGCTATTGCTAGGGTCATACTGTTAATAGTGGCAGATGCGTTGGTATTTCTAATATCTTGTTTAGCAACAAAGTGGCTTATAAGTACTCGGCCGCTTTGCTCGTTAGGTAGGTCGTAATCAATTATTTTAGATTCGTTTATCGGTAGTTCTAAAAAAGGCAGTTGAGTGTTTTTATACAGCTGTAACGATTGAGAACGCTCAAACACCTCGCTGCCATGCCATAATTGATAAAATTCACTGGCGTCGGCTTGTTCGTATTCCGACATGAATTTACCCGAAAATTCAAACTCAACTGTACCGTTGTCATCTTCTACTAAGGTTTTTAAGTAATTGGCTTTATTAGTAAGGGACTGATTGAACTGATCTTCCACCCAAGTATCAACACTTAAATCAACAGTTAAAAATATGGTGAATAATATAACGGAGATCACCGCGCTAATATTATTCACGAGTTTACGTTTTATTGAGTGACTTTTACTTTGTTGTTGCGACATAACCAAATCCACGTTTATTTTTTATAGGGAGTTCGCCATCAAACTGTCTTACTTTTTTACGTATGGTTGATATATGTGCTTCAAGCGCATTTTTAGAGAGCATATCGAACTGACCGACCACAGCTTCACTTATAAGCTCCAGCCCTAATACTCGCTCGGGGGCATTAAATAAGCATTCTATTATTTTGTATTCATTGCGAGTGAGTTCAATAGCATGTTGCTGGTAGTGAAGTGTTTTAAGCGAAAGATCTAATACGCAGTCACCTACAGTAAGCGTATTTTGTTGGTTTTGCAGTGAACCACGGCGAAGTAGCGCAAGCACGCGAGCGTGAAGTTCTTCAAACGAAAACGGCTTAGTTAAGTAGTCATCAGCCCCTTTCATAAGGCCATTTATTTTATCTTGAGGCTCACTTCGAGCAGATAAAATAAGCACACGGCTTTGGCTATTACTGCTGCGCAGTGCTTGCAAAATACTCATACCATCAACACTGGGTAGCATTAAATCAAGTAATATCAAGTCGTAGTTTCCACTAAGTGCCATGCTCAATCCTTCTGAGCCATCACCGGTTTCATCTACGGTAAAACCAAGGTTGCTAAGGCCAACTTGTAGGCTGCGCCTGAGTGCTTCTGAGTCTTCAATAACGAGAATGTTCATCTTTGCTCGATTTGTAAAAATAGCCTTGTTACTTTAACAAGGCTTTATTATCAAGTCACTTTGTTAATGATACCAACCATTTGTATAAGCTAAGTTACCTAGGTTGGCATGGGCTAGGGCTTTTTTTATCAGTTGCTCATCGTTTTCACATGGCACAAGCTGATTATTACTATACGTATAGGTGGTTGCTGGTTTTTGCGGTTGTAGCACCACCACTTTATTATCGTGCATGTAGGCAAAGTTTTTGTCGTATTGCATCATTGCACGTTGTTTGTTGTTAATTGGTTTTGATAAATCATGACCTATCATAGGGTGTTTGCCACTTACGCCAATTAAAGATAGCAAAGTAACGGGAATATCGAGTTGGCTGGCTAGTTGATTATCGCGTTTATGGGCAATGTCTTTACCAAAAATAACCGCCGGAATTCTAAAGTGATCAATTGGCACCAAGCTAGCACCTGATACACGCGAGTCGTGATCGGCTATTACAATAAATACTGTATCGTCCCAGTAGCTCGACTTTTTAGCTTTTTCGATAAATGTACCTAGCGCGTAGTCAGCGTATTTTGCCGCATTATTGCGGGTTTGTTTTTGTTTGTCGTACAGGGTTATTTTATCGTCAGGAAATTCATACGGGCTATGGTTGGAGCTGGAAAATATAAGACTTAAAAAGGGTTTATTTTGTTTTTTAAGTTTAGTGAGTTCAATATCAGCTTGGTCGTATAAGTCTTCGTCTGATGCGCCCCACGAGCCATTAAAGTCTATTTTATTAAAGTTATTGGTATCTACAATATCTTTAAAGCCATTACCTAAAAAGAAGCTTCGCATGTTATCAAAGTGGCTTTCGCCGCCATAAATAAATTGGGTGTTATAATTTTGCTTCGCTAAAAAGTCAGCGATAGTAAAAAAGTCACGTTGTGATTTATCAAGTTTAACAACCGCACGCGAAGGTGTGGGCGTAAAGCCTGTAATTACCGCTTCAATACCACGAACCGAGCGCGTGCCAGTGGCATATAAATTATCAAACCCCCAACCTTGCTGATAAAGTGCGTCAATATTAGGTGTAAGCGGTAAACCACCAAGTGTGCCTACGTAACGTGCGCCTAAGCTTTCTTGTAAAATAATCACCAGATTTTTTGGTTTACCTGTATTGCTTGCAGTATGAAACGTTTTTGTAGGTGCGGTTGAATCGCTAAATGAGGCCTGCGTATTTTGCATATTACTGCGTACAATGCTGAGCAGTTCATCTGCTGGCATTTTTCCGTAATAGTCTTGGCTTGATTGCTCGTTAGAGAGCTGCTTAACCGCAAACGCTACGCTATAAAGTGAGTTAAGGGTTAAGTCGTTAAGTAAGTGATCGGTCGAAAATGACACCATGGCTGGGTTAAGCGGTCTGTGCCCTAATGAATTACGCGCACCTAAAATAGTTAAGCACACTAAAACGAGTGCTAAAATTGATTGATTTAACCTTGTTAGTGACGACCTACTTTGCCATTGATGGCTAAATACTTTACCTGCAAATTTGCAGCTTAAAATAAGTGCTGCAATAGCAATAAGCACTTCTAATTTATAGCCCGAAAAAATCATTTTTGAAACTTCTTTAGGATAAATTAAATACTCTATAAATAAGCGGTTTGGGCGCAAGTCATACTCGTTTATAAACGTAGGGGTAATCACTTCAAAAAAAACGAGTAAAGCAGATATAACCACTAAGTAGATTTTAATTAGGCTGCGTACTTTATTTTGCCAACCTACGCTTTGCATAAGTAAAGTAAGTAGTAATGCGGGCATAATAAGGTAGCTTAATGTGGCTATATCAACTCTTAAGCCACCTACAAATATAGAAAACCACGCATGCGATCCAAATACACGTTCGCCTTGCCATACACTTAAACTAAAGCGAGCAAGTGTTAAAAAGCTAAGGGCTAAAACAGCAAATACAACAAAAATCCATACCGGTCCAAGTGTATTTTTTACCTGAGGTATTACTTTAAATATTAACCTCGTTATTTTAGGTATAAAATTTAGCTTTAAGCCCATAACACAGCCCACCAAATAAGTGCGGCAATTAACATGGCTACAAATACACTGGCAGAGGCTATATCTTTAGCTAGCCCCGAAAGCTCATGGTATTCGCTGCCAATCCTATCAACTACAACCTCAACTGCTGTATTTACTAGCTCAGCAAACAATACAAAAAGCAGGCTGGCTATAAGCAGTAATTTGTCGCTTAGTGCAATTTCTTGTAGCCACACAAACACACCAAGTAACGAAAATAGTGCCAGCTCTTGTTGAAACGCAGCTTCAAATCGACTCATCCATTTTAAGCCGTTAAAAGAATGGCTTAAGGTAAAAATAAGGCGCATTAAGCCTTGGCGTTTTATAACGGTTTTATTGCTCATAGTTGTACTTCGCTTGGTGTTGTTTGGCAGCTAGCAAGTAGATCAAGCGATGCCTGATACGTTTTGCTGTTAATGCCAATTAAATTTAAAAGGGTGTGAAAAATATTGTTGTGTGAGCGTGCAGCACTGGTGTCTAAATTAGCTAAGCAGGTATTGGTAATGCGCTGATTATGCTCATCAGCCCACATATAAAGTGGTACGTGGGTTTGTGTGCTAGGCGCAAAGCTATACGGGAAACCATGTAAATAAGCACCACCCTCACCAAGTGATTCACCATGATCTGACACATATAAAAATTGTTTATCTATATTGTTTGGTAGCGCTTTTAATTGCTCAATTACTTGGGCGTTAACAAAGTCGCTGTACGCAATGGTGTTGTCGTAGGTATTCACTAGTTGTTCGGCAGAGCAGTTTTGAATGTCGCTTCTGTCGCAAGTTGGGGTAAATTGCTTAAATTGTTTAGGGTAGCGTTTAAAATAGGTTGGCCCGTGTGAGCCCATCATATGTAGCACAATCACGGTATTAGCTTGGGTTAAATTAGCCAGTTTGTGTTTAAGTGGAGCCAATAGCGCTTCATCAAAGCAGTACTTACCATCACACAAGGTGGATTTTTCTGTAGGTATGTCGATAGTAACTACTCGCGTACATACGTCTTTACAACCGCTGTTGTTATCAACCCAGAGTACATCACTGCCTGCGTGCTGGGCCAAATCAATTAGGTTTTGCTGGCTGTCGGCTTCGAGTCGGTCAAAATTTGTTTGTGTTTGCAACGAGAACATACAGGGCACAGATACCGCTGTAGCCGTGCCGCAAGACGCCACATTATTAAAGTAAGTAACGCCGTGTTTTTGGGTGTAAAGATTGGTGTTACGTTTATAACCTTGATAAGCAAAGTTTTCTGCTCGTGCAGTTTCACCAACCACTATCACGGTTACGCTGCTGGTATTAGGCGCAATTAGGCTAGGTGCTGCATCTATATTCTTAAATTCCATATCGGTATACAGCAGCTGATCGCGCATATATTTATAGCCGCTAGAGAGATACTGAAATGGAATAATTTCTTTTTTCAAAATGCGGTTATTGCGGCCCGTTGCAGCATAGTCGGCATAAAAGTTTGTAACCACCAATGCAATAAGCGCCAAACATGCTACTACTAGCTTTATGCGGCTAAGTACTTCTTGGTGAGGACGGGTAAAGTGTATTTTTATTTTACTTAAAACAAAAACAGGCAAGGCACAAAACAGCAGTAAAAAGCCAATAAGCTGCGGATTTAAATAGCTTAAGGCTTCACTTGAATCAGTTTCGAAGGTGTTTTGGATCATGGAATAATCAAACACCACGCCATAATTTAAGGTGCCGTAAAGTGCTGCACTGGAAATAACCAGTAAAAAGTAATTAAGGGGTTTTAATAGCCACCTAACCGACACCATCGAAAAAAATATAATTAGCAGGCAGAGCAGTAATAGCGGTACTGAAAACAAAAATAGCCACGAAAAAGAAGCTAAAGAAGTAATGGCGCTAAAAGAGCCATGAATGAATGGAATATTTATAACCAAGCAATAGTAGCAGGCAATCATTATTACAAAAGCATTGGCGCTACAGTGAATGTAAAACCGTTTACCACGATTAGGTTTTTGCTGTGTAGATGTAGGGCTAAGTGAGTGCATATTTAGGCTCGTTTAAAATAACAACGCCATGTTATGCAACAACACTTAAGAATTACTTAAGAGAAGCTGCGCATTTCCTGAGGGGGTAAAATAAATTAATTCTCGGGGTATTATTAAAAATTAATCAAACCATAAAAAGGGCATATTAGAATAGGGAATTTATAGCGATTAACTATTCACATAAAAAAACCACAGCAGATAATTAAAGTGAATATTAAAACCACTTAAATTGCTTATTTGTCTTTTATTTGAATTGAATTTGATGTTGACTTAAGGGGCTCTGCGCGGTATTAATATAAAAAGAGAGCAAAGGAATAACCTTTGCGATAATTTAACAACATTTGGTATTAATTACATGCTTGCAAACGCACTAAACCTAGTCCTGATTATTATCGTGGTGATTATTCCCGCGAGGGCTTCGTAGTGCTTTAAAAAACTTAAGCATTTAAAAGCCCTCCGCACTTAACCGTTCGGGGGGCTTTTTGGTTTTAGCGGCAAAATATGTGATTGAATTGTCACTGAGGAATGAGGGTTTTATTAATGACAGGCGCAGAATTAACAATAGATTTATTAGCCAAACACGGTGTAAAAGAAGTATTTGGCTACCCAGGCGGAGCTATTATGCCAATTTACGATGCTTTGTATGGCGCGCCAGTCAAGCACTACCTTACTCGGCATGAGCAAGGTGCAGGCTTTGCGGCAGTAGGCTTTGCTCGTAGTACGGGTAAATTAGGAGTGTGTTTTGCAACGTCAGGCCCTGGTGCCACTAACTTAATTACCGCTCTTGCCGATGCGATGATGGACTCAGTGCCATTATTAGCAATTACCGGGCAAGTACCTACTGCAGCGATTGGTTCAGATGCCTTTCAGGAGATAGATGTATTAGGTATGTCGCTGTCGTGTACTAAGCACAGTTACATGGTAGAGCGAGCCGAAGATTTAGCCGAAATACTGCAAGAGGCCATGCACTTAGCGCAAAGCGGTCGCCCAGGACCGGTACTCGTAGATATTCCAAAAGACATTCAAATGGCGCAAGTGCCATTTCAGCCTTGGCTAGCAGCCGATGAGTACTTACCAGAGCTAGATTTAAAGCAAGTTGCTATTGCCAATCAATTACTTAGTGAGGCTAAACAGCCAGTGGCTTATGTAGGTGGTGGAGTCCAATCAGCAGATGCACAAGCCCAGTTGATGCAGTTTTTAAATAAAACCCACATGCCAGCGGTTGCTACTCTAAAAGCGCTGGGCAGTGTGTTACCCGATTACGAGTATTACTTAGGTATGCTAGGTATGCATGGCGGCCAAGCAGCTAACTTAGCGGTGCAAGAATGTGATGTACTAGTGTGCATTGGGGCGCGGTTTGATGACCGTGTTACCGGCAACTTAGCTAAGTTTGCTGCAAACGCTAAAGTAATTCATTTAGATATAGACGCCGCAGAAGTCGGTAAGCGTAAACCAGCTAAAGCTTCTTTAATTGCTGACTTAAAAACGTCCTTACCTGCACTAGAGTGCTTTGTAACCCCGCAAGCATGGTGCGATCATAACAAATCAATGATGGTTAAATATGCATGGCGTTACGACTATCCGGGCGACAAGGTATTTGCACCTTATTTACTTAATCAACTAAGCCAACGTATGCCTAAAACGGGCGTAGTGTGCTGCGATGTAGGTCAGCACCAAATGTGGGTGGCCCAGCATATGAAATTTAATCATCCCAGTAATCACTTAAGTAGTGGTGGTGCAGGCACTATGGGCTTTGGTTTACCTGCGGCAATTGGTGCGCAAGTAGCTCGCCCCGATGACTTTGTTATTACGGTATCGGGTGATGGTTCCATCATGATGAACATTCAAGAGTTGGCAACAATTCGTCGTAATAATTTACCAGTAAAAATACTTATTTTAGATAACCAACGCTTAGGCATGGTACGTCAATGGCAGGAGCTGTTTTTTGAAGAGCGCTACTCAGAAACCGATCTTTCAGATAATCCTGACTTTGTGCAGCTAGCAGCGGTATTTGGTATACCAGGGCAAACCATAACCCATGCTAACCAAGTTGACGATGCAATAACCGCACTGGTTAACAGTAAAGGTCCATACATAGTACATGCCTGCATTGATAATCAAGAAAATGTATGGCCGCTAGTACCGCCAGGTGCAGCTAACGATCAAATGATGACGGGGAAAGCACAATGAAACATAGTTTAACAATCGCCTTAAAAAATCAAAGTATTGCTGTAGAGCGTTTTTTACGCGTAGTACGTCATCGTGGTTTTGACTTAACCCATTTTCAACTCAATATAGACGATGGCCAATACCATGTAACCATGACGGTAGACAGCGATAAGCCAATTCACTTATTAACCAGCCAGCTAAATAAGCTGGTGGATGTAAAAGCCGTTACTTTACAAAATTTACAGCAACAAGCGGTTTAAGTGTGCGTGCAGTAAACAATTACAGAGTGGGTTAATAAACTTACTCAATAACTAAGAATGAGGAATGCTTGCTTATAAAGCAGCAAAACAGAGGTAACCATGGCAAAATTAAGAAGTGCAACAACAACCGAAGGTCGAAAACGTGCAGGTGCTCGTGCATTATGGCGTGCAACAGGAATGACAGATAGCGATTTCGGAAAGCCGATTATTGCGGTTGTAAACTCATTTACACAATTTGTACCTGGGCATGTGCACCTTAATCAGCTGAGTGAACTGATGGGCGAAACCATTACCGCTGCGGGCGGCGTGCCAAAAGAATTTAACACCATAGCGATAGATGATGGTATTGCTATGGGCCATGGTGGCATGCTGTATTCACTGCCATCACGCGACCTAATTGCCGACTCGGTTGAGTACATGGTTAATGGCCACTGCGCCGATGCGATGATCTGTATTTCAAACTGCGACAAAATTACCCCAGGAATGATGCTTGCAGCGCTGCGTTTAAATATTCCGGTTATATTTGTATCGGGTGGCCCGATGGAAGCCGGTAAAACTAAACTTGCTAATATCGATATTAAACTCGATTTGGTAGACGCCATGGTTAAAGGGGCAGATGAGTCGGTAAGTGATGCAGATTCAGAGCAAGTGGAGCGCTCAGCATGTCCTACCTGTGGTTCGTGTTCAGGCATGTTTACTGCCAACTCTATGAACTGTTTACTTGAAGCCATTGGTTTAGCACTACCGGGTAACGGCACTACGCTAGCAACCCACAAGGACCGTAAACAGCTTTATGTTGAAGCGGGCGCACGCATTGTTGATTTGTGCCGCGAGTATTACCAAAAAGATAACCAAGAAGTACTGCCACGCGCGATTGCCAACAAAACAGCCTTTATGAACGCCATGGTAGTAGATATAGCCATGGGCGGCTCGTCAAACACGGTATTGCATTTACTTGCTGCGGCGCAAGAGGCAGGTGTTGATTTTGATATGTCGCACATTGATGCACTATCTCGTAAAACGCCCTTTTTATGTAAAGTAGCACCCGCTACGCCAGAATATCATATTGAAGATGTACACCGCGCTGGTGGCATGATGGCCATTGTACGTGAACTGGGTAAAGCAGGCTTAGTTGATATGTCGGTAAATCATGTTGCTGGGTCAACAATGGCTGAGCTTGTTAAAAAGTGGGATGCAACAGACCCAACTAACGAAGCCGCTCGCAAATTTTATCGTGCAGGCCCTGCGGGTATTCGCACTACTAAAGCAATGAGCCAAGAATGCCGTTGGGATGAGGGCGATAACGACCGCGAACATGGTTGCATTCGTAGTGTTGAACACGCTTTTCGTCAAGATGGCGGTTTAGCCGTATTGTCGGGCAATTTAGCGGTTGATGGCTGTGTTGTAAAGAGTGCGGGTGTGGTTGATGACATGCTACATTTTGAAGGCACTGCCGTGGTGTATGAGTCGCAAGATGATTCGGTAGAAGGTATTTTAAACGGCGAAGTAAAAGCCGGTGATGTAGTGGTTATTCGTTATGAAGGGCCAAAAGGCGGGCCTGGAATGCAAGAAATGCTCTATCCAACCAGTTACTTAAAATCAAAGGGCTTAGCAGAAAAATGTGCCTTGATCACCGATGGTCGTTTTTCTGGCGGCACATCGGGCTTATCAATTGGCCATGTATCACCAGAAGCTGCTAGTGGTGGCGCAATTGCCTACGTTGAAAACGGCGATAAAATAATTATTGATATTGCTACTCGCGAAATTACTTTAGCGCTTAGCGATGCAGAGCTCGAAGCACGTAAACAAAAACAATTAGCGCGTGGCAAGCAGGCTTATAAACCGCTTGATCGTCAGCGTTATGTATCATCTGCGCTTAAAGCGTATGCGCTACTTGCCACCAGTGCCGATAAAGGTGCAGTGCGCGATTTAGCCAAACTAGAGGCGCTTAGTTAATTATGGTTTCTCAAGAACTCGATTATTTTCGTGCAATTATTCAAGCAAACATGGAGCCGCTAGCTAAAGTAACTGAAGTTAGCAAAATGGCTGAGCTCAGTACTAAGCTGGGCAACCATGTGTGGCTAAAACGCGAAGACCAGCAGCCGGTGTACTCATTTAAATTACGCGGTGCATTTAATAAACTTAACAAACTGCCTAAAGGCTCAGTGGTTATTACTGCATCTGCAGGAAATCATGCTCAAGGTGTGGCGCTGAGTGCCTCACATTTAGGGCATCAGGCAACTATAGTTATGCCAGTAACCACCCCAGAAATAAAAGTAAGTGCAGTGCGTGCACTTGGTGGTGAAGTGGTATTACATGGTCATCATTTTGATGCCGCTAAAGCCCATGCGCTAGAACTTACAGAGCAACGCAACGGTATATTTGTCCCGCCATTTGACGACCCAGACGTAATTGTAGGCCAAGGCACAGTAGCCCGTGAGCTAATGCAGCAGTTAAACGAGCTTGATGCGGTATTTATTCCCGTTGGCGGCGGCGGTTTACTTGCTGGTATGGCGGTATATATAAAATCACTGCGCCCAGATATAAAAGTAATAGGGGTAGAAGCCGACGAAAGTGCCTGCTTACAAGCCGCACTAAAAGCGGGTAAACCAGTAGAGCTTGATAGAGTTGGTAGTTTTGCCGATGGTGTGGCGGTTAAAATTATTGGCACTGAAACGTTTAGATTAGCGCAAAAATTTTGCGACGAAGTCGTTACCGTAAGCAGTGATGAGATATGCGCCGCCATGCAAGATATTTTTGTATCTACGCGCGCCATTGCCGAGCCTTCAGGCGCGCTTGCCACTGCCGGGCTGAAAAAGTGGAGTCAGCAATCGGGGTTAAAAGGACTGCATTTAGCTGCGGTGCTTTCGGGGGCTAATTTAAATTTTGATCGCTTACGTTATGTAGCAGAGCGCACCGCACTTGGCGAAAAAAACGAAGCGCTATTAGCCGTTACCATTAATGAAGAAAAAGGCAGTTTTAAACAGTTTTGTGCCTCGTTAGGTGGGCGTGCTATTACCGAGTTTAACTATCGCTATGCAGGCCCCGGCGATGCGCAAATATTTGTAGGTATTGCGCTACGCCAAGGGTTACAAGAGCTAGAAGAGTTAAAGCAAGATCTAACCAATAACAACTACCAATTTTGCGACCTATCGGATAATGAACTCGCTAAGTTACATGTGCGTTATATGGTTGGAGGTAAAGCACCAGAGCAATTACATGAGCGTTTATTGCAGTTTGAGTTTCCTGAATACCCGGGTGCATTAGCACGCTTTTTAGATACCTTAGGTAGTAATTGGAATATTACCTTATTTCATTATCGTAATCATGGTGGCTCTACAGGTAATGTATTAGCAGGTTTTGCAATTGAACCAAGTCAATTTGATCTGTTTAACGAGCACTTAAATCGCTTAGGCTATAGCGTACAAGATGAAACAAATAATCCATGTTTTACCCAGTTTTTAACCTCGCAGCCTCAGGGCAAAAACGTCGATAAACTTGCTTCGGCATAACCCTCTTTATTAGCAAGCATCTCGTTGAGGTGCTTGCTTTATCATGTTTTTTACATATTATTATCAATAAATAATAATATGCTTTGAGGGGAACTCGTTGCTAATTAAAGGACTAATCATTGTTTTGGGGCTTTTTTGTTGCCAGTTACAGGCGCAAGAACCGGTTACATTACAATTAAAATGGACTCATCAATTTCAATTTGCCGGCTATTATATGGCCAAGCACAAAGGCTTTTATAAAGAGGTCGGGCTGGATGTAAATATACTCCCTGCCAATTTAAGTATGCCCGACAGTTTTGATGCAGTAGCACGAGGTGAGGTGCAGTTTGGCATTGGTCACTCTGGTGTTTTACAGCAACGCATTGCCGGTAAACCTTTAGTGGCAATGGCTGCTATATTGCAGTTTTCCCCTTATTGCTGGATGGTTAAAGACAGCTCTGATATTTTTCATGCACGAGACTTTATTACTAAACGAGTCACTACCAGCGGTAAAAGAGAGAATACTGAGTTATTAATTATGCTCCAGCGCAGTGGTATTAATACTGACCGTTTAGCGCATTATGAAGGTGATAATCCGACCCGCGCATGGGTTGATAATAAAGTAGATGCAATGCAAGTGTATGTAACCGACCTACCTTATTACATGGCGCAACAAGGAATCGCTCACAGACTCATTTGTCCACAAAGGTACGGCATGGATCTGTACGCCGATATTTTGTTTACCAGCCAAAGTATGCTAGAAAACCACCCGCAAACAGTAGAAAGCTTTTATCAGGCAAGCCTTAAAGGTTGGCGTTATGCAATGATGAATATGGATGAAGCGATAGCAGTAACTCATCAATACGCACCGCATAAAAGCCCCCATCAGCTAGCTTATGAAGCCGAGGTATTAAAAGGTTATGTTACAGTACCCAGTACTCACCTAGGTAATATGTCGATAGCAAAGTGGCGCTTAATAGCTGATTTATATGGTATTGAGCAAAGTGATTTTGACAAAGTAAAAGCTAGTTTTATATATAAGTATCAGGAGCCCGAAAGATTAAAGCTTTCATGGATGTTACTGGCAGCAATTATTATCAGCATTATTTCTATCCCGCTGTATTTACGTTTAATCTTCAAAAAATAACCACTTAATGACAGTGGGTTGAGCTGCTATAATTAATTGTGTTTATTTATTTTAAGTTGATATGACCTTAGCTGAGCAGTTTTCTGCACTTGATTCTCTCCTCATGCGTAATCGCCAATATTGGCAATGCACCGCATTTGATTTTGATACATTACCTTGGCCTGAGCTACAAGGGCCTTTAAATAATTTAACGGATGAACAAGTTGCCCAACTAGATGGCAATGAAGAGCAGTTATATCAATTTTTTGAGCCGCATATTGAGCAACTTGAACAGCTGGTAAATTTGTGTGAATTACCAACAGCGAACTTAACGCGCAGTGAGTATCCGTTTTGGCTTAGTAACGGTATTAAAGGGCGGAAATTTCAGCAGGTGCAAGATTTTGTATCGGCTTTACCAAGTAGTACCAAGCCTGTTTTAGAATGGTGCGCGGGTAAAGGACACCTCGGGCGTATGCTAGCGTTTAATGGTGCTAAAAGCGTGCACAGTATAGAGCTGCAATCGCAGTTATGTGAGCAAGGGCAACACAGTGCAAAGCAGCAAGGCTTAGCTATGCATTTTAGCCAAGCTGATGTACTAAGCGATGATATTACTGATTTTTTTAAAGCCGATATGCACGCAGTAGCTCTACATGCTTGCGGCGGTTTACATCAAGCTTTTATGCAGCAGGCCAGTGTAGCTAAAGTCTCTAACATTAGTTTCTCTCCTTGTTGTTATCATTTATTTACTCCAGATAATTACCTAGCAATGAGTACGCTTGCACAGCAAAGTCCTCTTAACTTAACCCATCGCGACTTAAAGCTCGCACTTCAAGAAATGGTAACCGCGCCTTCACGCATAGTTAAAGTGCGTAACACTGAAGTTGCATGGCGGCTCGGGTTTGATGCCCTGCGAAAATCGATTACTAATGAGCAACATTACGTCAGTGTGCCGTCGGTTAACAAGGCGGTATTTTCAGATTCATTTAAATCATTTTGTGCATGGGCTGCAGACAAAAAGTCGTTAAAGTTAACGCAAGAAATTGATTATAATAAATTTTTACTTATTGGGCAGGCCAGAATGAAAGTAACTGACCGTGTTGAACTGGTTCGACATGTGTTCAGAAGAGCAATAGAAGTTTGGCTTGTGCTCGATCGTGCTTTATATTTACAGCAACAAGGCTATCAAGTCAGTATTAAAACGTTTTGCGCAAAGCAGTTAACACCGCGCAATATTTTGATCTTGGCAAATTATCCGTCTTCGAACTGAAAAGAGATGCAATGAGAAAGCTAAAAAATTTATTCGACAATAATAAACGTTGGGCAGATCGCACCAGTAAAGCAGATCCTGACTTTTTTAAAATATTATCAATGCAGCAAAATCCAGAGTACTTATGGATTGGTTGCTCCGACTCTCGTGTGCCAGCCAATCAAATTGTAGATTTACTCCCCGGTGAGCTATTTGTACATCGTAACGTAGCAAACGTGGTTGTACATACAGATCATAACTGTTTATCGGTAATGCAATATGCTGTTGAAGTATTAAAAGTTAAACACATTATGGTGGTGGGGCATTATGGTTGTGGTGGTGTACAAGCAGTACTAGATGAAGCCCGCTTTGGCTTTATTGATAATTGGCTGCGCCATGTTGGTGATGTAAAAGAAAAACACCTGGAGCAATTAAATGCAGTGCCTGAAAAAGAGCGTTTAAGCCGTTTAATAGAGCTTAATGTAATTGAGCAGGTACGTAATGTAGCGCGTACTAATATAGTACAAGACGCATGGGCACGTGGACAAAATTTATCGATTCACGGTTGGGTTTACGGCCTAGAAAATGGCCACCTACATGACCTAGAGTCAGTAGTGACTTGTGCATCAGAAGAAGCCGACACTTATAAAAAAGCCGTGCAACATGTGTTTTCAAAACTTGGCCATGGATAATTAACGCGATGACAAAAACGGCGGTGATCATAGGTGCAACAGGGTTAGTAGGAAATGAGTTATTAAAAAAGTTACTACAAAGCGCCTATTTTTCTAATGTGATTGCCTTAAGCCGCCGCGCGTTAAGCATGCGTCATCCAAAACTCGTTAATCATATAATTGAGTTTGATGAGTTAACTCAATACGCTGCACTATTTAAAGGCGATGTGTTTTTTTCTTGCTTAGGTACTACTAAAAAGCAAGCCGGCTCAATTGCGGCGCAGCGAAGAGTTGATTTCAATTATCAATTTATTGCCGCGCAATTAGCCGCAAGTAATAGTGTGCAACATTACTGCTTGGTGTCATCAAGTGGTGCAAATGCGCACAGCACTAGCCCTTATTTAAAAATGAAGGGGCAACTAGAGCAGCAGATTAAGCAACTGCCTTTTGCACGGATCAGTATTTTTCAGCCGTCGTTATTATTAGGCAACCGTAAGCAGTTTAGAGTAGCTGAGAAAATAGGCAGTGTTATTTTACCTATTATGACTTGTCTGCCACTTTTAAAACGCTATAAACCAATAACTGGGGAGCAAGTAGCGCAAAAAATGCTGGTTGTGAGTTGCGCGCAGCAGAGCAATTTAGCTTACTATGTACTTGATGAGCTATTTCATTAGCACTATTACAAAACAAAAAAAGCAGCCAAGGCTGCTTTTTTACTTTAAGCGCATTTATTATTCAGCATCTGGCTGAATGCTAAGTTGTTGTTCTAACAGTGCAACTTTAGCTTCAAGTTCGGTTAGCTTTTCGCGTGTACGGATCAGTACTTGGCTTTGTACATCAAACTCTTCACGACTTACAAAGTCCATCTCAGCAAGCTTGTTTTGTAAAACTTGTTTGGTTTTACCTTCGAGTGTATCGGCTAAGTTTTTTACGCCTTGTGGCATATTACTAGTGATTTGCTTTGCAATTTCTTCAAGTTTTGCTGGATTAATCATGTTCGTCCCTTGGCAGTTGCCCAGAATTTATAATAACTAATATTACCTTATAGCCAGTGTATTTAACACAGGTTGATCTTTATCTAATTAATTAGTGCAATTGCTATGCTCGCTGTAATGGTTACGTTAAAATTGCCCGTCTTTTAAAATCTCTTTGGTCGTTATGAAACTCAATCCTAAACAAGATGAAGCGGTAAAATATATTAGTGGGCCATGCTTAGTGCTTGCTGGAGCTGGCTCTGGTAAAACGCGTGTTATTACTAATAAAATCGCATATTTAGTGAAAAAGTGTGAGTATAAAGCGCGGAATATTGCCGCGGTTACTTTTACCAATAAAGCCGCTAAAGAGATGCGTGAGCGTGTTTTGCAAACACTTGGCAAGCAAGATGCCAAAGGGCTTTGGGTATCTACATTTCATACGCTGGGTTTAGAAATTATCAAAAAAGAGCTTAGTACACTGGGCTTTAAGCCGGGTTTTTCGCTATTTGACGATCAAGATACCAACCAGTTATTAAATGATTTAACCGAAGACGAACTTAAAAATGATAAAGACCTACTCAAGCTATTAAAAATGGCAATAGGTAGCTGGAAAAACGAATTAATTTTACCAGAGCAAGCAATCCGCGAAGCGCAAGAGCCACAAAAAGCATTATTTGCACAGCTTTATGGGCGTTATCAAAACCAGTTACGTGCATACAATGCACTAGACTTTGACGACTTAATAATGATCCCTACTTTGCTCCTTACTAATAATGCCACTTCCCGGGTGCGCTGGCAGCAACGCTTTAAATACTTGCTGGTGGATGAGTACCAAGATACCAATACCAGCCAATACCAACTTGTTAAGCTGTTAGTAGGTGAGCGCGCCCGTTTTACTGTGGTAGGCGATGACGATCAATCAATTTACTCATGGCGCGGTGCGCGTCCGCAAAACTTAGTGTTATTAAGTAAAGACTTCCCCGGGCTTAGACTTATTAAGCTGGAGCAAAACTATCGTAGTGCAGGGCGTATTCTTAAAGCGGCTAATATATTAATTGCCAACAATCCGCACGACATTGAAAAAAAGCTGTTTAGTGAGCTCGGTTATGGTGAGCCAATAAAAGTAATTGGTTGTCGTGATGAAGAGCATGAGTCTGAGCGCGTAGTGGCTGAAATTATTTCGCATAAGTTTATGAAACGCACTAGCTACAAAGATTACGCTATTTTATATCGTGGTAATCATCAAGCGCGAGGCTTTGAAAAATCGTTAATGAGTAACCGTATTCCATACAAAATTAGCGGTGGTATGTCGTTTTTCTCGCGCTCAGAAATTAAAGATATTATGGCCTATTTACGACTGTTGGTTAATCAAGACGATGACAATGCATTTTTACGTATAGTAAATACGCCACGGCGCGAAATAGGCACGGTGACACTCGAAAAGCTGGGCACGCTCGCAAACGAAAAGCACATGAGTTTATTTGCTACCTGTTTTGATAATGACCTAGGTTATAGACTAAAAGGGCGTGGTTTGAACGCACTTACTGGGTTTGCACGTTGGGTTGTGGAGCTATCTGACAACGCGGTGCGCGGTGATACCCTAGAAGCGGTTAAAGATTTAGTACGTAACATTAACTACGAAGCGTATTTATACGAGTCATCACCCAGTGCCAAAGCGGCTGAAATGCGGATGAAAAACGTATCGGAGTTATATCGGTGGATCACCGATATGCTAACCGGCGACGCCGATAACGAACCCATGACTTTGGCCGAAGTAGTGAGCAAACTTACATTACGCGATATGTTAGAGCGTAACGAAGAAGAAGATGAAGCCGACGCGGTGCAGTTATCAACCTTGCATGCATCAAAAGGACTAGAGTATCCGTACGTGTTTATGGTGGGCATGGAAGAGGGCTTGTTACCGCATCAGGTAAGTATTGATGAGGACAACGTAGATGAAGAGCGTCGCCTTGCGTATGTTGGGATCACCCGAGCTCAACAAGAACTCACCTTAACCTATGCCAAAATACGTCGTCAATTTGGCGAAACATCACAAACAGAGCTCAGTCGTTTTGTGCAAGAGCTACCACAAGATGATTTAGCATTCGAGAATAAAAAAGCACCTAATAGCCAAGCCGAGCGAATGGAAAAAGGTCAGGCGCGTGTAGCTAATTTACGCGCTATGCTTAAAAAACCTGAATAAATTGGTTAACGTTGCAGTGATTCAGAGTGACTAATTGAGGGCTGCAAACTACTGTTAAGTGCAGACTGTTTACCGATAAAAAACCCTAGGCCATGTTTATCTAATAGGGCTCTAAAATTTAATATAGCAGGGCCTTTTGCTATTACTTTAGTGTTTTTAATTTTAGTAATGGCAAGTACGCCCTGCAGTTGTAGGTCGTAGCTGGCTTGCTGCAAAATACGCTTACTAAACGTCGAGCTAAGTAATAGGTAGTCAAAATCAATTTCGCTAAGTAAGTTAAGCTCGCATTTATCTTTAGCAAAATTATTTAAACCAATAGAGTAGCCGTTTAAAGATAATAGCTTTAAATTTTCAATTTGTGTTGCACTAGCATAGCGTATTTCTTGCTCGTCAAAGAGTAAGCAAAGTTGTGTTTTGTTTTCGCATTGGCTCAAAGCATCAGTAAATAAATCAAATTCAGGATGGGCCAATAACAAACCAGAGCAAGGTAGTAAGCCGACGTTTAAATTAGCGTTACTTGTTTGCGTGTATGCTTGTTGTAGTAGCTGAAGTTCGACATTAAGATGTTGCTCTTTATCGCAGGCAAACTTTTTTAGAATATCAAAACTGGTATAGCCTAATATAGGGTGCTCGCCAAATGCTTCTAGCAATGACTCAGACTGGCAATTTTCATCAAGAGTAATGATCTCAGAGCTTCTAAAGTTCATCGGTAGTTGTTCAAGGTAATGCAGTACTGGTGATTGCTGCTCTGGTATTGCTTGCGTTAATAGCGGGTGGAATAGCTCATAGCGGTTTCTACCTGAGTTTTTAGCGTAGTACATAGCGGCATCGGCATCACGAATTATTTCATCCGTATTTTTATAGCTTTGGTTAGAGTAAGTTATACCAATACTTGCACCACTTTGCAGCGACGAACCTTTAAAACAAAATGGTTCTGCCATTAAGTTAATGATTCTATTTGCAACATCTTCAGCTTGTTGAGGCTCGGTTAAATGAGTCAATAAAATTACAAACTCATCTCCCCCTAAGCGCGCTAATAAGTCGTGCTCGCGAATACACTGCGAAAATAGCTTACTCACGCTAATTAAAAACTGATCCCCGGCATGATGACCAAGCTGGTCGTTAATATTTTTAAACTTATCTAAATCAATAAATAATACGGCAAAATGTTGCTCTACAAAGCGATGATACTCTTGCAGGGTTTTTTCAAGTTGAGTTAAAAATAAGCTTCGGTTAGCTAAACCGGTCAGCGAGTCGTGGTGCGCGTCGTGATAAAGCTGCTGCTCTATTTTTTTTCGCTCATCAATTTGCATCTGTAAATGTAGATTAGCTTGGCGTAACTCTTTGGTTTTTTCGTCAACCCGAAACTCAAGCTCCTGATGACTCTTTTTAAGTGCGATGTTAGCTAATTTTGTTTGTAATACTGTAGCAATTTGATGGGATACAAAGGTGATGAGTTCGCAATCATCTTGGCTAAAAATATGTTTATTGTTATACGCTTGGCAAACAATTAAACCAATAACACCTTGTGATGTTTTTAATGGTGCGCCAAGCCAACTAGTAGCCATTTGCTTTTCAGGCACAGGCGAAGTGCGTTGTACTGTGCCATCTTGTATAAGAGTTTTAGCTCTATCGAGTTGAATAAGCTGAGTTTCTTCGGTGCTGATTACCAGCTCACTATAGCCTTTAGCAAAACGTCTCGATTGGGGGTTCTTTTTAAATTCATCTACGTAATAAGGAAAACTTAGCCAGCCAGAATCCTTGTTATAAAGTGCAATATAAAGGTTATCTGCATAGGTTATCGACTTTATAATTTCATGCAGCTGTAAATATACATCATCAATGTTTTTAGTTTGAGTGGCGAGCTCTGATATTTTAAATAAAATTTGTTGGCGTTGTAGGGCTCGTTTACGTTGTTCAACTTCTACATTCAGCGCAGCGTTACTTTGCGTAAGTGCTTGGGTGCGAATTTTAACTTCGGCTTCGAGTTGCTCGCGCTTTTTTACTCGCTCTATTGCGGTAGCTAAGTACAGCGACATAACCTCAAGTAATTGTATTTGTTGAGGGCTATATCCTTGTGCCGTGTCGTAACTTTGTGCTGCAAGTACGCCTATAATGCTTTTTTCTTGATATACCGGCACGCCAATCCAATGCTCAGCAGGCGTACCTAAAGCTTTAAATAAACCATTATTAGCAGCATCTTGCATTTGTTGCTTAGAAAAGTAGGTTGTTTTACCTTGTTTAAATACATAACCGGTTGCACCTTCGTTAAAACTATTATGCTGATTAAGGGCAACAGCAAGACCATCTTTTTCATCTGAAAAATAAGAAAGTTCTAATAAGTTTGTGTGTCTGTTAGAAAGTACAACATAAAAACTTTTGCTTGGTACGTACTTTTGCAAAATATCGTGGATAGCGGGATAGAGTAAGGAAAGTTCTGCAACCGTGCTGGCTTGCTCTGATAATAGGATCAGGGCATTTTGTAGATGATGTGCATGCTTGTACTTTTTAAGTAGCGCTTTCAGGCGTTTATTTTGATGCGCTAAGTTACTAGGTACTGTTAATTTATCTTCCAATGATGTTAACCAGCTGTGTTTTTATTGTATACTAATTGCGCTTATAATTTCATTTTTAATTATTAGCGTCAAGTATATATTCGTTAAATTAGCGGTTAAAAGTTGATAAAAAACATTAAAAAAGGCTTACCATAGGTAAACCTTTTTATTTACTGATCTTTAGTAGGTTTTTACTTAGTTGTCATAAAGTTAATTGCGGCACTAATTTCGTCTTCAGAACAATCCATACAAGTACCTTTTGGCGGCATTGCATTAAAACCATTCAGTGCGTGATCGAGTAATACATCTTTACCTTTAGCAAGGCGAGGTGACCAGTCATCAGCCGATTTAGGTGCGCCTAACGCGCCAGTACCGTGACACGCAAAACATGAAGCTTGATATACTTGCTCGCCAGAACGTGGGCCAGTAGGGGCTGCAGGAGCGGCCACTTTGTCACCTTCAAGGTATACAGCACCAATCGGTGCGAGACGTTTTTTGATTGCATCGGCAGTCATAGAGTTATCATATGGCTGTGCGTATGCGGTGGTTGCTAGCATTAGTAATGCTGCAGCTGATAGTTTTTTCATTTTGCCTTGCCCACTTCAATTTGAACGTGATCAATCACGATTGTAAATGACGGAATTTAAAACAATTATAACTCCCCTAAGCAATTTATAAAATGCTCAGAGTAGATTTTATTGATTAAATCGACCAAAGATTGTGTTAACTCAATAAAAACAGCAGTTTACTTAATAGTTAAACAGAGTAACTGTTATTCTAAGTTACAAAAATCTAAATAGATCATATTGATCAAAAATCAGCTTAGTGCGAGTACTTTACTCACCAGTTTAGCTATTCCAGCATCGGCATCGAGTATAGATTGTGCCAGCATATAGGCTGGTGTTGTTACTAGCTTATACTGCTGATCTACAACAATATCATCTACTGCGCAGGTTACATGCTGAGCACCTAGGGTATTAAGTGCATTAGCTGTGTCATTATCATTACCTATAGTTAGGTGTGCCTGCTGATAAATAAAAGGAATTAAGTTAGGAGCAATACACATATAGCCCGCCGCTTTATTAGTATTGGCAAACGCTTTACAGGCATTTAACACGTCAGCATTAATACTTGCCTGTGGCCCTTTTATAGCAAAGTCAGATAGATTTTTTGCAGCACCAAAACCACCCGGTACAATTAAAGCATCAAACTGTGTAACGTCCAGATCAGTAATGGCTTTTACTTCGCCGCGAGCAATACGCGCTGCTTCTACAAGTACATTACGATTATCGGTGGTTTCTTCACCAGTGAGGTGATTAATGGTGTGATGCTGCGCTATATCGGGTGCAAAGCACTGATAACTTGCGCCATTTTTTGCTATGTGTAATAAAGTCAAAACGGCTTCATTAATTTCACTACCATCATAAACGCCACAACCGGCTAAAATTACTGCAACTTTTTTCATTTTTTATCTGCTCCGTTTAAGTCGGCAAACTAAAATTTAGTTCGATAGATTAGGATCTGTTAACCTTTGCGGATTAAAATTTATTCAAACTAGGAGCGATTTGATCGCGGCGCGAGGTTTGTAACCTAGTGGGCTCGATAACTGCTCCTGCGTTATTCTACTGGCTTACATCTATGTGTAAATAAGTAAAAACCAAGCAAAGCTTTTGCATCTTGCTCACGCCCCTAGATAGAACCCTTCGGGCAGCGCATGTTTGGCATTAATGCTGTGTTATCGCCTATTTATGGGGAATAACCACACCACATAGGCTCTGCCTTGCCTAAATACCAAACACACTGCTGCAAATTCAATCTTGAAAGATCAACAGACCTTCAAGTTTAACATGGCAAAAATAATCTGTTTGAAAAATTATTTGTATAGTTATTGTTCGCTAAGCGAGTGAACATAGGGTATATGCCATTTGGTGATCAACTACAGTGAAAAAAATTATAAAGGATCGCTATGATCTTTGATCCATTATGCTAGAATGCTCGTCCAGTTATTTAAATGGATGCAAATAATGACAATGACTAACAGCGGATGTAACGGTTAAAACTTTTTTCCACATTGGTAAAAAAATAATAAAAAAAGAACCTCGTATTATCTTTTTTAGTAAAAACAACCAGTTAACTTTATTTCTAAGCGTTTTTTAATGCTTTGGAAGAATGGCCTGTGGCTGTTATCTACAAAGTTATCCACAGTTTGTTCTGAATTAATCAACATCAGTAGTATTAATTCGCAGTCGTTTTATTCACTGCCTTATGGCATGCTTATAATTATCTTACTTTTTGTATTTAGGATCCAAATTCACCATGGCTCAGATCCCCGAAAACCCACTTATTTTAGTTGATGGCTCTTCATATTTATTTCGTGCTTATCATTCACCGCCACATTTAACTAACTCAAAAGGTGAGGCGACAGGAGCGATATATGGTGTGATCAACATGCTAAAAAGTTTGATCAGACAATATGATCCCTCGCATATGGTGGTTATATTTGACGCTAAAGGCAAAACCTTTAGAAATGATATGTATAGCGAATATAAAGCGAATCGTCCGCCAATGCCGGATGACTTACGCACGCAAATAGCGCCAATCCACCGTATTATTAAGGCAATGGGTTTTCCGCTTATTAGCATTGAAGGTGTTGAAGCCGACGATGTAATTGGGACGTTTGCGCGCATAGCGTCAGAGCAAAAGCGCCACGTACTGGTTTCTACCGGCGATAAAGATATGGCGCAGCTGGTAAATGAACATGTAACGCTTATAAACACCATGACCGACAGTATCTCGGATCCTGTTACTGTGGTTGAAAAATTTGGTGTGGGCCCAGAACTTATTATCGATTATTTAGCTTTAATGGGCGATAAAGTAGATAACATTCCAGGGGTAGAAGGGTGTGGTCCTAAAACCGCGGTTAAGTGGTTAGAAAAATACGGATCGCTACAGGGCGTTATGGATAATGCCAGCGAGATCAAAGGTAAAATAGGAGAAAAGTTAGCAGCTGCACTAGATCATCTGCCTTTAAGCTATCAACTTGCCACTATTAAGTGTGATGTTGAGGTTGAATCGGATCTTGATACCTTTAAGTTACAAGAACCAAATAAAGATGAGCTAATTGCCCTTTACGGTGAATGTGAATTTCGTCGTTGGTTAGCAGAGTTACTCGATAATCCTAAAGATACCGAAACACACTTAGCTGTTCCCACTGAGGCTAACGAAGTACCAAAAGTAGCAGAGGCGCAATACGAAACTATTTTAACCGAGAGCCAGTTTGATGCATTAATAGAGCAGCTAAATGATGCTGAGCTATTTGCCTTTGATACAGAAACAACCAGCCTTGATTACATGCAAGCACAGTTAGTAGGCATGAGCTTTGCGGTAAAAGCCGGTGAGGCTGCTTATTTACCCGTTGCTCACGACTATCCGGGCGCACCTGAGCAACTAAGCCTTGAGTTTGTAATGCAAAAATTAGGACCTATTCTAGCCGATGCCAAAAAAGCGAAAGTAGGGCAAAACCTTAAATACGATAAAAGCGTATTAGCAAATGCGGGTTACGAATTAAACGGTATTAAGTTTGATACCATGCTTGAATCGTATGTGTTTAACAGCGTGGGTACGCGCCATGACATGGATTCACTGGCGCTTAAATTTTTAGGCCATAAAAATATCAGCTTTGAAGATATTGCTGGTAAAGGTAAAAAGCAACTTACTTTTAATCAAGTAGAGCTAGAAAAAGCCGCCCCCTATGCCGCTGAAGATGCAGATATTACGCTGCGTTTACACCAAGTTCTATGGCCCAAATTAGCCGCTGACGAAAAACTAAAGTCAGTATTCGAAGATATAGAAATGCCACTGGTTAATGTTATTTCTGATATTGAACGCACTGGTGTAGCAATAGACAGCAAAATGCTTGCTGCGCACAGCCAACGTTTAGGCGAGCGTTTATTGGAGCTGGAAAAAGAAGCGTATGAAATAGCGGGGGAACCATTTAATTTAAGCTCTCCAAAACAACTACAAGTATTGTTGTTTGAAAAACTGGAACTGCCAATAATTAAAAAAACGCCTAAAGGCGCGCCTTCTACCGCAGAAGAAGTATTACAAGAATTAGCGCACGACTACCCACTGCCTAAAGTAATTATTGAGCACCGTGGTTTATCAAAGCTTAAATCAACCTATACCGACAAATTACCGTTAATGGTTAACGAAAAAACGCAGCGTGTGCATACCTCGTATCATCAAGCAGTCACGGCAACTGGGCGTTTAAGTTCAACCGATCCTAATTTACAAAATATTCCAATTCGATCAGAAGAAGGACGTCGTATTCGTGAAGCGTTTATAGCGGCCGATGGTTATAAAATTGTCGCTGCCGATTATAGCCAAATTGAGCTACGTATAATGGCGCATCTTTCACAAGATAAAGGTTTATTAAGTGCGTTCGCTAATGGTTTAGACGTGCACAGTGCCACTGCAGCAGAAGTATTTGGTGTAAGTTTAGAAGAAGTGACCAGCGATATGCGCCGTAAAGCTAAAGCAGTTAACTTTGGCTTAATTTATGGCATGTCGGCATTTGGTTTAGCACGTCAGCTGGATGTGCCACGCCATGAAGCGCAGCATTATATTGATAAATATTTTGAGCGTTTCCCAGGTGTTTTAGAATATATGGAAACAACGCGTGAAAAGGCTGCTGAAAACGGTTATGTAGAGACTATTTTTGGACGCCGTTTATATTTACCAGAAATTAAAGCCCAAAATGGTGCGCGTAGAAAAGGAGCCGAGCGCGCAGCAATCAACGCGCCTATGCAAGGCACTGCTGCCGATATTATTAAAAAGGCAATGTTAAGTGTACACAGTTGGGTATACGAGCAAGCTCCCAATACCGTTAAGCTATTAATGCAAGTACACGATGAATTGGTATTTGAAATTAAAACAGACTGTGTTGATGCTTACACAAAGCATATTTGCGAACTAATGTCGCAAGCGGCTACTCTTGATGTGCCACTTATAGTTGAAGCTGATGAAGGCGATAACTGGGAACAGGCTCACTAAGTTTATATAATAAAATGACAAAAAAGTGCTTAAGGGCACTTTTTTTATGCCAGTTTAAAAATATTTATTACTTAAATAAATAGTCGCTTTAGTTACATAAAAGTTAACCAAAGAAAAGGCCTATGTTAAATCATAAGGTGTTGGCAAATATACACAAATTATCTAGAATTTTATTGTACTAGTGCGCTGGCTTTTGTTAAAGTCGCGCCGTCCTCATCCTGTAGGACATCCTGTTGATGATGCATCTGCGAAGATGCAATTATTCATAGCTTCTCCCCAGTTTGCTATACCGGCCTATCATATATTTGATGGGCCGTTTTTTATTCTTAACCTTAATTATTCCCCATTTATTATTCTATAATTACACTTAATCCTTTAGGTGATACCATCATAAGCTCATAAAAAGTACTTTCTATTCATTTGTGGTTCTGATGAATGCGGGTATTGTTCATTTATAGAAGGAATTCGTCATGTTTAAAGCATTAGCTATTGCAGGTTTGTCGTTATCAAGTTTAGTTATTTCTAATATTGCGCAGGCCGATTGGCAGTTAGTAAACGATAAAAGCCAATTAAGCTTTGTTTCAATCAAAAAAAATAGTATTGCTGAAGCAAATCACTTTACTAATATTGAAGGCAGGCTATCAGATAAAGGTGAGTTTAGCGTAAATGTAGACTTAACCTCAGCAGAAACACTGATCCCTATTCGTAATGAGCGTTTAACAAAGTTATTATTTGAAGCCGATACATTTGCAAATGCCATATTAACCGCAGATCTAGCATCGCAGCTCAGCAGTATTAAAAAACCTGGCCAGTATGTGCTTAAAGGGATTAATGCGGAACTTGATTTTCATGGTAATAAAAAGCCGCTTACCATAGATGTACTAGTTAGCAGTGCAGAAAATGGTGATTTAAGTGTGTCTTCTTTCAGTCCTATTATTATTAATAGTAATGATTTTGCAATTACAGAGGGCATTATGGAATTACAAAAATTAGCGGGCTTACCGTCAATTGCGACCGCCGTACCTGTTACTTTTGCACTGACATTTAAAAAGCAGTGATTTCCCTTAGCCAACTAAGCAAGCAATTAAGCGAGCCAAGCAAACCCTTTGATAGTTGGCAGCCAACTCACTGTGGATCATTGCCAATGGTTATTAACGACCAAGGGCAATGGTTTTATGCTGGCAGTGAAATAACACGCCCAGCTATGGTAAAGCTGTTTGCCTCGGTATTGTGTAAAGAGGGTGAGCAGTTTTATTTAAAAACGCCAGTCGAAAAAATAGCCATCATGGTTGAAGACGCACCCTTTATTATTGTTGCTTGGCGATTTGAAAGTACCGAGCAAGGACAAGTGCTTTGTTGTATAGATAACCTAGACAGACAATGGCTCATCAGTGCTGAGCAACCTATATATATACAAGACTACAAAGATGCAGCCGTGCCTTATATACAGCTTCCTTATGGGGGCTGTGCACGCGTGGCAAGAAGTGTATTTTATCAATGGGCTGAAATAGCCGAAATAGATAAACAGGGTTATTTTATAACGTCTGCTGGGGAGCCATTTTATTTATCCTAAACTCGGGTTATAGCGGATAATAATGGCTTAGGGTTTGTAATGTGCGCGCGGCAAGAAATGTATGCTATTAATGCAATGGGCTGAAATAGCCCAGACAGATAAACAGGGTTATTTTATAACGTCTGCTGGGGAGCCGTTTGATTTATCTTAAACTCGGATAATAGCGGATAATAACGGCTTAAGGTTTGTAATACGCGCGTGGCAAGAAATGTATACTATTAATGCAATGGGCTGAAATAGCCGAAATAGATAAACAGGGTTATTTTATAACATCTGCTGGGGAGCCATTTTATTTATCCTAAACTCGGGTAATAACGGCTTAGCATATTGTAATATGCGCGTGGCAAGAAATGTATGCTATTAATGCAATGGGCTGAAATAGCCGAGGCAGATAAGCCCGGCTATTTATCGAATGTGTAAGCTTCTAAGCCTTGCAGAATAAATTAGCTTGCTGGGTTAGTGTCATCGTTAAGTATTTTTTCAGCAGGTGGTACCGCTACAACTGGGCCTAAAAACCATTCATCAAGTTTTTTGGCAACGTCTGGCAAGCCTGTACCTTTTAGTGATGAAAATGCATGTACCGTAATATCACCATCAAGGGCGCTTAATTCACGGCGAACTTTAAGTACTTGTGATTGACGCGGACCTTGTTTAAATTTGTCTGCTTTAGTTAATAGCGCTAAAACAGGAATTTCACTGCTAATAGCCCAATTAATTAAATCACGGTCTAAATCTTTTAATGGATGACGAATATCCATTAAAATTACAATACCTTTTAAACTCTGGCGCTTTTGTAAATATTCGCCTAGCGACTTCTGCCATTTCTTTTTCATTTCAATTGGCACTTTAGCAAAGCCATAGCCTGGTAAGTCGATAAGGCGCATGTCATCAACATCAGCAAGTTCAAAGGTATTTATTAGCTGTGTACGTCCAGGGGTTTTACTAGTACGCGCTAATTTTTGGTCAGTAAGCGCATTAAGAGCACTTGATTTACCTGCATTGGAGCGACCGGCAAACGCAACTTCAATTCCCGTATCAGCAGGTAATTTAGTAATGTCTGGAGCGCTTGTAACGAAAGACGCGGTATTATATTTGATACGAGATTTGAGCACGGGCTCTCCTAAAACTTAAAAAAGATCACATTGAGCTAAATTCGCTCATGGGGCGTATTTTATACTATAAAGGCGTTATTAAAAAGCTGTTAAACCACCATATACCGTACATTTAAACCAAGTTAAAGCTTAACCTAAGGCAAAACCCTATAAATTATAAGTTTAATATGAGTAGAAAACGTGCCAGAGAATTTATTATCGTGTAGAATATAAAAATCACAACATCCATATTGTAGATGATACAGGGTCGGAAACAGAGAATTCACCATGAAAAAAATAGCACTATCTTTAACTATATTGCTTGGTGCGTTGTCAGCAAGCAACGCAACAGCATTTGAAGGCGATGTAAACGCAGGTAAAGAAAAATCAGTAACGTGTGCGGCTTGTCACGGCCCAGACGGTAATGCACCGATTAATATCTATCCTAAGCTTGCGGGTCAACATGCCGATTATATTTATAAGCAACTTCAAGACTTAAAACTAGGTATGACCTCCGGTGGCAAAAAAGGTCGTATGGATCCGGTTATGAGCGCAATGGCTATGCCATTAAGCGAACAGGATATGAAAGATTTGTCGGCTTATTTTGCATCACTAAACATGAGCGAAGAAGCTACGCCTAAAGACGTAGTTGAAACCGGTAAAATACTTTACAAAGCAGGTGATGCAGATCGTGGTATTCCAGGATGTGCTGCATGTCATGGCCCCCGTGGTAATGGCTCGTCACTTGCAAAATTTCCAAAAGTTTCTTTTCAGCATCCAGGTTACGTTAAAGCGCAACTTGAAAAATTTCGTGATGGCACACGCCAAAATGATTTAAATGGTGTGATGCAAGATATTGCAAAGAAATTAACAGATAAAGACATTGAAGTACTTTCACAGTACTTAGGTGGCTTACACTAAAGTTGTATTTATTTAATTATTATTAATGTAATAAACTACAATATGTACAAAAAAGCAGCTTAGGCTGCTTTTTTTGTGCTTAAAATTACTTTTATAGTCTTTATTTATGTAAGACATTGACCATGCATAGCTGTGAGATAAGTCTTATTTTTAAAAGTATTAAATTGTTAACTTGATGTAATGTAATGGTTTTTGTGTTTTTTGTTATAATCCTTTTAATAAAAGATATATAAATTAGTTGTAACAAAATTATTAACAGGTACATTAACCCCTGTCGCAAAAAACAATAACAAAATGGAATAAGCTATAAGGACAGTAGCGCGACACGACTACATAGCACAAATTGGTGCTAGCAAAGGAAATAACAAAAAAGCGTTAGGAAGACCGAAAATAATAAAAACTCATGGAAGTTTAATAATAAAAACAAAATGGAATGCTACACGGAAGGTAAAAATAATAATAATAGGGATAGGTAAAAATAATAACAATAATAAAGACTAAAAAGTCGAAGGGAGAAGTGTCCAGATAATGGCGCTCAGATTAGTAGGCGGTAGAGATGTTTTCTCTACCGCCTTTTTATTTGTCCTGTTACAATAGCCACCGTTTAAAAACGAGCAGTAAGCTGTTTTAAGCGCTAAATAGAGAAACCCAGCCTCTAAAGCGCAAACTGAATTCTTCTGGCTAGGCCAGCATTGCGATGCCCATTGATTTGCGCCTCGCCCAAAACCTCTTAAGTGAGATGATCAAGATATGAGTAGAACTAAAAAGTCACGCAAAAGCCCAGCAAATGGACCAGTACGTTTAAGCCAAGATAAGCTTAAAGAAATGCGTGCATTAAAAGAGCAACGTGTTAAAAAAACCAAAGGTGCTAAGCCTGGATCTCGTAATACACCTGAGCTATTAAATGATGATAGCCAAAAAAGTAACACGGGAACTAAAGATAAACGCATTGGCAGTAAAAAACCAGTGCCATTAATAGCTGTTGCAGCTGCACCTAAAGTAGAAATAAAACGTAACTTAAAGCCAACTGTTGAGCTTAAAAAGTCAGCAGAGCCAGAGTTTACGCCTGAGCAAGAGCTAGAAGCACTTGAAAATGATGAGCGCTTACTTAAATTAGTAGAGCGTCATGAGAATGGCGAAATGCTAACGGGTAAAGACGCTAAGTACTTTAATAGTCGTATTGCTCGTCATCAAGCATTGTGTAAATTGCTTGGTATCGAGGATGAAGATGAAGAAGAGTTTGAAGATGACTTTAGCGAAGAAAGTAATTCAGACTTCGATCAGTATTTATCGAACGATCTTGCTAACGAATGGTTAGACGAAGAAGACAAGTAATAAGGGTTATTAAATGAGTACAGCGGTGATCTTAGCCTTATTTGTAGGTGCTGCTATTATAGTAGGCTTAGCATTTTATGCGGGTCAGTTGCTTTATAAGTTAAGCGCGCAAAAAAAACTGATTGCTAAAAAGCAGGCTGAACAACAGCAAAAGCTTAAGCAGTCGCGTTTAAAGCGTAACGCCAAATTAGCCGACAGCATTCATTTAATCGCGCGTGCAATGCATGAACAGCAGTGTGAGTTTTCAGAAGGCTGTTTACGTATTTGGGTACTTATGTCGCAATATGGTTTTGAAGACGAGCAAGATTTAACGACAAAATACTCGGGCATTTATAAAATGTACCAAGTAGTTAAAGAAATGCCGACTCATGATGCGCGTAAAAAATATACCAAAAAAGAAATATTTAAGTTAGATACAGCTCGCTGGCGTGCCGAAGAGGCACATAAAGATGAGATTATAGCTGACTGCGCTAAAATTATTATTGAGTTTAAAGCCGCCCCTGGCAGCGAAAACGTGGTATTTAATTAATCAGCGTTTAAATAATTTAAAGCACAAAATACAAAAGCAGACCTCAGGTCTGCTTTTTCGTTTTAAATTTACTACTTGAGCTGAGGATTAAATAACCCGAGAAAAACGCGTTGCATTTAGCTGTTTTTGTAAGTGAGCGTCAAAACACATACAAATAATACGAATAAACAAATTTCCTCTAGCAGTGACACTAATCATATTATTTTTAATAGTGACCATGCCATCAGCAATTAAAGGCTCAATTGCCGTTAGTGCATCAGCAAAGTAGTGGTTAAAGTTAAGCGCATGCTTGGCACTAAATGCCTCCATATCTAACTCAAACTGGCATATAAGTTGTTTAATTGCATCTGCGCGTATTACGTCATCGGCACTTAAGTGCATGCCTTTGGTGATGGCACAGCCGCTTTGCGTTTCTACGCTATGATAATAATGCTTTAATTCTTTTTGATTTTGCAAAATGGCTGTGCCAATTTGCGATATAGATGAAACCCCTAAGCCTAATAAATCGCAGTTTCCGTGAGTAGTATACCCTTGAAAATTACGGTGTAATTGTCCCGCATTTTGTGCCACAGCGAGTTCGTTATTAGTTTTAGCAAAATGGTCCATACCAATAAATTGATAACCGGCTTGAGTCATTTGCTCTAAGGTGTTTTTAAACATAGTTAGCTTGTTGTGTGCACTGGGTAAGTCGGCATCTTTAATTTTACGTTGTGCTGCAAAACGCTCTGGAAGGTGAGCGTAATTAAATACCGAAACACGATCAGGGCTAAGCTCAAGCAACTGCTCTATGGTTTGTTTAAAGCTTTGTGGTGTTTGCAGTGGGAGGCCGTAAATCATGTCGGCATTAATCGACTTAAACCCTAATTCACGGGCTTGAGTGATTAACTGTTTTACGGTATCGGCATTTTGCGGACGGTTTACTGCTAGTTGTACTTCATCATTAAAGTCTTGAATACCAAATGATACACGGTTAAAACCTAAGTTACTTAAATCAACCAACATATTATCGGCAAGCGAGCGAGGGTCAATTTCAATACCACGCTCAGTAGCGTCGGTAAAATTAAAGTGTTGCTCCAAAAGTTTAACTAAACGGCTCATTTGCTGCGTAGTTAAAAAAGTGGGTGTGCCACCGCCTAAATGCAGTTGCTCTAGGGTGTAGTCTTTAAATAGAGGCGCTTGGGCTGCAATTTCTATGGCTAAAAAATCAAGATAAGTGTCGGCTTTTGACTGATGGCGAGTAATAATTTTATTGCAGCCACAGTAATAACAAAGCTGACTACAAAACGGAATATGTATATATAAAGACAATGCACGGCTGTTTGATGACTCAATCGCACTGAGTAAGTCTTGTTGTTGGTAGCCCTCGGTTAGCGATAGTGCCGTTGGGTACGACGTATAACGTGGGCCAGACACATTATATTTATTTATTAGGGTTTGATCCCATTTTGGAAGTTTAATCATCACGCGCACCTTAGTATATTATTTAGGTGCTGATTATAAAAAAATGTTTAGCAGGGCGGGTTGATCTACAACAAAAAAAGGTGCCGTAGCACCTTTTTAAAGTATGTTTTTTAATCTGTTAGTAAGTAACTTGATGGGCATCTTTCAAATATTGAAATAGCTCTTTGTAACCTCTACCAGGTTTTTCATCTTTCGCTTCTTTAGCTGCATTACGAACTAGCTGGCGCATTTGTTGACGATCAAGCGATGGAAACTGCTCTATAGTCTCATTGATTAGGTCATCGCCTTGTTCAATTAGGTCTGCACGTAATTGCTCAATTTTTTTGACCAACACTTCAGCTTGGTTATTTTTATTAAGCATAACATCGATAATTGATCTTATAGCATCGATGTTCTCTACGGTGCGCAGTGTTTTAGCTATGTAGTTTAAATGACGACGATAAGCATCACTTTTATTGCTAATTTTATCGGCAACAACCATTGCGGCTTTTAAATCATCATTTAATGGCAAGCGCTCACGCTGCTTTTTACCCATTTTGGCAATTTCAGTCCCTAACTGATGAAATTCTTGTGCTTCACGCTTCAGTTCGGTTTTTGAGACATATTCAATTTCTTCTTCAATATCAGCAGGCTTGCTTTTTTTCTTCGCCATGGGGTGCTCTTAAATAAAAATAACTTCTGCCATTATACATGATTATCATACAGAGGAATATTAGCTGATGTGATGCATTGAGTGTGTTAGCATTTAAATATAAAAAATGTGTGCAACATTGCCTTCAAGGCTCAGGACTTAATTTATGAAAAGCCAACAACACGATCCAATTTATTCTCAAATATCTCAAGTAAAAGATGCGGTAGCAGAAGTGCTCGAGCATGCGAAAAAACTCGGTGCCACAGCGGCAGAAGCGGCTATGTCTAGCACTTCAGGGTTATCGGTTAGCACTCGCATGGGCGAAGTAGAAACCATTGAGTTTAACCAAGATGGCGGTTTAGGCATTAGTGTGTATGTAGGTAATAATAAAGGCTCTGCGTCTACTGCAGATTTAAGCCCGAAAACGCTACGCACTGTGGTTGAAAAAGCCATAGATATTGCAAAATTCACCTCAGACGACCCTTTTAACGGTGTTGCAGATAAAGAACTACTTGAGTTTGCACCCAAAGATCTCGATTTATACCATCCATGGGATGTAAGCCCAGAGCAAGGCATTGAGTTTTGTCATGCTGCAGAGCAAGCAGCGTTAAATGCCGATGAGCGCATTGTTAACTCAGACGGAGCAAGTTTTTCATCGCACCAAGGTTTGCGTGTTTATGGCAATAGCCATGGTTTAATTGCCGGTTTTCCGCGTACTCGCCACAGCATAAGTACTATGGTAATTGGTAAGGATGGCGAGCAAATGCAACGCGACTCTGCTTACACAGTAGCACGCGATCAAGCTGGTTTAAATGATGCCGCAGCAGTGGGGCTTGAAGCCGCAGCCGAAACCTTAGCTAAATTAAATAGCCAAAAATTAGGCACCATGAAAGTACCGGTAATATTTAGAGCTGACATTGCTAATTCATTGTTTGGTCATTTAGTGTCGGCCATTGGCGGTGGTGCGCTGTATCGTAAATCGAGTTTTTTACTCGATAGCCTAGGTACGCAAGTATTTAGCAATTGCGTAAATATTGCCGAGCGTCCGCATATACTCAAAGGGCTCGCATCGTCGCCGTTTGACAGCGAAGGTGTTAAAACCTTTGATAGAGAAATCATTCAAGGTGGCGAGTTACAAACTTACCTACTTGCAAGCTATGCTGCGCGTAAAATGAATATGACACCAACAGGGCACGCTGGCGGTATACATAACTGGTTAGTGGAGCAAACACATAACGATTTAACCGCGCTACTTAAAACCATGGGCACAGGCTTATTAGTAACTGAGCTAATGGGGCAGGGCGTAAATACAGTAACCGGTGATTACTCGCGTGGTGCGGCTGGTTTTTGGGTAGAAAATGGCGAAATTCAATATCCAGTAAGCGAAATTACAATTGCCGGTAACTTAAAAGATATGTTTAAAGGAATATCAGCCATTGGTGGCGACATAGAGCGCCGTGGTGGTATTCAAACTGGCTCTGTGTTAATTGAACAAATGCAAATAGCGGGCGCTTAGTCACTGCGCTCAGTGTATACTCAAGTCGAGGGTTATTTCGATTTGAGTAACCGCATTATTGAGTTTTTACGAGGTGTTAAATGGCTAAAGACAGGTATGCGCCAAAACCATTAACTGACATTATGGCAGGACTGAATAACCGCTTGTCGGCTTATGCAGGTAAAAGCCAAGCACTCGATACCCAGCAAACCTTACTTAAAGACTTTTTAGGCCCCAAACTCGGTGATAAATGCCGCGTGAGTAACTACCGCGATGGTACTTTAATGATCGAAGCGGTATCTGCGCCTATTGCGCTTAGGCTTAATTACTTAAAAATGGATATGCTCTCGCATTTTAGAGCCGCGGGCATGGCAGAGCTTGGACAAATAAAAATTACCGCTAATCCACAAGCAACACAACGCTTGGGCGCAGTAAGTAAAACCATTAATACCCCAATAACTAATTCGCGTAAAATGAGCGAACAAACAGCCGATTACTTAAATGCTATAGCCGCCTCAGCCCCCCCTTCGTTAAAAGAAAAGTTAGAGCGTTTAGCACTGCACGCAAAGCGTAAAACCTAGCGGCTAATAGCGCGTTTATAAGCTCACATAGTTATTGATAGCACTATGTGAGTCACTCATCGCATTATAATACTTTGTTACATATTCAATTTTATTGTTACCCCAATGAGGTTTATGATAGTTACTTAATAGGCCTATTTATTAGGTTGCAGTTGATGCTTATTTCATTAAGTAAAAGTACATAAAATGTCATTACGCAGCTTTAGTTAATGAAATAGGTATTTATTTTAACTAACAAACGGAATCCTTATGATTAAAATAACAATGACCGCCGCAGGTATTGCGCTGGCACTTGGGTTGGTTGGTTGTGGTGAACAACAAGAAATTAAAGTAAACGAAACCGCCGCGGTTAGCGCTCCAGTTCCAGCTCCTTTTGCCTTAGGTATTGAGCTGGAAAATATGGATAAATCGGTACGTGCTCAAGACGATTTTTATTACCATGTAAATGGTCAATGGCTAGCTAAAACCGAAATTCCTGGCGATAAATCTAACTACGGTTCGTTTTCGCAATTATATGACGAATCGCAAAAGGCGATGAAAACAGTACTTGAAAGTGCGGCAGCAAATAGCAATGTTGAAAAAGGCAGTGATGAGGCTAAGTTAGCGGCATTTTATAATAGCTACATGGCAGAAGAAGCGCGCGAAGAACTTGGCATCCAGCCACTTGAGCCATCATTGGCAAGCATTGACGCCGTTAAAGGTAAAAAAGATTTAGTTACTTTAATGGCGCAATTACAGATTAAAGGCGGCGACTTGCCATTTGGTTGGTATGTAAATAATGACGCTAAAAACTCCAGCGAAAATGCATTGTATGCGTATCAAGCCGGGTTAGGTTTGCCCGATCGTGATTATTATTTAAAAGATGATGAAAAATTCACTAAAATTCGTGCTTCTTATCAAGCTTACATTGCGAAAATCTTAGCCAAATCAGGGGTTGAAAATACAGAGGCAGTGGCTAAAAATATATTAGCGCTGGAAAAAAACCTTGCTGAGGCGCAGTGGAGTCGAGTAGAGAGCCGTGATGCAACCAAGTCTTATAATAAAATGAGCCTTGCACAAGCAAATAAACTAATGGGTGACTTTGATCTTGCTAGTTACTTTAAAGCGATAGGCATAAACCCCGAAGAGTTAATTATTAGCCAGCCGAGCTACTTTGAAAAATTTGCGACTATTTATAAAAACACCGATTTAGCAACATGGCAAAATTACCTTAAGTTTCACTTTGTAAGTAACTACGCTCAGCTACTCGATAAAGAGTTGGTGGACCTTAAGTTTAATTTTTACAGCACAACTTTACGTGGTGTAGAAGAACAAGCACCACTTTGGAAGCAAGCGGTTGATGCTTCAAACAGTGTGCTAGGTGAGATTTTAGGTAAAGTGTACGTTAAAGAGAACTTTCCACCAGAAGCGAAAGCGCGTATGGAAGAGTTGGTTGATAACGTAATTAAAGGCTACGGTGTTGCGATTGAAAATTTAGAGTGGATGAGCCCGGAAACTAAAATTGCCGCTCAAGAAAAACTAGACAAGTTTACGCCTAAAATTGGCTACCCAGATAAGTGGAAAGACTACTCAGCGTTAGAGATTAACCCTGATGAATTAGTCGGTAACTACATTCGTTATAGCGAATGGGCTTACAGCGATATGATTGCTAAATTGGATAAACCGGTAGACCGTTCAGAGTGGCACATGACACCACAAACTGTGAATGCATACTACAACCCAGTAAATAACGAAATTGTATTTCCAGCAGCTATTTTACAGCCGCCATTTTTTAACTTAGAAGCAGATGATGCAGTAAATTACGGTGCTATTGGCGCGGTAATTGGCCATGAGTTAGGCCATGGTTTTGACGACCAAGGTGCTAAATACGACGGCGACGGTAATTTACGTAACTGGTGGAGCGAGTCTGACCTTAAGCAGTTTGAACAGCGTACCGCGGCTTTAGTAGCTCAGTATAATGAATACAAACCTTTTCCCGATGCTGGCGTAAATGGTGAATTGACGTTAGGTGAAAATATTGGCGATTTAGGCGGCCTTACGGTTGCGCATAAAGCGTATATGCTATCTTTAGGTAATTCTAAGGCTCCAGTAATTGATGGCTACACTGGCGATCAGCGTTTCTTTATGGGCTGGTCACAAATTTGGCGTCGTAAGTATCGCGATGAAGCGCTGCGTAACCGTCTAATGACCGACCCGCATTCGCCTAGTCATTACCGCGTAATTGGTATTTTATCGAATATGCCTGAGTTTTATAAAGCATTTGACGTTAAGGAAGGCGACAAAATGTATATTAAACCAGAGGACCGCGTAAAAATTTGGTAATTTAATTACCTAACTAGGAAGTACCTAACTAAAAAGGCCAGCAAGTGTTAACTTGCTGGCCTTTTTATAGCTGCCTAATAATGGCGGTTTATTGTTATTATTATTTTACTAGATGAATATAGCCAAATATTAAGCGTTAAATATATTTCGCTTTTATAGCGCTAATAATATCGGCGTTAGCTGCTGGAAACTCGTAGTTATCTAGCTCGTCAATACTTACCCAAGCATTATCTTGCCCTTCTGCGCCATGTGCTTCACCACTAAAGTTACTCACCACATGCACGTTCAGCTTTACCGTTTTATCATCGTAATCGTGTTTTATTGTTAGCAACTCACTGGAGCTAAAAATAGTGATGCCAATCTCTTCTTGAAGTTCACGCTTAAGTGCTCTAAAAACACTTTCACCGGCTTCAATTTTACCACCAGGAAACTCCCACAAACCTCCTTGATGTTGATCATTTGCTCGCTTGCAAATAAACAGAGCGTTATTTTTTTTAATTACGCCAACAGCCACATTTACAATTATACTAGTCATTTTATCTCCCTTAAACACCATAAAAAAAGCGACGCAAGCGCCGCTTTTTACGAAATTTATTACACTATTGGATTATTTTAATTTACCACAACATTGCTTAAATTTTTGACCTGAGCCACAAGGACAAGGATCGTTACGGCCTACTTTTGGCTCGCTACGTGCCATTACAGTTGCGCTTTGTGGTGCTTCGCCGCCTACATGCTCAACTTCTTCATGCTGATATTCGCGAGGAGCGTTTTCACTTTTACGGTGTTGCTCTTCTACTTTTTCAACATCTTCTTCGGCGCGTACTTGTACTTTGCTTAAAATACTTACTACATCTATTTTTAAGTTTTCTAGCATTTCAGCGAATAGCTCAAACGATTCACGCTTGTACTCTTGCTTTGGATTTTTTTGCGCATAACCACGTAAATGAATACCTTGGCGTAAATGATCCATTGCTGCCAGGTGATCTTTCCAATGCTGATCTAGACTTTGTAACATAATCGCTTTTTCGAATTGACGTAGTACTGAATCGCCTACCATCTCTTCTTTTTGCTTATATGCTTGCCCAACCGACTCTTCAATGCGCTCACGAAGTTTTTCTTCATAGAGTTTATTGTCATCAGCTAACCACTGAGTAATTGGCAGTTCAATTAAGAAGTCTTGTTTTAAGCGCTCTTCAAGGCCTGGTACATCCCACATTTCAGCTAAGCTTTGCGGTGCAATGTACTGATCAATAATATTACTCAGCACATCACCACGAATAACCGTGATAGTTTCTGAAATATCGCCTTCTTCAAGTAGTTCGTTACGCTGTGAGTAAACCACACGGCGTTGATCGTTTGCTACATCATCGTATTCAAGTAATTGCTTACGCACATCAAAGTTACGTGCTTCTACTTTACGCTGTGCATTTTCAATCGCACGGTTAACCCATGGATGTTCAATCGCTTCACCGCGTTGCATACCTAGTTTACGCATCATGTTAGTCATGCGCTCGCCAGCAAAAATACGCATTAACGCATCGTCCATCGATAAGTAAAAACGGCTTGAGCCGGCATCACCTTGACGACCAGAACGACCACGTAATTGGTTATCTATACGACGAGATTCATGGCGTTCAGTACCAATAATATGTAAACCACCTGCATCAATTACTGCGTCATGGCGTATTTTCCATGCTGCTTTAATCTCAGCAATTTGTTCATCAGTTGGGTTTTCAAGCTTTTCAACTTCGCTGTGCCAATTACCACCAAGTACAATATCGGTACCACGGCCAGCCATGTTAGTGGCAATAGTTACTGTGCCTGGTAGGCCAGCATCTGAAACGATATCAGCTTCTTGCGCATGAAATTTAGCATTAAGCACGTTGTGTTTAATTTTTTCTTTACGTAAAAACTGTGATAAATACTCAGAGCTTTCAATTGAAATAGTACCTACAAGTACAGGTTGTCCGCGCTCTTGGCAGTCTTTAATATCAACTAAAATAGCTTCGTATTTTTCTTCTTGCGTTAGGTACACTAAGTCGGCGCGATCATCACGAACCATTGGCTTATTAGTTGGTGTAACAACTGTGTCTAGGCCGTAAATAGACTGAAACTCAAATGCTTCTGTATCGGCTGTACCTGTCATGCCCGCAAGTGTTTCGTATAAGCGGAAATAGTTTTGAAAGGTAATAGATGCAAGCGTTTGGTTTTCGTTTTGAATATTTACGCCTTCTTTAGCTTCAACAGCTTGGTGTAAACCTTCTGACCAACGACGACCTTCCATTGAACGACCAGTGTGCTCATCAATAATGATAACTTCGTTTTCTTTTACAACGTAATCAACATCTTTTTGATAAAGCTTATGAGCACGAAGCGCTGCATAAACATGGCTTAGTAGCGTAATGCTGGCTGCAGAGTAAAGCGAATCGCCTTCTGCAATTAAGCCGCGCTCAGTAAGTAGCTCTTCTACTTTAATTTGGCCACGTTCAGTTAAATGAACTTGCTTAGATTTTTCATCAATAGTGAAATCGCCATCGCCTTCAATACCTTCTTCGTCTTCTTTTTCTTGTAGTTCAAGTAAAGGCACCATGGTATTAATTTCAGTGTATAGCTCTGAGCTGTCCTCAGCAGGGCCTGAAATAATAAGGGGCGTACGGGCTTCATCAATTAAGATAGAATCCACTTCATCGACAACAGCATAAAATAATGGACGTTGTACACGCTCATCTATGCTAAAGGCCATGTTGTCACGCAGGTAGTCAAAACCAAACTCATTATTAGTACCGTAAGTAATATCGGCAACATAAGCTTGTTTTTTCTGCTGTGGCATCATACCCGGTACGTTACAGCCTACTGTTAAGCCTAAAAACTCAAATAACGGACGGTTAGTTTCCGCATCACGTTTAGCTAGGTAGTCGTTCACGGTAATTACGTGTACGCCCTTACCAGTTAAACCATTTAAGTAAGCAGGTAATGTAGCTGTGAGTGTTTTACCTTCACCGGTACGCATTTCTGCAATGCGGCCTTGGTGCAGTACCATGCCACCGAGTAGCTGTACGTCAAAGTGACGCATGCCATTTACACGTTTAGATGCTTCACGTACCACAGCAAATGCTTCAGGTAATAAGTCGTCAAGGCTTTGTCCGTTATCGTAACGTTCTCTAAACTCTGCTGTTTTCGCTTTTAAATCGTCATCAGAAAGCGCTTCTAATTGCGTTTCAAGTGCATTGATCAGTGCGACCGTCTTTCTTAGGTTTTTAATAGTGCGGTCATTGCGACTACCAAAAATCTTGGTAAATAAATTAGATATCATGATAAAACCGTTACAATGTATTTTTTGCCAGCCGTACATCGGCTAACCCATTTTTAACAATTGATAATTAATGTATTCTTTAAAGTAACACCGAGGACACATTAATTAGCAATTTTGTATTAAACCGTTCAAAAAGCACTGTTTATTACGTGTGCTACTATACCAGACTCTGCTAAACAACAAACCATCTCACTCAAAAGATATGGATTAAAAATAGAAAAACTTAATCTAGTACATAAAATTGCTATATATTTTTATACGAGGTGAAAACTGCTAGCAAAGCTAGTGATATTGAGTAAGTTTTCACTGTGAAATATCAACAGCCACTCAAAGATATGGTGCTGAATAAATTAAAAACAAGGGGGTAATAAGCGCTTAAAGTTTATCCTCAAGCGCTTAAATATAAGTAGCCGACGTTTATAGTTTAAACTGGTTTACCGTTTTATTTAATGCCTCTGCAAGGTCACTTAAATCATGCGCTTCATTGGCTAGTGTGTGTGCATGCTCTGCGGTACTATTAACTAAGCTATTAATGGCACTAAGGCTGGTATTAATATCTTCTGCTACTACCGTTTGTTGCTCGGTAGAGGTGGCAATTTGATGACTTTGATCTTGTACTTTAGTTACCGACAGGGCAATGCTTTGCAGTGAGCTAAGTACTTCTTGTGTTTGCAACACAGATTCTTCGGTTTGCTTTTGCCCTTGTAGCATCATGCTTGAGGCTTGCTGAGCAATTTGCTGTAAACGGGTAATCATATTGCGAATATCGTCGGTTGACTCTTGTGTACGACTCGCCAAAGAGCGAACTTCATCGGCAACAACGGCAAAGCCGCGGCCATGTTCTCCGGCGCGGGCCGCTTCTATGGCTGCATTAAGCGCGAGTAAGTTGGTTTGATCGGCAATTGAGTTAATTACATCAACCAGTGCGCCTATGTTATTACTTTCTTGCTCAAGTCCGGCAACCACCTTAGAGGCTTCGCCAATATGTTCAGCCAGCGCACTCATTACACTTTGTGCTTGGCTTGAACGGCTTGCACCATCGGCAGTAATTGCTTGTACTTCCTCTGCTGCGGTATTTGTTTGTTGCGCGTTACGTGATATTTCTTGCACGGTTGTGGCCATTTCTGTCACCGCTGCACTAACACTATCTACTTGTTGTTTTTCTTGCTGAATTTCTGAATTTCTGAATTTGTTTGTTGCGATACCGTTTTAAGCTGATCGGCAGCGGCACTTAATTGCTCAGCTTGCGCTGCGGTGTCTAGCATCATCGCTCGCAACTTATCAATAAAGGTATTCATATGATTAGCCAGTTGGCCTACTTCGTCTTGGCTATCAATATTAATTTTTTGGGTTAAATCACCCTCGCCAGAAGCAATGTCGCGCATAATATGCGTGAGTGTGGTGATTGGTTTTGAAATCATATGGGTGGCCCATAAAATCATCGCTAAAATAATCACTAAAATAATGATAACGGCGGTCGTAGTGGTTGTAACCGCAGCATTTACCGGGGCTTCAATCATACTGGTTGGAATTAATAAGCCCACATACCAATTTAAATGAGGCTGCTCTAATTGTAGGCGGTTATAAACCACATAAAATTGCTCGCCTTTAAGCATAACAGTTTGGCTACCCGCGAGGTTATTTTGCATTGCGCTGTTAAGTGTTTTAAACCCTGAGGTATTATTAAATTGTTGTTCAAGCGCATCGAGTCCGTCTTTACCGTTAGGGCCTTCGTCGGTGATAGAGAGTTTATGGCCAGATGCTTTTGAAAAGTGCACTACTTTTTGTTGATCATCTAATAAAAAGCCATAGCCCTGGCCGTTAAAGCGAATGTTTTCGACCATGTCGTTAATTTTATTAAGTTGTAAGTCAACGCCGCCTACACCAATTAATTTGCCTTGCGGGTTATAAACGGGTTGTTGTACAACTGCTGAGGCATCGCCGGTGGTTAAGTCTACCGAAATAGGGCCTACGTAAAGCTTATTAATTTGCATTGCTTCTTGCCACCAACCTCGTTTGTACGCGTAGTAAGGTTCGCCATTATAATAAGCTGTACGCTCGTTTTCTTTAAAGTATTCGCCGGTAGTGGCGGAGGCAAAAAAAGCGGATAAAATATTTTCATCATTTGCACTTATGCGTACAAAGTCTTGATTTATAGCCAAGTAGCCGTTGGCATTTTCTAGGGCTTGATCGCGCTTATCCCATGCGGTAAAAAAATTCACTAAATGCGGATTATTAATAAAGGTAGCAACCACTTTACCGTATATAGCAAAGTAACTTTGCATTGATAATTGCTCGCTTTGTAAGTAGCTTTGAGCCTCACGCTCTATATTAACTCTGGATAGTTTGGCAATATGGTTAACAAAAAAAGTAGAGGCAATGAGCAGTAAAATAGTAATTGTTCCGCCAATCAATAATAATATTTTTTTTCTTAATGATAAATTATTTAGCATAAGTGCACATGTTGTTATTGTTTTTGTAACAGATATCTAAGCATATTTAATTTTATAACTCTATGAAATGAGTTAAAAATTACATTATTTTTAATAAACGGGGTCATATAAATTGAATCATCAGAGTAACAACTTAGTGGTACTAGGCGCGGGTTGGCTAGGCAGTGCTTTATGCGTTAATGCACAGCAAGCAGGTTGGCAAGTGCAGGGTACACACCGCTCAGCAGTGCATGAACATGATTTTGAACGCCAGTTTTTGCTAGAAAATGGCCAGTTAACGCATCAAATTGATTTACAAAATGCCTACTGGGTGTACGCTATTCCTCCACGTAGTCGCCACAGTGAAAGTAATTATGCGCAAACATTAACGGCGGCACTTACGCTGGCAAAAAAATTGAATGCTAAAGGCTTTTTACTTTGCTCATCAACGGGAGTGTACGATCAAGAGCCAGGTGTATATAGCGAAAGCAGCGATATTTCGTGTACAAACGAGCGACAAATAAAACTATATGAAGCTGAAGAGCAAGTACTAGAGCAAAACGGTAAAGTGCTACGCTTAGCTGGTTTAGTTGGGCCCAATAGAGAGCCTGGGCGCTTTATTGCAGGAAAAGAGCTAAATACCTCTGCCGAGCAAGTCGTTAATATGGTGCATCAGCAAGACGTGATTAACGCTATTTTTGCGGTGCTTGAGCATTGGCATCAAGGGCAGAGCATTTATAATGTAGTTAATCCGGCGCATCCTTGTAAGCGCGATTACTATGCGCAAAAATGCCAACAACATGGCGGCGAAATGCCACGCTTTACGGGGGCAGATACGGCTGAGCGCAAAGTGCTAGGCTCAGCCATTGAGGCATTAGGGTTTAGTTACCAATACGCAATTTAATAAGAGACTAAGCAGTTACCCTCAATAAAGTTGCATAACGTGCCTGCGTTTAATAACGCATTTGCTGCTTCAATATCGGGGGCAAAGTAACGGTCTTTATCGTAGTAGCTTACATGCTCGCGCAGTAAGCTTTTCGCACGTTCTACTTTAGCAGCTGCTGTAAGCGGCTTTCTAAACTCTAACCCCTGCGCGGCCGCTAACCATTCAACAGCAAGTACGCCTTGGGTGTTGTCGGCCATTTCCTTCAAGCGCCTTGCCGCAAAAGTGGCCATAGACACATGATCTTCTTGATTCGCCGAGGTAGGCAAACTATCTACAGAAGCTGGGTGAGCAAGTGATTTGTTTTCAGATGCCAGCGCTGCGGCAGTTACTTGGGCGATCATAAAACCTGAGTTTACGCCGCCATTTTCAACTAAAAAAGGTGGCAATTTAGATAGGCTAGAGTCAATTAGTAAAGCAATTCGGCGCTCCGCAAGTGCGCCAATTTCAGCAATGGCAATAGCTAAGTTATCGGCGGCCATTGCCACCGGCTCGGCATGAAAGTTACCGCCAGAAATAATATCACCCACATCGGCAAATACCAGCGGGTTGTCGGTTACGCCGTTAGACTCACATAATAAAACTTCTGCCGCCTGGCGAATTTGGGTTAAGCAAGCACCAAGCACTTGTGGCTGACAGCGTAAAGAGTAGGGATCTTGTACTTTTTCGCAATTTACGTGAGATTCACTAATTTGTGATTGTGGACCTAGCAAGGCCCTAAATATGGCCGCTGTATCTATTTGCCCTTGTTGACCTCGAATTTCATGAATGCGCGCATCAAATGGTGCTCTGCTGCCCATGGCCGCTTCAATACTCATAGCGCCAATTACGCAGCTTTGTGCGTATAAATCTTCTGCTCTAAATAGCCCTTGTAATGCAAAAGCAGTAGAGGCTTGAGTGCCGTTTAAAAGGGCTAAGCCTTCTTTAGCGGCTAAGGTAAGTGGTTTTAGCCCCGCAATTTTAAGTCCTTGTTCGGCACTGATTATTTGCCCTTGGTGGCGCATGTGGCCTTCGGCTAGTAACGGTAAGCACATATGAGCAAGCGGTGCTAAGTCGCCCGATGCGCCCACTGAGCCTTTTTTAGGCACGCAAGGGTACACTTGGCTATTAAGCAGCTGGATAAAAAATTCAATGACCTGCAAACGAATACCAGAATAACCACGCGACAGTGAATTAATTTTTAAGATGATCATTAAGCGTACGGTACTGTCATCCATATACTCGCCAATACCTGCCGCATGCGAAAGCACAATAGAGCGTTGTAATAGCTCTAGTTCGCTATCGGCAATTTTGGTGTTAGCTAATAAGCCAAAACCGGTATTAATACCATATACAGTGCGGTGCTCGTTAATTACGTTTTGCACTGTTTGTGCGCTGGCAGCTATTTGTGACTCGGCATGCTTTATAAGGCTTAATTTTACTGGTGAATTATTAATTTTTCTTAGCGCGTTTAAATCAAGCGATCCGGGGGTGAGAGTAAGTTCAAGCATGATCATTCCTCGTTTAACATTGGTAAGTCTAGGTTTTGCTCTTTTGCACAATTTTTTGCTATATCGTAGCCTGCATCTGCGTGGCGCATAACCCCAGTAGCGGGGTCGTTCCACAATACGCGGGCAATACGCTGTTTTGCTTCGTCGCTGCCATCAGCCACAATAACTACGCCGGCATGTTGGCTAAAGCCCATACCTACACCGCCGCCGTGGTGTAGCGATACCCAAGTAGCACCACTGGCAGTGTTAAGGAGTGCATTGAGTAATGGCCAATCAGATACCGCATCAGAGCCATCTTTCATACTTTCTGTTTCGCGGTTAGGGCTAGCAACCGAGCCAGAGTCGAGGTGGTCGCGACCAATAACAACTGGGGCTTTAAGCTCGCCATTTTTAACCATGTCGTTAAAAGCGAGCGCAAGACGGGCTCTGTCTTTTAATCCTACCCAGCAAATACGCGCCGGTAAGCCTTGAAACTGAATGCGTTCACGCGCCATATCAAGCCAGTTATGTAAGTGTGCGTCATCGGGGATTAGCTCTTTAACTTTGGCATCGGTTTTATAAATATCTTCGGGGTCGCCCGACAGTGCCACCCATCTAAATGGGCCAATGCCTTCGCAAAATAAAGGGCGAATATACGCAGGTACAAACCCTGGGAAATCAAACGCGTTACTTACCCCTTCATCAAATGCCATTTGCCGAATATTATTGCCATAATCAGTGGTAGCAGCGCCTGCTTGTTGCAGCGCGAGCATAGCTCTTACTTGTACAGCCATTGATTGCTTAGCCGCTGTTACAACCGATTTTGGGTCTTGTTCGCGCATTTTAGCTGCATGTGCCATGCTCCAGCCTTGTGGTAAATAGCCATTTAGCGGATCGTGCGCTGAGGTTTGATCGGTGACCACATCGGGAGTAACGCCACTTTTAACTAAAGTGCTAAACACATCGGCGGCATTACCAAGTAACCCGACCGAAAGGGCGTCACCTTTTACGCACGCATTAGTTATAAGTTGTAGCGCGTGTTCAAGGTTGTTGGCTTTAATATCTACGTAACCGGTTTTTATTCTAAAATCGATACGGGTTTCATCGCATTCCACCACTAATGCACAAAAGCCTGCCATAGTTGCAGCAAGAGGTTGTGCGCCGCCCATGCCACCAAGCCCGCCAGTTAATACCCATTTACCTTTAGCGCTGCCAGCAAAATGTTGTTTAGCCATGGCCACAAAGGTTTCGTAAGTGCCTTGTACTATGCCTTGTGAGCCAATGTAAATCCAAGATCCCGCGGTCATTTGCCCGTACATCATCAAGCCCTTTTTATCGAGCTCGTTAAAGTGCTCCCAATTAGCCCAGTGCGGTACCAAGTTAGAATTAGCTATGAGTACTCGCGGCGCATTACTGTGGGTTTTAAATACCCCTACAGGTTTACCCGATTGTACGAGTAGCGTTTCGTCATCTTCGAGTCTATCGAGGGTTGCAATAATTTTGTCGTAACTTGGCCAGTCACGTGCAGCGCGACCAATGCCGCCATAAACAACCAATGCATGGGGATGCTCTGCAACGTCAGGGTCTAAGTTATTCATTAACATGCGTTTAGCCGCTTCGGTTTGCCAACTTTTAGCGCTAATTTTATCGCCGTGAGGGGCGCGTATTGTGCGGCTGTTGTCGAGTCGATTGTTCATATTTACTCCTGTTGTAGTTTTTAATTATTATTTTTAAAAGTTAAGTGACCACCTAAACGATACTTACTTCCTGGTGAAATAAGCCGGGCATAACTCACAATGCCGTTACTTGACCAAGTACGGCGAATGAGTTGCAGGCAAGGTTCTTGACTTGATAAGTTAAGCCACTGGCACATTTGTTTATTGGGCATAATGGCTTCCACCGTATGCGTCGCTTGGGTAAGCGGGGCTACATTCGATAAGTATTCATGTGGAGTAAGTAGCGTAAAGTTTTGTTGTAAGTACTGCGTGGCAAAAGCGGGGTTTACAAAGCGCTCCTCTACTTGTAGTGGTTTGGCATTTTCGTTATGCAGTAATACACTGCGATACACAGTGCTGTTAACTTTAATACCCAGTGCAATGGCAATGCTAGTGATTGCGGGTAACGACTCAAGCGCCAATACCGTACAGCTATAATTACCATTACGTTCTTTTACTTCATCGGCAATATTTTTAATTTCAAGTAATGACGACTGCGATTTAAAGCTAGCAACAAAGGTGCCTAACCCTTGGCTGCGAGTTAAAATTCCCGCCTCAGTTAGCTCGCTTAATGCGCGCCGAGCGGTCATACGGCTTACAGAAAATTGATTGCTTAGCTCGTTTTCAGAAGGTACACGCTGGTTTTCTTGCCATGTAGCACTGCTAATTTTATCAACTATAAACTGTTTTATTTGTGCAAACTTAGGCGTTGTCATGGTGTATTTAATTGTATTAAAAATAAACTATAAGATTAAGATGGCATAATTACCTTGTATATACAAGATGGATTGTTAGACTATATTTTAGTCATTATAAAAAACACAAGAGCGCGCAATATGCAAAGTGCAACATTAGATTATGAATTAGAAGATATTGATTTACTGCTTACCGATGCCAACATTGCCACTATGGATAGCACTGTAGACGCGCCTTATGGCGCAATAGAAAATGCAGCCTTAGCAATTAAAAATGGAAAAATTATGTGGCTAGGTGAGCAAAAAAACTTACCTAGTTTTGATGTGTTTGCAACGCCTACCTTGAGCATAAAAGGGCAATGGTTAACCCCAGGGTTAATAGATTGTCACACGCATTTAGTGTTTGCAGGCTCTAGAGCAGAGGAGTTTGAGCAGCGCTTACAAGGGTTGAGTTATGAACAAATTGCTGCCCAAGGCGGCGGTATAACTAGTACAGTTAAAGCCACCCGTGCAGCTGATCATGAGCAGTTATTTGTAGCCGCCAAAGACAGGCTAAATACCTTGCTTGCAGAGGGCGTGACAACAGTTGAAATAAAGTCGGGTTATGGGCTCGATATAGCCAACGAAATAAAAATATTAGAAGTGGCGCGTTTACTTGATGAGCATCACCCTATTAATATTAAAACCACCTTTTTAGGGGCGCATGCGCTACCACCAGAGTACAAAGGGCGTAGCGATGACTATATTGATTTAGTATGTAACGATATGCTTGATCAGGTAGTGGCTAATAACCTTGCTGATGCGGTTGATGTTTTTTGTGAGAATGTAGGCTTTAGCTATACCCAAACCAAGCGGGTATTCGAGGCGGCAAAAAAACATAACTTGCCAGTAAAATGCCATGCCGAGCAACTCTCTAATCAACACGGTGCAGAGCTGGTGGCGCAATTTAACGGGCTGTCGGCTGATCATATTGAATACCTAGATGAAGATGGGGTAAAAGCGATGGCACAGGCGGGCACAGTGGCGGTATTGTTGCCTGGCGCATTTTACTTTTTAAGAGAAACGCAACTTCCGCCAATAGCTTTGCTTAATCAATATAAAGTGCCTATAGCTATTGCTAGCGACTTTAATCCGGGTACCTCACCGCTGTGCTCGCTACAATTAATGATGAATATGGCATGTACATTATTTAGATTAACACCCGAGCAGTCACTTGCGGGAGTAACCCGTAATGCTGCTAAAGCTTTAGGATTAACAGACCGCGGGGTTTTAAAAGTAGGTGCGAGGGCCGACATTGCACATTGGCAAATAAGCCATCCAGCACAATTAAGTTACCAGTTTGGGGTAAATAAACTGTTAAATTTATGGATTATGGGTAAACTTAATTAGTCACACCTTTACCCCAGATCGATAAGTAGGCCTTAATATTTATGCTTTTATTTAATTTTTTAGCCAGTACCAGTAGTGCTAATTTGGGCTTACTTAGCGACAGCGGCTTGCCGATTTTTTTTAGTGGCGCTTTATTTATGGCGATGATCGCCACCTTGCTGAGCGTAAAAAATACGGCATCTAGATTAAGCTATTTATGCACAGGGTTAATAGGGTTGGCTATTTTAAGCAGTGGCGCTGCATGGCTTAGCGCTTTACTCGCATTAGGTTTTGGCTTTAATTTGTGGCATGCAATTGTACATAAAAACAAGCTGTTAATTATATTAAGTGCACTTGCTGCGGTGTTGTTTATAGCATTACTTATAGTCATTGCAGCGTTTGGTATTGCACTGTTTTGGGTTGTTATTGCGGTGTTGTTATTATCATTAACTGGGTTTGTTACTAATAATGAGGCACTTAATCAAGCGCCCTTAAAACAACAGCAAGCAGCGCCTGATCATTACATCGAAAGCTCTCCGCTGGCCTCTTTTGCCGATAAACAAAAATTACGTCAAGGTTATAATATGTGGCGTAATAAAGCGCCGTCACTAGGGGCGTTGGTAATTCTTCGTTTAGAAGGTTTCGAGCAAGTAAACCAGCATATTGGGCGTGATTTTGGTGATTTATTGCTTGCTCAGTCGGCGAATAGAATAAAAGAATTACTCAATAATGATGGCATTGTATCGTTAGAAGACGATGAAAAACTAGCCCATTTAGGAGGGCTTAACTTTGCCTTCATTTGTAATTTAGCCAGCCATAAACACTTGCATGAAAAAATAATAACCGAAATATTCGGCGCTACACTTAAACCCTTTAATGTAGCTAACTGCACTATAGAAGTGACCGCAAGAGCAAGCTATGTACATTGTAATGAGCAAGATGATGACTTTGATAATTTAATTAAATCGGCTTACTTAGCACTTGATAGCCAGCCAAAACAACAGGTAGTTGCTTATCATCAACAAATGATGATCGAGCAGTTAGAGCAGCAAGCACGATTAAAAGAGCTTGCAGAAATTGACTTTACCAATGAGTTCGAGCTGTATTTTCAGCCGGTTATTGTAAATGATAATGGCCAAATTGAGTTTTTAGAACTATTACTGCGCTGGCAGCATCCTAAGCAAGGCATACTTTCAGCGAGTCGTTTTATTGATGATATTAGAATTGCAGGGCTTGCTTACCCACTGGCTATATTTGTTATAGAGCGCGCCGCTGAACTTGCAATGGCATTACGTATGGAGGGCTTTGCAGTGCCATTGAGCATTAATGTATTTGGCCCTGAAATGCTCAATGAAGAGTTTGTAGAATTTGTAACGAGTGCTATGAAAGAGCATAACTTAAGGCCTGGCGATTTAATTGTTGAGTGCCCGCTACATATTTTTACTAACCTAGATGACAAAGGACGAGCCATGATTGCGCGGCTTAATAATATAGGCTTAAAAGTGTGTGTTGATGGCTTGGGCGATAACCCCGTTTCGCTCTCTAAGTTACCTAGTTTAGCGGTAGAGTACATTAAAGTCGCACCAGCATTAACTGCTGATTTTAGTAATCAAAACAATATTCGCAGCTTAGTTGTTGGTATGGTGCAAATGCATAATCAACAAAGTACTAAGGTTATTTTTGAAGGGGTTGAAACCCTAGATCAGCTTAAATTTGTAAAAAGTCTAAAAGGCTATGCCGCACAAGGCTATTATTTTGGCCACCCATTAAGCAGTGTTGGTTTAATGAGCTGGTTAAAGCAGTGGCAATTAGCACAGCAGCAAAGTAATTAAACGGACTCTTTGGCTTGCAGGTAACTATTCACTAGTGCGCTAATAACTTGTCCGCAATGCACTTTACCGGCTTCAATCCCGCTGGGATGTTGAATAGGAGCTGCTTCGCATAAGTGTAAATAGTGAGAATGGCGGTTACTTGCGGCTAAATGTACAAAGTGCTCAGCGTCACTTACACTAAAACCACTACAGGTATAAGCACTTACAGGCATAAATGCAATGCTATCTAAATCAACCTCAACGCCTAGAGGTGCTGCATCAAAACTCTCCAGCGCATTACTCACTGCTTGAGTTAGATTAATTTCACGCTTAACGGCGATTGACTGATAGCTATTAAAAGTAAAATTAGCTGCGGTTAACGCATCTATAATAGCTTGATTGTTTTTTAGCTCGTGCAAGCCAATAACATGGTAACTCTTTAAACACTGCGCGCTGTACGCATAGCTAAAGCCATTCCCACTGTGGCGGCCTTCGCATTCTCGAAAGTCAGCGTGGGGATCAAAATTTATAGCGTTAATAGCGGTGTTTTTATACTTAGCTAACGCTTTTATAATACCTAAGCAATTATTATGGCCACCACCAATAACAATGGGTTCAAGCCCCGCTTTAAATATTAAACTTAATATAGCTTCTACGCGTTGATCAAGTTGCTCACATAGCTCACGCAACTGTGTTAAATGGGCAGGGTTTTGGTTGTCGAGTAGAGCGCTTTGCGCCATTAAATCAGCGGTGTGCACTTCGCCAAGTAACAGTACTTTTTGCGTGGCAATAAATTGATTATAAGGCTGGTTTAAAAAACGTTGTAAAAAAGCCGGCCATGCTTGCTCTGCACCCCCGGCTCCTAAGTTTGCTTTTGGGCCAATATCTTCACAAATACCCAGTAACACGTAGCGCATGCCAAATTGTGCGGCATCGCTAAGCGCTTGTTGTATATTTACGTCGGTATCGAGTAATGACATTGACTGCCATACTTTGGTTTCGTTAGCGCGACTAGTGCAAAACGACTTAACCGCGCTTTCATCGTAAACGTTTAAATAGTGCGCCACGTTAAATTTCTACGATTTCCAGTTCTAGCTCTTCTGCCGATAATACGATGCCGGTGCTGTCGGCATAAATAAAGTCATCATCAAAAAACGATACGCCAGCAAAGTTAACCCCAATGCCGTCTTCGCCTGCGCCTTGGCTATCTGCTGCAACCGGAATAGAGGCAATGGCTTGAATGCCTAAATCAAGCTCTTCAATTTCGTCTACGTGGCGTACAGCCCCGTAAACAATAATACCTTGCCAGTTGTTTTCAAGTGCAAGTTCGGCCAGTTCAATATCGATAAGTGCACGACGAGTAGAACCGCCACCGTCAATAAGTAGCACTAGGTCTGTACCATCTTGAGAAAGTAATTCACGGATAAGTTCATTATTTTCAAAACATTTAACCGTTTTAATGCGGCCACCAAAGCTGTGTCGGCCACCAAAGTTGATGAACATAGGTTCAAGCACGTCAACCACATCGGCAAAGTGGTCACATAAATCAGAAGTGCTGTAATCCATTATTTTATCCTCAAAAGATACATTAGTTTATACTTCAGTATACCCTCCTTATATGCAATAACAACGACTTAATCGCAGTAAATTTAGGCAAAGTAGGCCGCTAATAAATAATTTGTAATCATTGGCCTATACAATTTATAGGCCTTAAGTTAATGCTGGCATATAATCCGCGACTAAATAATTGCGTGGCTAAGTAAGTTAAATAACGTCACTTTAAATAGTGCTCAGCAGTGCAGGTGTTTTAGTGTTTTTCGGTATTTATTTCTTTGTTAAAAGCTTAAGTTATTTAAGTGTAAGTAACAAAGTTGCTCATTAAATTTTTAAAGGTGTAACAATGATTGTTTTACAAAACGTGACCATTAAGCGACGTTTACAGCTAAATGCTTTAACAGTTGCTTTGGCCATGCTGGCTTTTTTATATGTAATTATCACAGGTTCACAAACCACGTTAAAGTTAACTAATATCACGCAACAGGCCGAGCAGTTAAACATTCATCAGTTGCAGTTAAGTGCACATGAAAAAACATTTTTGTTTTATAAACAGCCACAAGCACTCTCATTATTTGAACAAGAGTACGCACAGTTAAATAAACAAATAATTGAACTACAATCGCAAATGCAAGACTCAGAGATTGATACACAACAGATAACCCTCTATACGCGTTTAATAAAAAGCTTTTACAGTGATTTTAATGATGTTGTGCGGCTGCAAAAAAGTATTGGCTTACATCAAGACGATGGGCTTTATGGGCAACTGCGAAGTGCTGTACACGAAGTAGAAAGTTTGCTCAATCAACAAGATGAATATCAACTATTGACCCTAATGCTACAGTTAAGACGTGCCGAAAAAGACTTTATGTTACGTTTAGATGAAAAATATTTAGCAAGTTTTCAAGATCATGTTGATACGTTACAGCAAAAAATAGCGAGCTCATCACTAAGTCAAAATATTAAAAGTAACTTAAAAAGCCTACTGTCTAATTATCAAAGTGCCTTTCAAGCATTGGTAAAAGCGCAGCTTGAATTAGGTGTCGATCTAGACTCAGGCGCACTTGGCCGCATGCAACAAAGTGTAGAGCAAAGTGATCAGTTGGTAATGCAGCTAGTAGCAGATACTAAATTGCAAGTTGAAGCCAGTATAGCTAAAGCACAGTCGGTCGCTATTATGGTGTTTATTATATCGGGTATTATAGTTTTAACCCTGGTTTACTTAACCAGTCGCTCTATTATTGTACCTGTAGAGCGTATTTACCAATCTATAAACAAGATTCGACGCAATAATGATTTAACAGTAACTATTGAGCAAATTGGCAATGACGAAATTACGATTATGTCGAAAGATTTTAATAGCTTAATTGGTGACTTTAATAGCCTTATAAACGAGGTGAATGGGGCTTTAAATGCGTTAAATATCGCTACTGAAAATTTATCAGAAAGTACCGCAGCAACCAGCTCGGGTATGCAAGATCAATTACATGAAGCCGATATGGTGGCCACCGCGGCGACCGAAATGCAGGCGACCATTCAAGATATTTCACATAATACCGAAGCTGCGGCTAAAAAAGCAGAATCAACTAATTTAAGTGCGCAACAAGGTCGTAGTGAGGTTGAGTCAACCGTCGCGCATATTAGAGGGTTGTCTGATTCTTTAGAGCATGCGTCAAGTGTTGTTTCTTTATTAGAAAAAGACGGTGAAACAATAGGTTCTGTGCTTGATGTTATTCGTGCAATAGCCGATCAAACTAACTTGTTAGCGTTAAACGCCGCTATTGAAGCCGCTAGAGCGGGCGAGCAAGGCCGAGGGTTTGCTGTGGTTGCAGATGAAGTGCGCTCATTGGCTCAGCGAACACAAGAGTCTACAAGTGAAATAGAAGGTATAATAAATACTCTACAACAGCGCACTCAAGAAGTGGTGAGTATTATGCACCAGTGTCGCTCACAAGGTGATGAAAGTGCGTCGCAAGCAAATAGAGCTGGTGAGTTACTCGGAGCAATAACCGAAGATGTGCAAACGATTATGGAAATGAGCACACAAATTGCTGTAGCAATTGATCAGCAAAGCCAAGTAGCATCTGAAGTAAATAAAAATGTGGTAAGTATTCGTGATATTGCCAGAAACACCTCAGGGCACGCTGCTAACAATGCGCAAACAAGCGAAGAAGTATCAGCGCAAGCACGAGTGCTTTTTGCTGCAATTGACAAATTTAAGGTTTAAAACTTAGCAATAAAGTACCCGTATAGTTTAAGGAATAAACTTTATGGGTACGCTGTCTTTAGAGTTATTGTGCTCACTAACCCGCTTTAAATATTCATCCCATAGAGTTGTTTGCTGCGCCTGTAGCTTTGCAAAATATTGCCAGCTAAATAGCCCGCTATTGTGACCATCGTCAAAATCTATACGCAGTGCGTAATGACCAACATGAGCAATGTTTTTAATACCAACAGACTGTTTATTGAATACTAATTTCATTGGCCCTGAGCCATGCCCTTGCACTTCTGCAGAAGGAGAGTGCACACGTAAAAATTCACAACTAAAGACGGCTTGGCTGTCATCATCAAAGTAAACATCTAAATTTTTGCTAACGCTGTGGTAATGTACGTTTGTTACGTGTTTCATTTTTATCTCATTAAAAAGCCCCCAGTGCGGAGGCTTTTAGTATAACTGTTTATGCAGCTAATTTTAATTAAAGAATATAGCGGCTTAAGTCTTCATCTTCAACCAGCGCACCTAAGTGTTTTTCAACATAAGCGGCGTCAACCAGCAGTGATGTTCCGGCTTGCTCTGAAGCGTCATATGAAATTTCTTCCATTAGTTTTTCCATTACCGTATGTAAGCGACGAGCACCGATATTTTCGGTTTTTTCGTTAACTTGCCAAGCGGCTTTAGCAATGCGCTCAATTGCATCATCACTAAATTCAATAGTAACTTGCTCAGTTTTAAGCAGTTCACGCTGCTGCTCGGTAAGCGATGCATGCGGCTCTGTTAAAATACGTTTAAAGTCATCAGCAGTAAGTGCTTCAAGCTCTACACGAATAGGAAGACGACCTTGTAGTTCAGGGATCATGTCTGATGGCTTAGCCATTTGAAATGCGCCAGAGGCAATAAATAGCATATGATCAGTTTTAACCATGCCATGCTTAGTGCTAACCGTACAACCTTCAATTAATGGTAGTAAATCGCGTTGTACGCCTTCACGGCTAACGTCTGGACCTGATGTGTCACCGCGTTTACAAATTTTGTCTATTTCATCAATAAACACAATACCATTTTGCTCAACTGCAAAAATAGCCTGCTCTTTTAGCTCTTCAGGGTTAACTAGCTTAGCGGCTTCTTCTTCGCTTAATAGTTTAAAGGCTTCTTTAATTTTTAGCTTACGTTTAGTGCGCTTATCGCCACCCATGTTTTGAAACATGCTTTGCAACTGGTTGGTCATATCTTCCATACCAGGAGGAGCCATAATTTCTACGTTTGGTTGTGCTTGAGCTAAATCAATTTCGATTTCTTTGTCATCTAATTGGCCTTCACGTAGCTTTTTACGAAACGTTTGACGAGTTGAAGAGCTGTCATCGCGTTGGCTTTCGCCATATTGATCTTTAGCTGGTGGTAAAAGCGCGTCTAAAATACGCTCTTCGGCTGCTTCTTCAGCGCGATGCTTAAACTTTTTAGTTTGTTGCTCACGCGTCATTTTAATCGCAACATCGACTAAATCGCGAATGATGGTTTCTACTTCCTTACCAACATAGCCAATTTCGGTGAACTTAGTTGCTTCTACTTTAATAAATGGCGCGTTAGCAAGTTTAGCTAAACGACGCGCAATTTCGGTTTTACCAACACCCGTTGGACCAATCATTAAAATATTTTTAGGCGTTACTTCATTACGTAAATCATCACTTAACTGCATCCGGCGCCAGCGGTTACGCAGTGCAATAGCAACGGCTTTTTTAGCCTTTGCTTGACCAATAATGTGCTGATCTAGCTCGTGAACAATTTCTCTTGGGGTCATAGCAGACATAGCGGTTCCTATTACAATTCTTCGATAGTTTGAAAGTCGTTAGTGAATACGCAGATATTGCCTGCAATGGTTAGGCTTTTTTCTACTATTTCGCGAGCACTTAAATCGGTGTTTTCCAGTAAAGCAGTTGCTGCCGATTGGGCAAAATTACCGCCACTGCCAATGGCAATTAAGTCATTTTCTGGCTGTACTACATCACCATTACCGGTAATGATTAAAGAGGCCGTTTCGTCGGCTACAGCAAGCAGCGCTTCGAGCTTGCGCAAAGCGCGATCGCTGCGCCAGTCTTTGGCCATTTCAACCGCGGCTTTAGTGAGGTTACCTTGGTGCATTTCTAGTTTGCTTTCAAAGCGTTCGAAAAGAGTGAAGGCATCAGCAGTACCGCCGGCAAAGCCAGCAATTACTTTGCCATTATAGAGGCGTCGAACTTTACGGGCATTGCCCTTCATTACTGTATTACCAAGCGAAACTTGGCCGTCGCCGCCAATTACAACATTGTTGCCGCGGCGTACACTTACGATAGTAGTCATATTATTCCTCATCATCGAGCTGCAGGGGCAACTCGTAAAAAACGATTATGAAGAGGTTATATGGGTGAATGGTTTATTTTCAAGTCCAGCCCCAAATTCCGCAGCCGACTATTTTTACACGTTTAAGTTTATTTTTATCGCTCTCAGCTTGGCGCTTGGTTTTATAAGGGCCTAAGCGTACTTTATACCAAATGCCACTGCTGCCTGTGGTCTCTTTTATTTCAGAAATAAGCCCTGCAAAGGCTATTTTAGCTTTTAACGATTCAGCCTGCGGGTAGGTTCTAAACGAGCCGCACTGCATAACGTAAGGGCCTTTTTGTTCAAGTTCTTTTACTTCAACCTGAATTTCGTGGTTTCTAATTTCTTTAATAAACGCAGGCGTACGTGGTACAACAACTTCTACAGGGGTTGTAGGTACAGGGTTAGCTTGTTTTTCAACTAGCTCAGGATCGGCGTTATTTTTAATAAACCATAAGCCATAAGCAAAACCTGCCACCAATAAAGTAACAATTAAAACTAACAGTATTGGAAAGGGTTTTTTAGCGGGTGCAGATTTCGCTTTTTTGCGGTTTGCTGGTTTTTTGTTAATGTAATCGTGCTGTGCCATAGCTTTATTTTGGCCTTAACCTAAATCATGTCTATAGGGTCTACGTCTAGGCTCCAGCGTACTTTTTGTGCAAGTTTGCTAGTGCTTAGATAATCAACCATTTGCGCAAGATATTGGTGCAATACGCGGCGATCTTGCGCTTGAATGTGTAATTGAAAACGATACATACCAGCTACTTTTTCGAGAGGAGCAGGTATTGGACCGAGCAATTGTATACCAGTTACCCCGCTTACTGGAACCAAATCTGTCAAAAAATCGACGACTTGTTTTATATTGTGTCCTTGGGCGCGAACAATGGCCATATTTGTGATTGGTGGTAGGTCTGCATCTTCACGTTCACGCAATGCAAAGCGAGCAAAATCCTGATAACCATTATTAACCAAATCTTGTAATAGTGGGTGCTCAGGAAAATGTGTTTGCAATAACACTTGGCCTGCCTCACCTGAGCGCCCAGCACGTCCGGCCACTTGCGTAACAAGTTGGGCTAAATGCTCAGTTGCTCTAAAATCACAGGAGTACAAGCCGCTGTCTACGTCTAAAATAACCACTAAACTTACATCGGCAAAGTGATGTCCTTTAGCTAACATTTGCGTGCCAACTAAAATGCGCGCGCCGCCTAGGTTTATTTCATCCAGTGCTTTTTCAAGGCTGCCTTTACGACGAGTAGAGTCGCGGTCGATACGTGTAACAGGAATTTGTGGAAATTCACTCGATAAAAACTCTTCTATTTGCTCAGTGCCTTTACCATTAGGAAAAATTTGCGTGCTACCGCAGTCGGGGCATTGGTGTGGAACATGATATTGATCGCCACAGTGATGGCAAATCATTTGCCCAATCGCTTTATGAAAAGTGGCGCTGGTGCTGCAACGCTTGCATTCGCTTAACCAGCCACATTCATGGCAAATTAACGTGGGCGAAAATCCACGACGATTTAAAAACACCATCACTTGTTTGCCGCGCTTTAAATGTTGGCGCATGGTAGCAAGGCTGGCATGCGCAATGCCTGCTTGGTCGGGCTGGCCTTTCATATCGAGTAATTTAAATTGGTTATCGGTAGCGGTTTGCGCACGCTCTGTAAGGCTCAGCAGTTGGTATTTATTATTAATTGCTTTGTGCAGAGTTTCGAGTGCCGGTGTTGCACTGCCTAATATAAGCGGGATTTTATGCTGATATGCACGATACGCAGCTAAATCACGGGCATGGTAGCGCAGCGTGTCTTGCTGTTTAAAAGACGAGTCATGCTCTTCATCAACCACTATCATGCCGAGCTTTAAAAATGGCAGAAAAATACTCGAACGTGTGCCTATTACTATGGCGCAGCTGGCTTTTTCGCAAAAACGCCAGGTTTGTAAGCGTTCATTATCGGTTAAAGCTGAATGCCAAAGCATAATGGGGGTGTCGGGAAAACGGCGGCGAAAGCGGTTAACTGTTTGCGGGGTTAAGCCTATTTCGGGCACTAATACTAGTGCTTGTTCGCCGCGCTTTAGTACTTCTTCTAAACATTGTAAGTACACTTCTGTTTTGCCGCTACCGGTTACACCTTCTAATAAAAAACTGCTAAAATCGCTGCTTTGATTAATTGTGGTGCAGGCTACCGCTTGCTCTTTGTTAAGTGTTGGTTTGCTACCCACTGTTGGGGCTACACTTTGCCAGTGATTATCATGCTCAATTGACTGCGTTATGAGTGCCTTATCTATTAAGCTATCAATGGTTTTTTTACTAAAGCCTAAAGCTTTTAACTCGGTTAATGACGACTTGCCTGATTGCGATAGCTGTTTTAGTAAATTAAGCTGAGTTTTAGCTTTTAATGACGGCAGCAGCGCGCCTTTTTCAGTTAGGGCTACCATATTAATGCTGGTTTTATCAGGCGATTCGCCTTGGCGTAGTGCGCTTGGCAATGCAATATGAATGGTTTCACCCAGCGGGTAGCAATAATAACGTGCCGTAAAGCGTAGTAACTCTATGTGCTCTGCAGATAAAATTGGGGTATCGTCGATAATTTCAAAAATTGCCTTTATTTTGTTTTCAGGCACTTCGGTTGTTGTTTTAAGCGCTAAAACTACGGCTACTTTACGTTGATTACCAAAGGGGACTAACACCCGCATTCCGGGTTTTAATGGCGCTGAAGCTTCACCAAGCTGGCTATCTACTTTATAATCAAAGGTGCGCGGTAGTGGAACTTTTATAGCAACTTCAACAAAATACATAGTAACTCAACTGTTAAAAAAATAATGGGGGAGGGCGTGCTAATACTTGGCCCTAATGTACTAAAAATACAGCTAAAAACCTACTACCAAATAACCTTGTTTACTCAAAATGGTTATTTTTTTAGCAAAAATACTAATTAATGCTTGTGTGCTTGATGGTTGTTGGATAAAATCCGCCACCAATAAATTTGTTTTAACGACGTATGGTGCCAGACTCCGGGTTTGGAGAGCGATGCGGCCTTAACTAGAGGTTTCTATGAAAGAAGGTATTCACCCTAAGTACGAAGTAATTTCTGCAACTTGTTCATGTGGAAACGAATTCGAAACTAGCTCTACTCTGTGTAAAAATATTCACCTAGACGTTTGTTCTGCGTGTCACCCGTTTTACACTGGTAAGCAAAAGATTTTAGACACTGGCGGACGTGTTGATCGTTTCAACAAGCGTTTCGGTGCACTTGGTAGCAAAAAGTAATTATTGCTATTTAGTTAAAAAAAGCATCTTAGGATGCTTTTTTTATGCCTAAAAATCCTCTAACTTCCCCCTAACCTCGTTAGTTTTAAGTTTTTGCCTTTGCATAACTATTTCCTGTTCTTATTCTCGGTATGCATAAACCTTTGCAGACAAATGACGTAATATTCTCTATATTTTTAATAGCTTAATTTTAAACTCGGTTTCTAAAAGTAGCCAACATGAAGCTATGTGTTGTTAAAGCAGAATAAATAATCGCTTTTAGCTGATTTTATTTACGTTTTATAAACACTGTTTTATGAATAATACTTTTAACTAAAATAAGCTTAAAAAGTGTCTTTTAGCACAATTTATATTTATGAAAAGTAGCAGTGTTTTTATCGAAGTTGCTGAAAATTCGCTTAAAATTAACAGATCTAGCATATAACAGGATAGACCTGATATTGCTTGGAATTTAAAAATAATAAGGGTATCGTACTTTAAGGCATGTTAAGTGTCGCTTTACTCCCTCTCACTTTAACTTAAATTGCAGGATATAATCGCGTTATGTCGGACTTTCGTGAACAAGCACTACATTATCACTCTCACCCCGTTCCAGGTAAAATCAGCATTGAGCTAACCAAGCCTGCAGAAACGGCTCATGATCTCGCTTTAGCTTATAGCCCCGGTGTAGCTGAGCCGGTGCGTGAAATTGCTGCTGACCCTGTAAATGCCTATAAGTACACAGGTAAAGGTAATTTGGTTGCAGTGATCACCAATGGTACTGCCATTTTAGGCTTAGGAAATTTAGGCCCGTTAGCATCAAAACCGGTAATGGAAGGTAAGGCGTTGTTATTTAAACGCTTTGCAGGTATTGATTCAATTGATATTGAAGTAAAACACCGCACTACCGAAGACTTTATAAATACTGTGGCTAATATTGCTGATACTTTTGGCGGTATTAACCTTGAAGATATTAAAGCACCTGAGTGTTTTGAAATTGAAAAGGCGCTTATTGAACGCTGTAGTATTCCTGTTTTTCATGATGATCAGCACGGCACGGCTATTGTAACGGCTGCAGGCATGATAAATGCGCTGGAAGTGCAAGGCAAAGATATTGAAGATGCAGTTATTGTATGTTTAGGTGCCGGCGCTGCTGCGATTGCTTGTATGGAGTTATTAATTAAGTGTGGTGCACTGCGTGAACATATTTATATGCTTGATCGTAAAGGTGTTATTCACACTCGCCGTGATGATTTAAACGAGTACAAACAGTTATTTGCTAACAATACCGATAAGCGCACATTACAAGATGTAATTGAAGATGCCGACGTATTTGTTGGTGTATCGGGCCCTAACTTGTTATCGGCCGATGATTTAAAATTAATGGCGGCAAGGCCAGTCGTATTTGCTTGTTCGAACCCAGATCCTGAGATTGATCCGGCACTGGCACACGGCGCACGTAGCGATTTAATTATGGCAACAGGGCGCTCAGATTACCCTAACCAAGTTAATAACGTGTTGTGTTTTCCGTTTATTTTCCGTGGTGCGCTTGATGTACGTGCTAGTGAAATTAACGATGAAATGAAAATTGCAGCGGTTGAAGCTATTCGCAGCATTGCCAAAGAGCCGGTTCCGGTAGAAGTGCTAAAAGCAGCCGGTGTAGATAAGCTAGCGTTTGGTGCAGAGTATATTATTCCTAAACCTATGGACCCGCGTTTATTGCCGCGTATTGCTAAAGCGGTTGCATTAGCGGCTATTGCTTCAGGCGTAGCGCAAATAGAGCTGCCAGCAAACTATATGGAATAAGCAGCATTATTTACTCGGTGTTAAGTTACTTCAGTGTAATTTATAGCCATAAAAAAACCTCAGCATGGCTGAGGTTTTTTTGTTTAAAAGCAGCTGTTTAGTCTTCGTTTAAAACAGGAACTTCTAAGCCCATTTCTTGCATTATTTTTTTCACTTCTTCAGGCACTTTTTCGGCGTTATCTTTACGTAAATCATCATCGTTAGGTAACGGTTGCCCGGTAAACGCATGTAAAAACGCTTCACATAATAGCTCGCTATTAGTTGCATGACGTAAGTTATTAATTTGCCTACGGGTGCGTTCATCGGTTAGTACTTTTAATACATTTAGCGGGATCGAAACGGTGATCTTTTTAACTTGCTCTGATTTTTTCCCGTGTTCTGCGTATGGGTGAATATACTCGCCATTCCATTTTGCCATAAGATGTATCGTTGCCTCAGATTATTAATTGCTCACCCTACTAAAAAATAGCGTGAATATGCGTGAAATTCTATCGATTTAAACAAATTAGTCAAATACTTGTTGCACAGAAGGCTAGGTGTTTAAATGTTTTGACTTCTTAAGTTGAATGAATTAATGTTTTAGACGTCTAAACATCTAAATAAAGCAGGTAATAAATATGAGCGAAAAAAATAAAGCGACAATTGCAGTTCGCAGTGGTGTCGATGCTGATAAGCACCATGGCGCGGTTGTACCTCCGCTGTATTTATCAACCACTTATTCGTTTGCCGACTTTGATAAAAAACGTCAATATGACTATGGCCGTAGTGGTAATCCAAATCGTGATACTTTAGCCCAAGCACTCAGCGAGCTTGAAGGTGGCGCTCGCGGCATTATTACTGCAACAGGAATGGCTGCCGTACATTTAGCCACTCAGCTGCTTAATAATGACGATACGTTAGTGATCCCCCACGACTGTTATGGCGGCAGCTACCGTTTATTTACCTCATTACAAAAGCGCGGCCTATTAAAGCTCGAAGTGTTAGATTTAACTAAACCAGAAAGTTTGCAGCAAATTTTAGTAATTAAACCTAAGTTAATTTGGATAGAAACCCCGAGCAATCCTATTTTACGTTTAACTGACATTAAAGCAGTAACCGATATTGCTAAGCAATGCGGTGCTTTGGTCGCCGCAGATAACACTTTTTTATCGCCCGCATTACAAAATCCGATTAAATTTGGCGTTGATATTGTGGTGCACTCAACCACTAAATACATAAATGGCCACTCAGATGTGGTTGGCGGTGCGGTTATTGCTGCAACTGACGCACTAGGTGAAGAACTGGCTTGGTGGGCAAATAATATTGGCATAACGGGGGCACCGTTCGATAGTTATTTAACCTTGCGTGGCTTGCGTACTTTAAATGTACGCTTACGGCAGCATCAAGAAAACGCCTTAGCTATTGCTAAGTACCTTGAAAGCTCAAAATTTGTTAGCCAAGTATATTACCCGGGGCTAGAGTCGCATCCACAACATGAATTAGCTAAAGCACAGCAACTTGGTTTTGGTGGCATGGTTAGTTTTGACATTAAAGGTGATGTGAATGACGCCGCAGCATTTTTAACAAACCTACAAACATTTAGCTTAGCTGAATCTTTAGGTGGCGTAGAGAGCTTAATATGCCACCCAGCAACAATGACGCATGCAGGAATGGAAGCCGAGGCTCGTTTAGCCGCTGGCGTTGGCGATACGCTTATTCGTGTGTCGGTAGGTATTGAAGATGTAGCAGATTTATTAGCAGACTTTGATCGGGTATTTAATTTAGTGCAACCAGGCCAGCACAATAACGCAGGTAAAGCAGGTGCTAGCGCAAGTAGTAATGTTAAATTGAGCGCTGCTCACCCGGCGTTGTGGTAATTAATATGACTAATAATATTCATAAATTTGGTGGTTCGAGTTTAAGCTCAGCCGAGCGCTATAAAAGCGTTGCAAAAATAATTTTAGGGCAAGCTCAGCCTGGTGATTGTGTAGTGGTATCGGCTGCGGGGAAAACCACAGATACATTAGTAAAACTGTGGCAAAGTTATCAGCAGCACGATACTCAAGCGCTCGCTGATATTGTATTGCAGTTAAACAATCATCAAAGTGATTTAATAACGCAGTTACTGCAGGGGGATTTAAAGCGCAGCGCCTTAACCACGCTAAATGAAGAGCTAAGTTTAGTTACTAAATTAGCGAGTACTGAGCAGTTGCAAGAAGCAGCGTTACTCGCCCATGGTGAGTTGTGGTCAGCTCGTTTGCTCGCAGCGTATTTACAGCAACTTAATGTTGCTGCATGCATGCAAGACGCAAGAGGCTTGTTTACGCTAAGTGGTGGACAATTATTGCATAGCCAAAATACGCAGCAGTGTAGTGAGCTTATTAGCCAGCACAAAATTAACGTGGTAACAGGGTTTATTGCGGCTAATACCATGGGCGATACGGTCACTCTTGGTCGCAATGGTAGTGATTACAGTGCAACCTTATTGGCAAGTTATTGTAATGCTAAACAAGTCTATATTTGGACCGATACACAAGGGATATTTAGTACCGACCCACGTAAAGTTAACAAGGCCATTAAATACGCTAAGGTATGTAGAGCACAAGCTAACTTGTTGGCACGATTAGGTAATCCCGTTTTACACGCTAAAACATTATCGCCACTTAAAAATACCGATATAAAGCTTGCGGTGCGCAGTAGTTTTGATGTGCAAGCAAGCTCAACAAATGTAGTGAAAGAGGGCTGTGTAAAACAAAAACGTTTTATTACTACATTAGAAAATATAGATTTACTTAGTGTTGAAGGACTAGTTGAGGGCGAGGTAACTCAGGTTAGCCAGCTTATTCAACATAGTTTGCATCATTTTAGTAGCGCGGGTGAAACTTACCTAATAGTACCGGCAGTAGCTACCCATCAAGTAGTTAGTTACTTTGCTGGAAGAGCCAATATTAGTGAGTCTAACCTACATGGTTGCGCGCTAGTTGCCCCTGAGCAAGATATAAATTCATTGAGCACTCAAGCACGCGAACTGCTCAATTTGCATAATATTGAACCACGCTTTGTGCATCAAGATAGTGGTTATGTATTGCTATTGACGGATCAACTTATTGATAGTGATGTGCTTAATGTGTTGCACGATAAACTGATCACTAAAGGCCAAGAAATTGCCTTAATAGTAGCAGGGCTTGGTAACGTAGGGGATGTGTTTGTTAGCCAGTTATCGGCGCAACTAGCACGCTTATCAACCGACTTTAATATTAAGTTAGTAGGATTAGCACGTTCGCAAAAACTGCTATTTAATCCCAGCGGCATAAATGTACAGCACTGGAAAAACCAATGGCAACTAGAGGCTGTTGACTATAACAGCCAAGATTTATTAACGGCTATTGGCCTGCTTGATTACGAGCATAAAGTGGTTATAGATATAACCGCCAGTGAGCAATTTAGCCAGCTATACCCAGATTTTGTTGCACTTGATTGTCATTTAATTAGTGCTAATAAGTATGCTGGTACCGCGCCAACTCCTTGGTATAAAGCGTTGCAACACAATATTGCACAGCGTAATTTACATTGGCGCTATAACGCCAGTGTGGGTGCCGGTTTACCAATTAACTTTGCCCTTGCAGACTTACAAAACAGTGGCGATAAAATAACACGCATAGAAGGCGTTTTTTCGGGTACGCTATCGTGGTTATGTAGTATGTATAATGGCGCCACTGCATTTTCTGACTTATTACTTGAAGCGCAACAAATGGGCTTTACTGAACCCGATCCGCGTGAAGATTTATCGGGACGAGATATGCAGCGTAAGCTCCTTATTTTAGCGCGAGAGTTAGGAGTTGAGTTAGACCTTAACGACATTGCCTTAGCGCCATTAATGCCCGATGAGCTAGCGCTAGGTAGTTGGGATGACTTTTTAGCTAATAAACATAAGCTCGATACTTTTATTGAAGAGCATGCGCGCAATGCAAAATTACAAAACGCGGTACTTCGTTATACAGGTTTACTGAGTATTGAGCACGATAGCGTAACGGCCAAAGTAGGGTTAGCGTATGTTGCGCCCAATGACGCATTAGCAAACTTAACCCCGGGTGATAATATTTTTGTTATTAACAGCCAGTGGTACAGCAATAATGCCTTGATTATACAAGGCCCAGGTGCCGGCAAGGAAGTGACTGCTGCAGGCGTTCATTCTGACTTATATTGGCTGATAAAAAACTTAAAGTAATAAATGGTTCGTAAACAAAACAAAAACGGCAACCTAAAGAGGTTGCCGTTTTTTTAGCGTAATTAACTATTTAACCTGAGCTCTGGTTATTTAGTCATTTAGCTAATGAGTATGCGCTTATGGTTAAAATAGCTCTTCTTCTGTTTTGGTGTTTTCTTCAAAAATATCGCTTGGCTGCGAAAGCACATAACTAGTTGGGGTAGTGCCTTTTTCAAAGTATTCAAAGCGGCTAGTATAATCATTTTTGTGGCTTAATAAGCCAGTCGCTAAATCAATACGAATAGACACTAATCCTTCAGGTGGTTCAATTGGCGCTTCTGGTTGCCCATCAAGAGCTGCCCTCATAAATTCATTCCATGCCGGTTGAGCTGTTTTTGCGCCCGATTCAGCCCCTGTTATTTGACCACTATCAAGGTTGTTGTTATATGCAGAACGACCTAGAGTATTGCCCGGATTGTCAAAGCCAACCCATACTGAAGTGAGTACATTGCGGTTAAAACCACTAAACCAAGTGTCAACAGAATCGTTTGTGGTACCTGTTTTACCCGATAAATCACGACGCCCTAAACGCTGTGCTCGCCATGCAGTTCCCGTCCAGCCTGTTTTATTGCTCCAGCTTCCGCCGCCCCAAATGGCACTGTTCATAGCATCTGCAATTAAAAATGCATTTTGTTTAGAAATAATACGCGGGGCGCATTGTACTGTTTGCTGCGCTTTTTCGCCCTGCTCAATGTTTTCTATCGCTAGGCTGCTGTTATTTGTAACAGCGAGGGGCTGGGGGTTGTCATCGCAGGCTAGAGCTGGGTTTGCTTTAAATAACACGGTACCAAAGGCATCTTGAATTTCAGATATAAAATACGGTTCTATTAAATGCCCGCCATTAGCGAACGCGCTCATACCACGAGCAAGTTCTAATGGAGAAATTGAAGCACTACCAAGTGCTAAAGATTCACTGCGATTAATGTCTTTATTATCAAAACCAAATTTGAGTAAATGATCGGCAGTGCGTTGTAAGCCTACACCACGCAGAAGGCGTACCGAAATAACGTTTTTAGATTGCGCTAAGGCGCGGCGAATACGAATAGGGCCATTATAAACGGCAGGGCTGTTTTTTGGACGCCATGCAATACCTTGGCTTTTATCCCATTGATTAATGGGGGCATCGTTTAAAATTGATGCCAAAGTGTAGCCTTTTTCCAGTGCTGCAGAGTAAATAAAGGGTTTAATGTTTGAGCCTACTTGGCGTTTAGCTTGCACTGCACGGTTGTACTGGCTTTGCTCAAAACTATAACCACCAACAATTGCTTTTATACGGCCATCTTGAGGGTCTAAAGACACAATAGCACTAGAGGCTTCAGGAATTTGACTCAATAAATACTTATTATCGTCATTTTTACGTAGCCATATTTGTGCACCTGGAACTAATATTTCAGTTGCAGCTTTAGGAGCAAAACTTTGGCGGTAACGCGTAATGTATTTACGTGCCCACTTTAAGTTATCCCATGTAAGTGTTGCCAGCTCACCATTTTTTAGTAAAACGTCGGCTGTTTTTTCGTTAACCGCCAATACCACTGCGGCTTGTAAGTCGCCAAGCTGTTTTACATCTTTTAGCTGGCTAAGAATTTGCGCTTGGCTTAATGCTGGTTGTGTTTGTGCATCCCATAATAAACGCTCTGGGCCTCTAAAGCCGTGGCGCATGTCGTAACTGTGTAAGTTATTTACTAAAGCCGTTTGCGCAGCTTGTTGAACGTGGGACTCTACCGAGGTAAATATTTTAAAGCCAGAGTTATACGCTTTATCAATACCGTATTTAGCAACCATTTCTGCGCGCACCATTTCAGATATATAAGGTGCGTATAAATCTATTTCAGCGCCATGAAAAAAGGCCGTTATAGGTTGGTTAATAGTCTCTTCATATTCGCTTTGAGTTATATAGCGTTCAGACAACATTCTACCAAGTACGACATTACGACGCGCTTTAGCACGCACTGGGTTGCGAATAGGGTTAAGCGCTGAAGGTGCTTTTGGCAGGCCAGCAATCATTGCCATTTGCGCAAGGGTTAAGTCTTTTAGTTCTTTACCGTAATAAACTTGCGCCGCTGCACCAATACCAAACGCCCTATTACCTAATTCAATTTTATTTAAATACAGCTCAAGAATTTCGTTTTTGCTTAATAGGTTTTCAATATGTACCGCGATAAAAATTTCTTTTACTTTACGAATGTAGGCTTTTTCGCGGGTTAAGAAAAAGTTACGTGCTAGCTGCATAGTAATAGTACTAGCGCCTTGTTTTTTCTCTCCGGTAGATATAAGTACAAGTGCAGAGCGGACTATACCTATGGGGTCAATACCAAGGTGATCATAAAAACGGCTGTCTTCGGTGGCTAAAAATGCATTAATGAGAGATTGTGGTATTTGCTCTATTGTGACCGGAATTCGTCGTTTTTCACCAAATTGATTGATCAACAGACCATCTTTAGTGAATACTTGCATAGGAGTTTGTAATTGCACGTCTTTTAAAACTTGCACACTGGGGATATCAGGTTTAACGTAATAATAAAGGCTGAACAAAGTGAACAGTCCAATTAATGTGCAAATGATAAAAAATTGTAAAGTTCTTTTTAATAAAATCACTGATATTTCCCTAAATGGACTCCCAATTACAAGTTGAGGCTGCTAGTATATATTGATTAAAAAATGAATAGTATTTTTTCAGATAAGAATTATAACTTGTTTATTATTAAAACAAAGGCAAAGTTGCAAACATGCTAAGTCAACTATTTAAAAAGCCATCGTCGATGATGGTAGGCATTGATATAGGATCGCACTCTATCAAAGCTGTACTGTTAAGTGAAACAGACACTGGGCTTCGATTAGAAGCACTTGCAATTGAACCTATGCCAAAAGGCGCCATGAGTGAGCGTACTATTCAAGATATTGAAGCAATTGGTAATGTAATAACTAAATTAAAACGAAAATTACCTAAATCACTAAAAGAAGCCGCGGTAGCTGTTTCAGGCCAGACCGTGATCACCAAGGTGATTTTCATGGATGTCACCTTAAGTGACGCTGAATTAGAATCGCAAATTGAAATTGAAGCAGACAGCTTAATCCCTTATCCATTAGATGAAGTTAATCTTGATTTTGAAAAGCTATCAACCAATGCCGCCGATCCTAGCAAAATGAATGTATTGCTTTCGGCTGCGCGTACTGAAAGCGTTGAAGCACGTGTTGGTGCATTAGAAGCTGCGAATTTAGTTGCTAAAGTGGTTGACGTAGAAAGCTACGCATTAAGCCGTGCAATGGATGTTTACTATCAACAGTTACCAAGTGACGCATTTAATAAGTGCGTGGCTATTGTTGATATTGGCGCGGTATTAACACTAGTAAGTGTAGTGCAGGCGGGCGATACAATTTATACCCGCGACCAAGTGTTTGGTGGCGATCAATACACTAATAGTATTGTTGCCTATTATAATAAAGGCTTTGATGAAGCTGAAATTGGTAAAGCAACCGGCGACTTGCCACCAAATTATACCTTTGAAGTACTTGCGCCATTTCAAACGGCCTTGCTACAGCAAGTGCGCCGAGCGGTGCAAATGTTTTTAACCACCACGGGTAAAGATCAACTAGATTATATTGTATTAACCGGTGGTACAGCTATGATTAGCGGTTTTGAGCGCTTATTAGTCGAAGAGTTAGGTATACACACAATTGTAGCTGAGCCATTTGTAAATATGGAAATATCTCCTAGAGTTGACCGTAATGTATTACAACGTCATCGCACGCAATTTGCTATTGCAACCGGACTCGCTTTGAGGAGCTTTTCATCATGCCACATATAAATTTACTGCCTTGGCGTGAATTACAGCGTGAAGACTCAAAAAAGAAGTTTATTACTTTATTAATTGCAGTTGTTGTTTTATGTTTTTTGAGTATGTATTTATTGAGCTCATTTTATGGCGCTTTAAAAGAGGGGCAAAATCTAAAAAACAATTATCTTAGTGCAGAAATAAGTATGCTAGATAAAGAAATAAGAGAGATTAGAGAGCTAGATAAGAGAAAAGAAAACCTGCAGCAGCGTATGCGCTTAATTGAAAATTTGCAAAAGAGTCGTAATTTAGGCACGCAAATTATGGATGAAGTCGCAAAAATAGTTCCTGCAGGGGTTTATTTAACTAAGCTAGAGCGTCGCGGTAATCAAATACATGTACTTGGAAAAAGCGAATCAAATAATCGCCTTTCAACCTTGTTACGTGAAGTGCAAAGTTCTTATTTATTAGAGCGCCCAGTAATGCAAGGCATTGTTGCTGGCGATAAATCTTCGCGTTTGTTGAGTGATTTTAATATGGAATTTTATGTAAAACCATTCGATAAAATTGGCGAGGTACATGATGAACCTTGATTTAAAAGCATTTAAAGATATAGATTGGAATGAAATAGAACTTGATAACATCGGTGAATGGCCGGTTGTTGTTAAAGTTATTTGTGGTGCTTTTATCGCGGGTTTAGTGTTGTTTTTTAGCTATAGCTTATTAGTTTCAGATGAAATAGACAGTTATCACAATGCGGTAGCCAAAGAAGTGGAGCTGCGCACTACTTATCGCACCAAATATGCGGTAGCCAGTAAACTGGATATTTATCGTCTGCAAATGATTGAAATGGAAGATAAGTTTTCTCAGCTATTAAAGCGCCTACCAACCTCTAATGAAACCCCAGGCTTGTTAGATGACCTATCTTATGTGGGCACTACCAGTGGCTTAACCTTTTTAAAAATTGGTTGGTTGCCTGAAGTTGAAAAAGAATTTTATACCGAGCTGCCAATAAAAATAGAAGTGGTGGGGACTTATCATGAATTTGGTCAGTTTGTAGGTAAAGTGGCTCAATTACCGCGAATTGTTAGTTTACATGACTTTTCTATTTTATCATCAGGAGAAAAGCAGTTAACATTTAGTGTGGTTGCAAAAACATATCGCTACGAAGAGGGGACTAAATAATGAATAAACTCCCTTTAGTGGCTATTTTTACAATGTTATTGAGTGGCTGTAATAGTGACACTTCTGAACAAAAAGAATTTATTGATCAGGTAAAAGCAAGTACAACCCCCAGAGTTGAAAAAATACCAGAGCTCATTCAGTTTGAGTATTTTGAATACAATGCGGGTCAATTACGTAGCCCATTTGTAGCTCCACAACCTGAAATTATACAAAATAAGTTAACGCAAATTAAAAACTGTTTGCACCCAGATCCAGATAGAGTTCGCCAGCCATTAGAAAAATATCCGCTAGATAACCTAGCGATGAAAGGCACACTAGGTTCTAATAGCCAAACATGGGCACTTATTACCGCTGCTGATGCAACGCTGCATAGAGTAACCGTAGGGAGTTACTTGGGCACTTACGACGGAAAAGTAAAAAAAGTGAGTAGTGACTATATTGAGTTAATAGAATTAATCCCTGATGGGTCTGGCTGTTGGAAAGAGCGTCAGACTAAATTAGAAATGTTAGAGGCGACAATTGATGGCGCAAATTAATAACAAAAAAGGTCATACAAATATGTATAAGGATGTAGGTTCGCTTCATCGTGTATTGTCAGCTTTATTAGTGATTTTAGCACTATTGATAGCCAAAACTGCAGTAGCTGAGCCGCTACTTTATGACGTACGCTATAATCCATTATTAAAAGGCGAAACCGAACTACAGCTGGTATTTGATGAAGAATTAACCCTGCAACCAAGTATTCAAGTGTTCAATAGCCCAGCACGTATAGAAATGCTTTTTACCAATGCACAGTTAGAGCAAGGGTTAGCCGATGTTGCTGTTAATTTGGCTGGAATAAATAATGTAACCAGCGTAATGACAAGTAACGGTTTAAAAGTAACGGTACATCTTGAGCGTTTGAAAATTTATGAAACCCAGGTTAATAATAACTTGGTCTCGCTGCGTATCTCTGATAATCCATTAACCGAGCAAGCGCTAACGACTGAAGATGCTGCAGATAGCATTGGTGGTAGCTACATTAATCGTATTCAATCTATTGATTTTCGCCGTGGTGAAAAGGGCGAAGCTAAAGTATTGGTATTTTTGCAAGATACTCAAGCCGCAATAGAAGTGCATGAAAGTGGCGGTAAAATTATTGCTGAGTTTCATCATACTGATATTTTAGATGATTTATTATATGAATTAGATGTACTTGATTTTGGTACTATTGTTAGCAATATAGAAACGTTTAAAGAAGATAACCTAAGCAGAATTGTTATTGAGCCAAACGCAGCATTTACGTTTACTTATCAGCAAATAGATAACATTTTCACCTTAAATGTTGAAAAAGACGAAACCCAAAATGCTTACCTTGATGGTGGTAAAGAATATCAAGGTCGACCAATGACCCTGAACTTTCAAGACATTTCGGTACGTGCAGTGTTGCAAATTATAGCCGGCTACAACGACTTTAACTTGGTAACCAGTGATTCTGTAACGGGGAATATAACACTGCGTTTAGATGGCGTGCCGTGGGATCAAGCGCTTGATGTGGTACTCAGAATAAAAGGCCTTGATAAGCGTATGGATGGCTCTATTTTAATGGTAGCCCCATCAGAAGAGCTTGCAGCACGTGAAGCAAAAGATTTAAAAGCAAAGCAACAAGTAGAAGATTTAGAGCCTTTGTACAGCGAGTACATTCGCTTAAATTATGCAAAGGCCGAAGATTTTGCAGACTTACTAAAAACGGACACTAACAGCATTATAACTCCAAGAGGGAGTGTGTCGGTTGATCAGCGTACCAATACATTATTAATGAAAGATACGGCAAAAAGTATCGAAAGCGTACGCCGTATGGTCGAAACGCTAGATATACCCGTAAAGCAGGTTGTAATTGAAGCGCGCATGGTTACCGTACGCGACAACGTAACAGAAGATTTAGGGGTACGTTGGGGCTTTAGTGATCAGCAAGGAACCGATGGTATTTCAGGTACCCTAGAGGGGGCTGAAAACATCTCTAACGGAAATATTCCAAGCTTGTCTGATAGATTAAATGTAAACCTGCCGGTTGCTAATCCTTCAGCTAGCATAGGTATGCATATTGCTAAACTAGCTAATGGTACGTTAATTGATTTAGAGCTAACTGCGCTTGAAGAAGAAAATAAAGGTGAAATTATTGCTAGTCCGCGAATTACTGCGGCTAACCAGCAAAAGGCGCGGATTGAACAAGGTACCGAAATACCTTATGTTGAGTCTGCCTCGAGTGGTGCGACAACAGTAAGCTTTAAAAAAGCAGTGCTTAGCTTAGAAGTAACACCGCATATAACACCTGATAACAAAGTTATTTTGAATTTAATTATCACTCAAGATACCCGAGGTGATACAGTACAGACCGGAACAGGGCCTGCAGTTGCAATTGATACGCAACAAATTGAAACGCAGGTACTAGTAGAAAATGGCCAAACAGTTGTTTTGGGTGGTATTTTTCAACAGCAAATTATTAATTCGACCAAAAAAGTTCCTTTATTGGGCGACATTCCATATATTGGAAGACTGTTTAAAAGTACCAGTGAGTTTAACGAAAAGCGTGAACTACTGATTTTCGTCACTCCTAAGATACAAGTTGATTAGGACGTGATTATATTTTGATATTGATTTTGCAGCACTCTACTTAGTTTACTAAGTAGAGAATATGCAGTGTGGTTACTTCCCAAAATATGCGATAGCAGCATAAAACCAACATGCGCTGCCCTTCGGGTGCACTCTAGTGTTATTTTGCGCTTTACTGTGTGAGTTTTACATAGCATTACGTAGTAAAGTTATCAGTAATTTGATAAATACAACTTTGGATTGCACAAATTTTAACCATGAAAAATAAATACTCCCTAAAATAAGCTAATGTTTTGTTAACTAATGGATGATTATTTAGATTAATTGCTCGTTATATGGCTTTTTATGCTAATTGACTTGAAATACCCAACCGATTACTGAGATAATCCTCTCCTTAATTTTGGGGCCAGGTCGTTAGGCGGGGTTTTATTTCAAATTTTAGAGTTCGTTTGTACTAAAAGATATGGCTGAGAAACGTAATATATTTCTAGTTGGCCCCATGGGGGCTGGCAAAAGTACGATTGGTCGTCACATCGCTGACCAATTACACCTTGAATTTGTTGATTCTGATCAAGAAATCGAACGCCGTACCGGTGCAGATATTGCCTGGGTGTTTGATCTTGAAGGTGAAGAAGGCTTTAGACTTCGTGAAGAATCTGTTATTGGCGATCTAACCGAAATGCAGGGTATTGTACTTGCAACCGGTGGTGGTTCAGTAATGAGTAAAGAAGTTAGAAACAAGCTTTCGGCTCGCGGTATTGTAGTATACCTAGAGACACCGATTGAAAAACAAGTTGCACGCACACAACGCGACAAGCGTCGCCCATTACTGCAAACAGAAGAAGCACCTCGTGATGTATTAGAACGTTTAGCAGAAGAACGCGAACCGTTATATAAAGAAGTGGCTGATTTTGTTGTACGCAC